>NZ_VIFM01000089.1 GCF_006636215.1 Myxococcus llanfairpwllgwyngyllgogerychwyrndrobwllllantysiliogogogochensis | reverse complement strand
TGTATAAGAGACAGGGCCTGGGCGGGCCTGCTGACCTGGTGGAAGGGTGACTGGGCGCCCGAGGTCAGCCTCTACGTGGCGCTCTCCTTCGTCCCTGGCGTGGGGGCCTTGCTGCTCCTGGCGCGCCGGCGCTGGTGGGCGCTGGCGGCCTTTGGCGTTCCGCTGATGCTCGTGTTGTGGACTGTCGGGCTGGTGGGCCTGGGCCGCTACAGCGCGGCCGTGTGGCCCGCCTTCCTGCCCCTGGGGGCCTGGCTCGGCCGGCACCCCGCGCTGCGAGGGCCCGTGGTGCTCGGCTTCGCGCTGTTCCAGGGCATGCTCGTCTTCCTCTTCGTCCACGCGTACCCCATCAACTAGGGACACGAGGCGAGTGCCCCTCGCGTGTCAGTCGAGGGGCAGGAAGTCCGGCCGTGACGCGCTCTTCGACATGGGGCCGGTGGGCCCGTCGTTGAGGACGCACTCCCCCGCTATGGGCTCGGAGACCTCGCAGCCCGACTTCGGGTTGCCCCAGCGCTCGGTGCGGTTCAGCCACGCCAGGCTCCCCTCGAAGGTGCCCGGCGTGCGCCAGTCGAACGGCACCAGCGCGCTCCACGTGTCCCAGGCGATGCCGCGTCCGGTGTCATCCGCCAGGAAGTCGCCGTTGGGCAACTGCCGGTAGATGTGCCGGGCGGCATCCGCGTAGACGCCGTGAGAGCCCTGGGCGGAGAAGAGCTCCGGCCGCCAGCCCAGCAAGCCCATGCCCTTGTCGCCATAGGTGAAGGTCTGCCCGTTGGAGTGCTGGCTCAGGTAGACCTGCGACGGCCGGCCCTCCACGAAGCGCACCGTCGCGTGCTCCCAATCCCCCACGTGGTTGCCGAAGGTGGAATAGCCCCCCACGCAGCCCCAGGGTGAGTACCAGCCAATACAGACGCGCTTGCCATTGTTGTACGGGTAGAACATCCAATACACCACGTCGGTCGTGGACGTGGGCAGTCCATTCACGGTGCGGGTGATGAGCTCCGCATAGACAGGCACGGGCGTCTGGTTCGGCCGCTGCCCATCCAGGAACTGCGGGTCCGTACACGAGTCACAGCCCAGGGCCTGGTTCGTCACCTGATGGCCGCCCTCCACATGGACATTGGCGAGGTGGAACTCCGTGGAGGAGGGGAAGTACGCCTCGCCGGGGTGCATCCACACGCGAGGGGCGAAGGCCGCCGCCGTCGCGGCGCTCACGGGCAGCCCCTGGAGCTCCGGGTGCGCCGTCGCGCTCTTGTTGATGGCCCAGTAGCGACTGCCTCCCGTGTCGGAGTGGCTGGGCCGTGCCACGAAGGTGGCGACAGGCAGTCCCCGGTGGTCCCTGGCGTTGCTCTGCCAGAGGCCCACGTCGTTGTTCGCGCCAGAGCCGCTGTCGTTCCACACGGCGCCAGGGTCGGCGGCCACCACGTACTCGCTCTTGAGGCAGCGGATGAGGTCCGTGGAGGGCTTGCCGTAACCCAGCACCCCTACCGCGCCCAGGCAGGTGTAGCCGGCGGGCGCCACGGGCTCCCAGAACGAGCCATCGTGGGTTCCTCCGGAGCCCTTGTCGTCCCAGACCCAGACGTAGTCCACGGGTCGGGCGAGCAGGTCTCCCTCGCCCTGCACCACGAGCGCTGTCGCGGGAGCGGGCCCTCCGCCGCCGTTGGGCATCGCGACATCGCCGAGTGAGTAATAGCCGGGCGCCTGGGCGAGGTTGGGGCGCCAGATGGAGACGTCGTTGTTGGAGCCCGTGCCGCTGTCGTCGTAGATCCACTGGAAGGTCGACACGGGCTTCAAGAGCAGTCGCTGGCTGAAGCGCAGCGGCGCCCTGTCGGAGGCGAGAGTGAGGTCCGCGCTCTGGCCCGGTGAAGCGGTCGCCGCGACGAGCTTGTAGGTGCCCGGGGCCAGGGAGAGGGACACGCGCGCGCCCAGGTTGCCCGCGCTGTTGTCGTCCTCCGCGAGCACGTTGCCGCTGGCATCGAGCAGGTAGAGGTACGCATCCACGGACGAGGTGAGGGTGAAGGTCACCGTCGCCGTGGGGCCCGCGTGGTCGACGAAGAACGTGCGGTTGCCGGGATGGGTGGGATTGCGTCCACCAGAGCCGAGCCATCGCCCATACACGGTGTTGCCCTGGAGCCCCGTGAGGGCGGCCTCCGTGTCGCGCGGCGACGTGTCTTCGACGGCCTCCAGCGAACCGCCACATCCCAGCGCGCCCACTCCCAACGACGACAGCACGAGCCAGCGGAGTGAACCCAGACGTCCAGCGAGCATACGGGCCTCTTCATGTCCCTGCGTGGACGCGCAGGATGCCCTCAAGTCTCTTCAAGACACCAGTCTGGCACCTGGAAGGAATGCGTCAGGGTGGGGGGACTCGAAGCTGGAGCGTCAGTCGCACGTTGTCCGAGCGCAGACCCACCGGGCCGTCGAGCGCGAGGGCCTCTGGGGGAAGGTCGCCCTCCCAGACCAGCGAGTCGTCCGCCCAGACGCGCAACGTCACTCCGGCCAGCTCGGCGCGCAGGGCGTGTTCCTCTCCCTTGGAGGGCGCGCTCACCGCGCTGCGTCGGAACGGGCGGACGGTGACATAGCCTCGATTGCCACAATCACTGCTGTGGTGCTGGTCGGGGTTGCGCTTGTAGTTGACGACGATGTCCGCCTTCGGAGCGAAGCGCCACATCACGTACAGCACGTTGCAGCCGTCGCGTGCGCGCAGCTTGAGGCCTGCCTGCTGTCGCTGTTCTCCGGACTGCAGGGCCCGCTGCTCGCTGGAGGAGCCTCGGAGCGAGAAGCGCAGCTCCGCGCGTGACGTCGTGTTCGTGCCGGGAACGATGGCTCGCAGCCGTGCGCCTTCCACGTCGAGTCGTCCATCGGTCCGCTCGCGCAGCGCGCCCTGCGTGACCCGCAACTTCGACAAGGGCACCGGGGCGAAGGTCGTCACACGTTCCTTCTTCCGCGCGCCCGCGCCTCGGATGGTGCCGGGACTCTGGGCGTCACCGGGCGGAGGCCGAGCCCACCCGAGGACAGAGAGCACGCCGAACCCCAGACAGGCCACGAGGACACGGCTCGGGGCCCTGGCCGACATCAGGGACGCGTCGTCCCGAGGAAGGACGTGAGCGCCTCCACGTGCGCCGTCAGGTACGCCTGCTCCGCGCGCAACCGCGCCAGCTCCAGGAGGAGGTAGTCGCGGAAGCGGCGAATCTCACGCGTCTGGAGTGCTTCCACTTCGCGAAGCTGTCCCTCAAGGTCCGACACGAGCGCGGAGACCTCCCTCAGCCGAGCCTCCTCCGTCCGATGCCGCGAGCGCAGCTCCACCAGCAACTCGGAGATCTTCTGATGCACGCCGTCCACGTCATTCGTCGTCGAACGACGACGACCGTCGCGGGCCCGGGCATTCGCCTTGCCTTGCCACAGATGGCCCAGGTCATACGTCAGCATGACCTGCCCGAAGAGGGGGACTTCCTGCTCCACGTCGAAGACCTCGTCATACCCTCCGCGCACGCTCAGCTCCCACGCCTTGGCGCGGCGCAGGCTTCCGGTGGCGACCTCCACCGCGTCATCCGCCGCGCGCAGCTCCTCCAGCAAGGGCTCCAGTCGCTGTCCGCGAGGAAACTCGGGGCGCGACGCCAGGCGCTCTCGCGCCAGCGCGGTGTCCGTGCTCAGGGAGCGCAGGTTGTCCAGGCGCACCTGCATCGCGTTGAGTTCTTCCAGCGTCGCCCGGCCGTCCCGGAGGTCCGCGCGCAAGGCGTTGACGAGCTCCTCGGCGCGGGGCAGGGCGTCCTGGAGGACGCGGGCCCGGGCTTCCAGCGCCGAGTCCTCACCCAGCCCCATGCCCTGTCTCACCGCCGCCTGGAGCGAGGAGAGCGCCTGGTGTCGGCGGCACTCCGCCGCCGCGCGTCGGTGAATCTTGTGGCCCCGGTACAGGCCCACGAAGTCGTAGCTCAGGCCCGCCGTCACCCGCAGCTTCGGCTTGCCCAGAGGGACGCCGCCCTCGGCCTCACCGGTGTTCACCACGCCAAAGCTGCCGAACACCTCGGGTGCCAGCTCCAGCGCGGCCTCCGCGTCGCCCAGTCCTTGAACCCAGTCGCAGTAGCCCGCGGCGCGCTGCTCCACGCGGGCGTCGGGAGTGGCCGACTCGGTGGGCTGCTCCGCGTGGGCCGCCGGGGTTCGCGCGGCGAGCAACACCAACACGCCACAAGTGAGAGTCTTCCGCATGGGGCTTCTCCACGTCTTCATGTGCGCATGCCCTCACAGCACCAGGGGCGCGCGGCCCAGGTGCAGCAGGTCCTCGCGCGCCGACGCGGAGTCCGTGAGCTTCACCTCCACCATCACCCCGCGCAGCATGTGCTGACGGATGGGGTGTTTGATGGAGACCTCACCCTCCAGCACCCGGCCCACGACGCCCACCTCGCGGCACCAGATGACCTTCGCGGCGCACGCGAAGAGGGGCGTGCCCACGGCCGCGTTGTTCAGGTTCTCGTACGGCACGAAGGCCACCGTCAGGTCCTTCTCGATGGCGCGCAGATAGGGCGAGGCTCGCAGCGACACGATGAGCGCCTCGTAGCGCTGGGACACGTCGTCGAGCGCCTTCAGGTCATGCTCCAGGCTTCGCAGCGTCGCCACGGCGCGGGCCTGCTCCAGCACCGAGTGCGTGTACTCGCGCTCCAGGAGCAGCACGTCCGGAGTGATTCCCACGGGCGTGCCGTCCTTGCCCATGCCGTTCTGCACCGCCGTCAGCCCCGCGAGCTCCCGATGGAGCGAGTCGACTCGAGTCTCCATGTCCACCGTGGTCTGCGCGAGGGCCAGGTTGCTCTGCGCCAGCTGCGCCAGATGGTGATTGATGGTGAGCTTGTCCTCCTGCTGGAGCAGCCGCGCGCCATACATCGCGTCCGTGCGTGCGCGGGACAGTCCCGCGTAGGCGCGGTTGGACTTGAGGATCTCCTCACGGGCCCGGCCGTACTCATGGCGCAGGGAGGCCAGTCGCTTCGCGGCGCGGTCCTTGGATGCACGCTCGCCGCGCAGGGCCACCAGGAAGCGCTGTTGGAAGGCGCGCTCCGCGGACACCGTGCGCTCCGCGTCCTCGATGCGGTTCTCCACCGCGCGCCGCTCGGCGACGACGTGGTCTCTCGCCGACGTCTGTGCCGCGAGCTGCGTGTTCAGTGAGAGGATTTGCGGGTCCGTGGGGGACACCACCGTGGGCGTCACCCAGCCATGGCTCAGGAGGAAGAAGCCCTGGACCGCGAGGAAGGACACCAGCGCCGCCAGGATGATCCCCAGGAGCACCGAGCCCAGCAGCTTGTACGTGGACACGGCGATGGCATTGATGCGATTCGCGACACGTTGGTTCATGGCGAGCCCTCTCCGGCGGGGTTGGGCGGCAGTCCGCTCCGGTTTTCTGCGGTCGAGGGAGCCGGGGCGACGCTGGGGCTGCCCCGCGTCTCCCAACTCCCGGAGTCCAATGTCAGCAGTGCCAACGGCGTGAAGAGCGCGTACGTCACCGGCATCAGCAGCGCCATGGGCAGGAAGCACGCCCCGTGCACGCGCCGGTCCTCGGGCAGATGCCGCGTCTCCAGTCGGTAGATGATTCCCAGCAACCCGATGACGAGGAAGTGGAACGAAAGGATGTCCAGGAACTCGCCGGTGAGGACGTTGTGGACGATGACGACGGGGTAGGCGAGCAGCAGCGCGAGCTGGGACACGTAGTGGATGGTGATGACCGGGTGCAGGCGCCACGCGTGGGACAGGCCGCCAAGCAGGTCCACCAGGTTGGAGCGCCGCCACCGCAGCTGCTGGGAGAAGTAGCCGGCCAGCGTCGCGGGCGCGGCGGTGAAGCAGAACGCGTCCAGCGTGTAGACCGTCTCGTAGTCGTGTTTGACGATCTGCCGCGTGAGGAACCGGTCCTCGCCGTATTTGATGGGGATGCCGGCGATGGAGCGCGCCTCCAGGATGGGCTCCAGCTCCAGGAGCACATGCCGGCGATACGCGGTGAGGCAGCCGGACAGACACATCACCTGGCGGAAGCTGCGCTCCAGGTCCTTCAGCCACTGCTGGGCGAAGTGGAATTTGATCTCCACCATCCGCGTCAGCCAGTTCTGGTGCCGGTTCGTCACGTACGTCCGTCCGCCCACGGCCGCGATGCGGGAGCTGACGAAGCGGCGCACGAGGTTGCGCACCGCGGAGCGGTCCACGATGACGTCGGAGTCCACCGAGACGATGATCTCCGCGTCGACCGCGGCCTTCACGCCCCGGTTGATGCCCTTGCGCTTGCCCATGTTCTCCGGGTTGCGCATGACCAGGACATTGGCGTGTCCCTCCGCGGCCTTCAGGGCCCACGTGTAGCTGTCATCGTTGGAGCAGTCGTCCACCACCACGATTTGCAGCAGGTCGCTGGGGTAGTCCTGCTCCAGCAGGCTGCGGATGGCGTGGAAGATGCCTTTCCCCTCGTTGAAGAGGGGGATGACGATGGCGACGCGAGGCCGGTACGTGTCGTCCACCCGGTCGATGCTGGACCCGCGCAGGCGCCGCAGGAACGGACCGAGGATGTAGCGGTTCATCAAGACGACGATGAACAGCAGCTGGATGGGAAAGAGCTCCATCAGGTCCCGTCCCCCATCACGCCGCCACCCCTTCCCCGTGGCGGCCCGCGCCGCCCCCATTTCTCCCGTGAGGGAGCGGGGGGAAAGTTGGTGGGGGATGGGCCCACGCCAACTGCCCCCAGGGACGGTGGAAGGGGATTGCTCACCCAGGCGTCATCGCGCGCCGGAGGCCGTCCGGTACGCGTCAGCGCGCCGGCCCCGGAGGGCACCCCGAACTTCTCGTGCTCGACGCCTGGGAGGCGTCAGTGCGCCGCGGGAGGCGACGGAGACGTCAGCGCGTCCGCGCGCTGGAGGTCCCGGGTCAGCTCCACCTTGCGGGCATCTCGCTGGGCCGCGGAGGTGAAGGCGATGCCCTCCATCGACTCGCGCGCGGCGATGGCCACCCGCGCCAGTCCGTCGCGGGAGATGAGGCCCAGCGCGAAGGCCTCCAGCGCGGCGCCCACATAGGTGTCGAAGAAGTGGATGCGCTTCTCGCGCCACGCGCGCCGGGTGGTCTCCGGCGTGTCCACCACGTCGTGGATGAACACGGCGTGGACGGCGTGCGGGGCGGCGGTGAGCATCTTGTCGCCGAACTCCACGTCGCCCTGTCCGCTGTCGCCCACGAAGACGAAGCCGTACTCCGGGAAGACGCGCACGTAGCGCTGGAAGTTGTCGAACTTCTTCGCGGCGATGCGGGAGTTGCCCAGCAGGTGGGTGAGGCTGCCGGAGAGCACGACATGGGGCGGGACGCCGTGCTTGCGCAGGGAGTCGAAGGTCAGGTTCTCCACCGCGCCCAGCGGGTCCATGGGCCGGGCCGTGACGAAGGTGAGGTCGCCCTCCCGGCCGGGGATGATGCCCGGGCCGCGGTCCAGTTCCGCGTAGAAGGCGAGCACGCCCGGGTACACCGTCTTGGATGGGTACCGGGTGTCCTTGAGGTTGGCGAAGAAGGTGTCGTCGATGTCGCTGAGGACCTTGTTCTCGCCACTGGGTGCCGCTTCGCCCTCGCGGAGGATGTGCGCGAGGATCTCCTCGCGCAGCGCCGGGTCGTCCACGTCGTCGAAGAGGAGCTTCTCCAGGTCCTGGTGGTTGTTGCCGGCGTCGAGCAGGTTCTTGAAGGCGGTCAGCTCTCGGCCGTGCACGCTCAGGAACATGTCGCGCAGGGCGCGCTCCGCGGTGGCGGGGGTGCCCCCGCGCTGGAGCGCTGTCACCAGGCTTGCGCGCACCGGCAGGGCCAATTGGGCGGCGCGCTCGCGACAGAGCATCGTCAACAGGGCGGTGTGGTGGTCCGGCCCGAAGATGCGGTCATCCATGTCCCCCAGCAGGGACTCGAGGTCGATGTTGGCCAGGAGGTAGTTCAGCTCGGCGGCGTTGGCGTCGCGCAGGAGGTCCAGGATGCGACGCTCCTCGCTGGTATCGGTGTGGCCGGCCATGAGCGTGCGCAGCGTCTCCAGCTTCTTCGTCGCGGCGTGCGGATCCATGTTGCTCCCCCCATTCCGGCGCGAGGCCGGACTTGGATTTCCGAGCCTACGCGGGGTGCGGCCCGGCGTGGTAGAGGTGAGGCATGTCGACTGTCGCCGTTCCGCTGGAGCTTCGTCCGGACGAAGTCCATGTGTGGATTGTCGAGCCCGAGCGCATCCAGGAACAGCGGCTCCTGGACGCCTACTGGGGGCTGTTGGATTCAGGGGAGCGCGAGAAGCAGAAGCGCTTCCGCTTCGAGCGTCACCAGCGGCAATACCTGGTGAGTCACGCGCTGGTGCGGCTGACGCTGTCGCGCTACGCGCCGGTGGCGCCCTCGGCGTGGAGCTTCTCGACCAACGCATACGGGAGGCCGGAGGTGCGGGGTGAGTGGGGCGCGCGGCTGCGCTTCAACCTGTCGCACACGGACGGCATGGCGCTGGTGGCGGTGGGGCTCGACGCGGAGCTGGGCGCGGATGTGGAAGATGCCCAGCGGCCGGGCGAGACGGTGGAGATCGCCGACCACTTCTTCGCCCCCCCGGAGATCTCCGCCCTCCGGGCCCTGCCCGCCGCCGAGCAGCGCGGGCGCTTCTTCGAGTACTGGACGCTCAAGGAGTCCTACATCAAGGCCCGGGGCGCGGGGCTGTCCCTGCCGCTGGACCAGTTCGCCTTCCACCTGGAGGCCGGCAAGGAGCCGCGCATCTCCTTCGATGCGCGGATGGTGGACACGCCGGAGACCTGGCGCTTCATGCAACTGCGTCCCTCCGAACGCCATCAAGCGGCGGTGGCGATGCGGGGGCCAAGGGAGCGGCCCTTCCGCGTGCGGTGGCAGTTCACCGTGCCGCTGGAGTCGGACGCGCCGCCCCGCTTCGACGAGGCGGCGTGAGCCTCAGGCCGGAGCGGCCATCCAGCGCGTAAGGTCCTCGCCCAGCGCGGCGAGCATCGCGGGCTGCTGCTTGCGCAGGAAGAAGTGGCCGCCCTCGAAGTGGCGGATGCGGAAGTCGGCGTTGCGCGTCTCCTCACGCCACGTCTCCAGGCGCGCGAGGGACACGTGCTTGTCCTCGGTGCCGCCCATGACGGAGATGGGCACGTCGAGCTTCACGGGCCCGGGGCCGTTCTCCCACCACGCGAGCGCGAAGTCCGCGCGCAGGGTGGGCACCAGCAGCTCCAGCAGCTCCCGGTGCTGGAGGATCTCCTCCGGCGTGCCGTCATAGCGCCGCAGTTCCTCGATGAACTGCTCCTGCGGCAGGTGGTGGATGGGCTTGCGGTCCGACTCGCGGGGCGCTCCGGACGCGGCCAGCACCAGGCCCCGGGGCAGCGGGCCGTTGCGCGCCTGCAGGCGCCGCGTCAGCTCCAGGGAGATGCGCGAGCCCATGCTGTAGCCGAAGAAGGCGAACGGCTTGTCCAGCAGCGGAGCGAGCACCGGCAGCAGCACGTCCATCAGCGCGGACATGTTGTCGAAGGGCTTCTCCATCAACCGCCGCTCACGGCCGGGCAACTGCACCGCGCACAGCTCCACGCCCGGAGGCAGGCCTCCCTGCCAGCCGCTGTAGATGGACGCGCTGCCTCCGGCGAACGGCAGGCAGAACAGCCGCAGGCGAGGGTCTGTCAGCGGCTTCCGGGAGGGAAACCAACGTTCGGGAGAGTTCGGGTTCGGGGTGGGAGCACTGGGCATGGCGGTATGGTTCTGTCGCACAGCCGAGGAAAACGGGTCAAGGCCCCGGTACTTCGAGCGTGTTGAAGACTTCTACCCAGCGTACAGGACTGGCTGTCTCTGCTCGGAATTCGTGAATGAGTGGACTGGCGGGACTCCTCGGAAGACGTGCTAGCGTTTTTCGCGTGAGCTACGAGCTGTCGCACCTGGACGCCCTGGAGGCGGAGTCCGTCTTCATCATCCGGGAAGTGGTCGCCGAACTGGACAGCCCGGTGTTGCTGTTCTCCGGCGGCAAGGACTCCGCGGTGATGTTGCATCTGGCGGTGAAGGCCTTCGCGCCCGCGCCGCTCCCGTTCCCGTTGATGCACGTGGACACCGGGCATAACTTCCCGGAGGTGCTCGAGTACCGCGACGCGCGCGTGGCGGAGCTGGGCGCGCGCCTGCTCGTGGCGTCCGTGCAGGAGGCCATCGATGGGGGCCGGGTGGCGGAGGAGAAGGGGCCGCGCGCCTCGCGCAACCGCGCGCAGACGGTGCCGTTGTTGGAGGCCATCGAGAAGCACCGCTTCAACGCCGTCTTCGGTGGTGCGCGCCGCGACGAGGAGAAGGCGCGCGCGAAGGAGCGGGTGTTTTCGTTCCGCGACGAGTTCGGTCAGTGGGACCCGAAGAACCAGCGCCCGGAGCTGTGGAACCTCTACAACGGTCGCCACCGCCGGGGAGAGCACCTGCGCGTCTTCCCGCTGTCCAATTGGACGGAGCTGGACGTGTGGCAGTACATCGCGAGGGAGGGCGTGGCGCTGCCGTCCATCTACTTCAGCCACCGGCGCGAGGTGTTCCGCCGGGATGGCATGTTGATGGCGTGGTCTCCCTACCTGCCGCTGCTTCCGGGCGAGGAGGTCACCACGGCGCCGGTGCGCTTCCGCACGGTGGGGGACATGACCTGCACCGCGTGCGTGGAGTCCGGCGCCGTCACGGTGGCGGAGGTCATCACGGAAATTGTCGCCTCGCGAGTCACGGAGCGGGGCGCGAGCCGGGCGGATGACAAGTTCAGTGAGACGGCGATGGAAGACCGCAAGCGCGAGGGCTACTTCTAGTGGAACTGCTTCGATTCGCGACCGCGGGCTCCGTCGATGACGGGAAGAGCACCCTCATTGGCAGGTTGCTCCATGACACCCGCTCGATTCTGGAGGACCAGCTCGCCGCGGTGGAGCGCACCAGCCGCGCGCGCGGGGACGAGTACGTCAACCTGGCGCTCCTCCTGGATGGCCTGAAGGCCGAGCGCGAGCAGGGCATCACCATCGACGTGGCCTACCGGTACTTCGCCACGGCGCAGCGCAAGTTCATCATCGCGGACACGCCGGGGCATCTCCAGTACACGCGCAACATGGTGACGGGGGCCTCCACCGCGGACCTGGCGCTCATCCTCGTCGATGCGCGCAAGGGCGTGCTGGAGCAGACGCGGCGCCATGCGTTCCTGGCTTCGCTCCTGCGCGTGCCGCACCTGGTCCTCTGCGTGAACAAGATGGACCTGGTGGACTTCGACGTGGCGGTCTTCGAGCGCATCCGCGAGGAGTTCCGCCAGTTCTCCATGAAGCTGGACGTGGCGGACCTGTCGTTCATCCCCATCTCCGCGCTGGGCGGGGACAACGTGGTGACGCGCTCCGAGCGGATGCCCTGGTATCAGGGCCCCACGCTGCTGCACCACCTGGAGAACGTGCACATCGCGTCGGACCGCAACCTCATCCACGTGCGCTTCCCCGTGCAGAGCGTCATCCGCCCCATGTCCTCGAAGTTCCCCGACTACCGGGCGTACGCGGGGCAGGTGCTGGGCGGCGTGCTGCGGCCGGGCGACGAGGTGATGGCGCTCCCCTCCGGCTTCACCACGCGCATCCGCGAACTGGACCTGGCGGGGAAGGCCGTGGCGCAGGCGTTCCCGCCCATGTCGGTGAATGTCTCGCTGGCGGACGAGCTGGATATCAGCCGGGGCGACATGCTGTGCCGGCCGGGCAATCCGCCCATGGTGGGGCAGGACCTGGATGCGATGGTGTGCTGGCTGGCGGAGGGCGTGTCGCTCCAGCCGGGAGCCAGGTTCGCGCTCAAGCACACCACGCGCTCGGCGCGGGCCCAGGTGAAGCAGTTGCACTACCGGCTGGACGTCAACTCGCTGAGCCGGGACGAGACGAGTCCGCGGCTGGCGCTCAACGAGATTGGCCGGGTGACCTTGCGCACCACGGTGCCCCTCTTCTTCGACGAGTATCGCCGCAACCGGCACACGGGCAGCTTCATCCTCATCGACGAAGGCACGAACGCGACGGTGGGTGCCGGGATGATCAACGGACCCGCGGTCTGAGGTGCGCATGAATCGGCAAGGCTCCGGATTCATTCTCTGGCTGACGGGCATGTCGGGCGCGGGCAAGAGCACGCTCTCGCGGGCGCTGCGCTCGCGGCTGGAGCCGTTGCGTCCGGTGGAGGTGATGGACGGTGACGAGGTGCGCACCTGGCTGACGCGCGGACTGGGCTTCTCGCGGGAGGACCGGGAGGAGAACGTCCGGCGCATCGGCCACGTGGCGCGCCTTCTGGCCCGGCACGGCGTCGGCGTCATCGTCGCCGCGATTTCGCCCTATCAGAGCTCGCGCGCGGAGGTGCGGCAGTTGGCCGCGGACGCGGGGCTGGCCTTCGTGGAGGTCTACATCGAGGCGCCGCTGGAGGCGCTCATCGCGCGCGACGTGAAGGGGCTCTACAAGAAGGCCCTCGCCGGTGAGCTGCCCCACTTCACCGGCGTGTCGGACCCGTACGAGGCTCCGGAGGCGCCCGAAGTGACGGTCCGCTCGAGCTCGGAGCCGTTGGAGGCGGGCCTTGAGCGCGTGCTGGCCGCGCTCCAGACCCGGGGACTCCTGGCGCCTCGCGCCGCCTAGAGCACGCGTTCCATGCGCACGTAGGGGCGCTCGGCCTGCATGCCCTTGGAGCGGCAGTGGTCGATGAACTTGTTCGACTCGATGAGCTGCGGGGTGGTCTCGTTGTAGACGAGGATCATCACGTGGCGCAGCCAGGGCTCCTGGCCCATGGCGTAGACGTAGACCTCCTTGGGCGTCAGGTGGTTGGTGATCTCCATGGCGCGGTTGCAGTCGGAGCCGTTGAGGCGCCGCGCCTGGTCCATCTTCCGGGGCAGCGGGTTGGACAGGAGCGGGCCGTACATCCAGCTCATCGGGCCGCCCTCGCACTCCATGCCGAGGAACAGGATGTCGATGGGGCCGATGATGTCGCGCAGGTGCTGGTACATGCGCGGCTCAATCGCATTGGAGTCCGCCGCCATCAGGATGGACTTGCCACCCACGCGCACCAGGTGGGCCGTCTTGGCCTGGATGGCCAGGTCGCTGTGCTCGCCGAGGAAGGGCAGGCCGGTGATGGAGCCGCCGGGGATGGTGATCTCCTGGAGGTCGTCGATCTCCACCACGTTCTTGAAGCCCGTGTGGTGGAGCATCAGCCGCAGGGAGGGGTCCGCCAGCGAGTTGCCGTTGTTGCGCGGGACGATGATGGTGCCCACGCGGTGACGCAACTGGAGGAGCGTCTCCATCATCAAGTGGTCCGCGTGGCCGTGGGTGAGGACCACGTAGTCCACGTGCTCGGGCAGGTCCGCGTGCGTGTAGCGCGGCAGGTCCGTGGGGAACTCGTAGCTGATGACGGGGTCGGTGAGGATGCTGACCTCCTTCGTCTCCAGCAGCACGCAAGCGTGGCCGAAGTAGCGCACCCGCACGCCCTCGCCGTCATAGCGAGGCGCCTTGCGAGGCACGGCGTCCGTGAAGAGGTCCGCGAACGCGGCGGCGGCCGAGGATGGCACGCCGAGCATCTCCGCTACCTGGCCCGGCGAGCCCGGCGTGTGGCGCATGCGGAACAGCGCGTCCAGGCCCTCGTGGCGGTAGGGCACCTTGAGGTGCACCGGCATGTCCTCCTCGAGGCGCGGCGTGCTGAAGATGTACGGGCGCCAGTCGCCGTCCACCTGCATCAGCGTCACGCTCTGCGAGGACTCTTGATAGAAGCGGCTCTTGTACAGGAGCGGCTCGATGAAACGCGCGCTGGCGCGGTTGCTCAGGTCGTACGTGAGCTCCACGTAGCCGCGCAGCAGGTCCGGGACCTTGGGGTAGAGCGCCTCCAGCGAGCCGCCGTTGTTCGGCGCCATCAGTTGCTCCAGCTCCGCCACCGCCTTGGTGTACGCGAGCATGTGCGCCTGGTCTCGCAGCGTCCGCTCGAGCAGCTCCTTCACCCGGGCCGCGCGCGCCGTGGGGTGGTTGATGAACGGGCCGCCCATCAACATCGGGTTCTTCAGCGCGGCCACGTGGACGTCGGGGTTGGCGACGAAGGACTGCATCAACTTCTGGTGCAGGTTCGTCACGAACAGCGGCGCGGTGGCGGGAGACAGCAGGTACCACCAGGCGTACCACTGGTTGTACAGTGGCTCGATCGCCACGTTGGGCTTGAGGTACATCGGTCGGTCCAGCATCGGTTCTCCAGGCGAGGTTTGATTATCTGGGAGGGCATGGAGACAGGGAAGCCCCTGATGACGTTCGCCTGCCTGCTGGACCTGTAAGGGGAGGCCCTGAGTCCACACCGGGAGTCTCTCCCTCTAACGGCTTTTAGCCCTCGCGGATTTCGCCTGCGCTACCATTACGTCGGACCTTCAAGAGTGCGCACGTTTTGTGCGTCAGCGTCCGGAGGCTTCTCCACGTGACGGCATCCTCGACTTCCTCTTCGGAGTTGCCGCTGGCGTCCTGGGCACGGCGGCTGGCGCCCTCGGCCATCCAGGACATGCTGCAGATCATCACCCGGCCGGGCGTGTTCTCCCTGGCGTTGGGGCTGCCGGCCGCGGAGTTGTTTCCCACGGAGGGGATGGCGGAGGCGGCGGCGCGGGTGCTGGCGGAGCAGGTGGGGGCGTTGCAGTACTCGCCGACGCTGGAGCCCCTGCGCGAGCAGGTGGTGGCGCTGATGGCGAAGCGCGGGGTGCGCTGCTCGACGAGTCAGGTGTTCCTGACGACGGGGGCGCAGCAGGGGCTGAACCTCCTGACGCGGCTCTTGCTGGAGCCGGGGCAGACGGTGCTCCTGGAGGACCGGGTGTACTCGGGCTTCCAGCAGGTGTTGGATCCGTTCCAGGCGCGGCGGCTCACGGTGCGCAGGGATGCGCGGACGGGGTTGGACCTGGACGGCCTGGCGTCGCTGCTCGCGTCAGGGGAGCGGCCGGCGTTCTTCTACACGATGAGTGACGGGCACAATCCGCTCGGGACGAGCCTCGCGATGGATGCGCGGGAGCGACTGGTGGGGCTGGCGCGGGAGTACCGCATGCCCATCATCGAGGACGATGCGTACGGCTTGCTCCACTACGAGGAGGGCGGGGCACTGCCTCCGCTGCGCTCGTTGGATGCGCAGTGGGTCTATTACGTCGGCTCGTTCTCGAAAATCCTGGCGCCGGCGCTCCGGGTGGGCTGGGTGGTGGTGCCGGAGTCGCTGGTCTTCCGGTTGGCGACGGTGAAGGAGTCGAGCGACATCGACACGGCGACCTTCACGCAGCGGATGGTGCTCTCGTTCCTCCAGTCGGGGAAGTTGGAGGCACACCTGACGCGGCTGCGAGGGGAGTACCGGCTGCGGCGGGACACGTTGCTGAGGGCGCTGGAGACGCACCTGCCGGCCGGGGCCTCGTGGACGAAGCCCACGAGCGGGATGTTCGTCTGGGTGGAGTTGCCGGAGGGGAGCGACACCACGGTGTTGCTGGCCCGGGCGCTGGAGACGCAGCAGGTGGCGTTTCTTCCGGGGCAGGCTTTCGGCGTGAGCGGCGGGCGTTCGGCGTCACATGGGCTGCGATTGAACTTCTCGAATTGCGATCCAGCGCGCATCGAGGAGGCCGTGCGTCGGCTGGGCACGGTGCTCCGGGCGGCTTGAGTCTGGCTTTGGACGCGAAGGGAAGGGGCGGGTGCTTCGGAGGCCCCCTCCCTTCAGTCGCCTACGGCAGCGTGACCTGCCTCGGGTGGTGGACGTCGGCCGAGGTCCCGTCGCCAAGCTGACCCATGAGGTTGTCGCCCCAGGTCCAGACGGTGCCGTCATCGCGGACGGCCAGGGAGTGGCGGTTGCCCGCGGCGATGTGGATGAGGTTGGAGATGCCGGCCACCTGGAGCGCGGTGAGTTGGTCACCGGAGCTGGCGTCTCCGCGCTGGCCGTGGCTGTTGCTACCCGTGGCCAGGAGCGTTCCGTCCTCGCGCAGGGCCAGGGAATGCTCGCCGCCGCCGGCCAGGGCTCGGATGTGGGTCAGCCCGCTCATCCGATCCGCTATCCGTCCACCTGTGTCCCGTCCGGTGCCGAGCTGTCCCTGCTTGTTCCATCCCCAGGCCCAGGCGGTGCCATCCGTCAGCACGGCGAGCGAGTGGTCCATGCCCGCGGCCACATCGAAGACGTTGGTCAACGCATACACCGGGAAGGGCACGTGGCGGTGGGTGTTCGTTCCATCGCCGAGCTGGCCGACGACGTTGAGGCCCCAGGCCCAAAGGGTGCCGTCCTCGCGCAGGGCGAGTGAGTGGTACCCACCCGCGGCGATTCGGGTGACGTGGGTGAGGCCGGGCACCTGAACAGGCACGCTTCGGTCGGTGGTTGTTCCGTCGCCAAGCTGGCCGAAGAGGTTACTGCCCCAGACCCAGACGGTGCCGTCTTCGCGCAGGGCGAGCGAGTGTTTCGTGCCCACGGCGATTCGGGTGACGTGGGTGAGGTTGGGTACCTGGATGGCTTTGCGGCTGATGACCGTTGTCCCATCGCCGAGTGTGCCGGAAGCATTGGTACCCCAGGCCCAGAGGGTGCCGTCGCCACGCAGGGCCAGTGAGTGCGTGTCGCCCACGGCGATGGCGACGATGTCGGTGAGTCCGGACACCTGCACCGGGGAGGGGCGCCGGAGGAAGGTCCCATCGCCAATCTGGCCGTTGTCGTTGTCACCCCATGCCCAGACGGTGCCATCCGCGCGCAGGGCCAGTGAGTGGTGGTCGTCCGAGGCGACGTGAAGCACACCTGTCAGCCCGGGGACCTGGGTGGGTGCGTGGCGTCGAGGAGGCGCTCCCACGCCGAGGCGCCCGTCTCCGTTGTGGCCCCAGGCCAGCGGGGTGCCGTCACGAAGGAGCGCGAGAGAGTGCTCCTCGCTGGCGGAGACGGAAACGACGCCGGTCAGCTCCGGCACCTGGACGGGCGTGTGGCGGTCCACCGCCGTTCCATCTCCCAGTTGACCGTAATAGTTTTCCCCCCACGCCCAGACCGTCCCGTCGTCACGCGTGGCCAGGGAGTGGCTGGTCCCCACTTCGAGGGTCGTCACACCTCTCAACCCGGTGACTTCCACGGGCTCGTTCCGGGAGATCTCCGTCCCATCTCCCAGGGCGCCTTTGTAATTGAAGCCCCATGCCCAGACGCTGCCGTTGGTGAGGAGGGCCATGGACCGGCCCAGGCCGCCGGAGAGGGCAACGACCGGCCCCAACCCCGCGATTCGCACGGGCGTGGAGCGGTCCGTGGTCGTTCCATCGCCGAGCTGGCCCAAGGCGTTGAAGCCCCACGCCCAGGCGGTGCCGTCCGCGCGCACCGCCAGGGATTGAGAGGCTTTGCCGACGGCGACGCGGGTGACTCGATTCAGCCCCGATACCGGCACGGGCGACCTTCGGGTCGTGGTCGTTCCGTCGCCAAGCTGGCCGAAAGAGTTGCTACCCCATGTCCGGAGGGTGCCGTCCTCGCGGAGCGCGATGGAGTGATAGCTCCCCGCGGCGATGCTGATGACCCGGGTCAGCCCGAGCAGCTGTGTGGGCGTGGAACGGTCCGTGGTCGTTCCATCGCCGAGCTGGCCGCGGACGTTGTAGCCCCAGGCCCAGACAGTGCCGTCCTCGCGCAGGGCCAGCGAGTGGGACTCTCCCGCGGCCACGGCGGTGATGTTCGTCAATCCGGCCACCTGGACAGAGGTGTCGCGGTCGAGGGCGGTCCCATCGCCAAGCTGGCCGAAAGCGTTGCTACCCCATGCCCAGACGGTGCCATCCGCGCGCAAGGTCAGCGAGTGGCGAGCGCCCCCGGAGACCATGGGGCCCGTGCAGGGGTGGGCTGACAGCAGGAACGTCTGGGTGGTGGAGAGGTCGTCATCATCCGTCACGGTGGCGGTGACGGAGATGCGAGTCCCCGCGGGCAGACAGGGGGGCGCGGTCCACTTCACCTCGCTGATGTTGACCGTGTCGGTCTGAGTCCCGAGCGAGCCCGTGCTGGCCGTCCACGTATAGGTGAGCTGGGGCGTCTTGTCGTCCCGCGTGATGACTCGGAGGGAGACCACCTCTCCAGGCATGGTGTTGACGGCGGACTGGGTGGTTTCGATGAGCGTGGGCGGCTCGAGAGGAGGGCCAGCATCGGGTGGGCCCGCGTCTGGGGCGCAGCTCGCGGGGGTTGTCGTACAATCGTCGGTGGGCTCCGGGTTGGAGGAGCAGCCGGCGCCGAGGGTCAGCAACGCCGAGGCCAGCAGGAGTGGGAGGGCGAAACGACTGTGTCGCTGCATGGGCATTTCAATCCTTGCGAAGATTCGAGGGACTGAAGGGCTGCGGACGGTGTTCGGCACGCGGGCGCTGGCAATCGCAGCCTACTTCATGCCGGGTTCACATGAAGTGAACGAGGGGCCGACTCCGGGCCACCTGTGCACCCAGCGTGCCCCGCCTGCTCCCACGTCGAGGAGTCACTCGAGAATGCAGGGGTGTGCACGCCCATGTATGCCCAATGACCCAGGTGTATAGGGGGCTGCACAGCTGGCCCTCCGCACCACACGCGGGTCGTGATGTCTGTGATGCCTTCTGTCGCGATCAGGTCGGGCTCGCGAGCCGGCGCGAACCGCTGAGGCGGTACGCCGGCTCGGTGTGTCGCAGCGAGCCGGCTACGGGTGAGGCTGGGAGGTCGGAGCAGGGGCGGCGGGCTTGTTCTCCGCGCCTTCGATCTTCAACTGCTCGAGGGCGTCTTCCTTCACCTCGATCTTCGCCTGGGCCTTCAGTCCGTCGATGAAGCCCTCCATCGCCTTGGAGCGGCGCTCGCCCGTCAGGCGCGCCTCGATGCGTGGCTTCGCCTGCTCGAAGGTCTGGTTCATCCCGACCTGCCGGCTCTGGAACTTCACCAGGTGGAAGCCTTTGTCGGTCTCCACGACCTGGCCAATCTCAGACGACGACTTCAGACCGAACGCCGCATCCGCCAGCGCGGCGCCCCAGGCCTGGGTCAGCTCCTCCCGGCTGCGGAAGCCCAGGTCGCCCCCAGCGGCCTTGGTGGCGGAATCCTGGGACTGCTGTGTGGCCGCCATTTCGAAGGCGCTCTTGATGGGGCCGGCTTCCTTTGTCTTCAGGTCCGCGAGCAGCTTCACCACGGTGGTGCGCGCCTGCGTGCGCTTCGCGGCGTCAGCCGGCGGCGCCTCCAGGAAGATGTGGCTCACCCGGACGCGCTCGGGCTTCACGAACTCGGAGGTGTGCTCGTCGAAGTACTTGCGCAGCTCCGGCTCGGAAATCGTCCCGGCGGCGGCCTCCTGCTGCTTTCGCAGCAGCTTCTGCACCATCACCTTCTCCAGCGTCGCCTTGATCTCCGGGTCCTTCTCCAGCCCCTGCTTGCGAGCCTCCTGCACCAGCAGCTCGAAGCGGATGAGGTTGTCCAGGAACTCCTTCTTCTTCTCCAGCGTGGCGTAGCGGCTGCGCACGAACAGCGGCTGCTCGTCCAGCTTCGCCTTCACCTCCTGGGTCGACAGGGAGCGGCCATTGACGACCGCGACCGCGGGGCCCGTGTCCTTGGCGCTCTGTTCCGCTGGGGGGGCGCTGCCACCGCCACAGGCGGAGAGGGCGAGGACGGCGACGATGGCGGACAGGACTCGGGTTCGGACGGAGGGCGTGTGCATGGGCGGACTCGACCAGCGTATATCCAACAGGGAGGGAGGTGCGAACCCCGTTGTTCCGAGTGAGCATCCAAGCGTGCCCATGCCCTGAAGGCCCCGTGTGCCAGCCAGGCGCTGCTGGCCGTGGTGGTGTGATGACGGCCACCCCGGTGGAACGTCCTGCCCGCAGTCACGGCTCCTTGGGTTGTTGTGGCGAGCAGGCGCGAGCAAATGCCCGCTCGGGGGTCCACTGGCAGGGGCTCAGGAACCCACCCAGACTGACCACCAGACTCACGATGCCCAGGGCAATCCAGAGGAGCAGGACGCGTTGGGTCGCGAGGCGTGACAACGGCAGGGGAATGAACATCCGGGGTCCTCTCCTCTCGCGAACAGGGTGTGTCCGGTAGGAGAGCAGGGTGGAGGGAGCCACCCGGGCAGGTCCATCCCAGGAATGTGGGGTCTTCGAGGGGGATGCCGGTCAGGGCGTGGGGCCGGGGAGAACTCAAGGGGACACGGAACGTGCGGGCGGCCCTGGGCGTCTTGTGGGGGATCGGGCGAGACTCCTCGCCCATCCCCTCCGTCTGGAGAATTGAATGGGACTCGCCGAACGCAAGGCCGCGAAGCAGTTCGAGGAGACGCACTACCCGAAGATCAAGAAGGACGTCGAGGCCGCCGCGCGCTTCGAGGTGCCCATCGAGGTCGACTGGGCCAGCCTCACGGCGGAGGGTTATGCGGACCTCTACGCGGAGGCGTGGCCCCAGGTTTACTTCAGGCCGCTCATCGGTGCGCTGGCGGCCCTGGGCCAGGACGACCTGGGCCGGGAGTTCCTGCGAGGCGCGCTCAAGCGCATCGTCATCCGCAATTCGTCGAGCAATTCCTCGTCGTCCAGCATCGCCACGTTTCAGGACGGGGTGCTCACGTTGGACCACGAGCCCGTCACGAATGTGGACCAGGTGGAGGACCGCAAGGAGTCCATCCGGAGGACGATCGAGGCCGCCCCGGAGCTGCCGAACCCGTACACGGGTGACTCCCTGCGTGCCTTTCTGGATGCGGATGCCAAGGGGCTGGACGCCGTGCTCCAGGTGTTGCTGCGCATCAGCGGGCGGCAGCGTTCGGGGATTCCCCTGCTGCTGCCCCGCGCGACGTTGTCCCTGCGCAGTGGCCGCGCCGTCACTGGCATCGTCCGAGAGATGCTGGAGGACCGTCGCGAGGGCCGCGCCATCCTGCTCCTCATCCCCCGCGAGAGCGGCTACCCCCAAGAGGACGCGGTCATCATCCCCGTGGGCACCATCGAGACCGTCACCGTCCACGATGTCGCGTCGTTCGGTGAGCTGAAGCGCGATGCCGTGCCTGTTCCTTCACTGCTCGAGCTTCGTCGTCAGCTCGGCGCGCTGGAATCCCGCTTTCGAGCCGTCACGGAATCTCCGCTGACGCTGGCGCTGGCCCCGGGAGTCAATCCCGCGAGCGCCGAGGAGCTGCGCGCGCTCGGCTTCCTCGTGGCGCGTGTACATGAGGTGCTGGAGTCCCTCCAGAAGGACGATATCGGCCGCACCGCGCTGAGGGAGAAGGTGAAGCGCATCCAGTTGCGTACGGACCTTCACGCCGCCGTCACCGTCTCGAGTGGGACGCTGGAACTGGTGGCGGGCCTGCGCCCCGTGAGCTGGCAGACGCGCGAAGAGCTGGAGCAGACACTCCAGGCCGCGCTGTAGCGCCCACGTCACGAGCGATGCTTTCGCCTCCCCATCGCGGACCCCGCCGCTGTAGGGGCCCGCGCATGGGTGAGGCCCTTGCCGCGGAGTGAGAGTCCCCTGCTGGCGGTGACGCGGAGTTTCCGTGCTGGTGTGACACGAGCCTGATGCTGAACTGGCTGAGCTTGATGCGTCGGGTCTGCCATCGAATGAGGTGTGCACGACTGAGCCGCGATATACTGCGGCCCACGGACTTGATGGTGAATTGCGCGAGTTTGCCAGGAGGAGGGGAATTCAGTGGGAGCTGTGGATGGGGGCTCTGGCGAGATTGTCTCCGTGGAGGGGCTCTCCGCGACTCGCGGTGACTTCATCTTACTGGCGAACCTGCGAATACCGCGCATTGCGTTCTGTGAACTGAGTGAGGCGGAGTATGCGTATTTACTGGTTGTATGTTTGTGACTTCGGCCATGCCTGGCACATCGAGCGGGATGACGAAATTGTTCCGAACTTCGCGGAGCAGATCTGCTCCAAGGGGCATCCGGCGGTTACGGGGTCTCGTCATGTCGCGATGGACCTGGTGGAGATACGATTCAGGCCAGCGGGTCGAGTAGTTAATCCGAAGAGGCCCCCGGGAAAGCAGAACGCGTACGAGAAAGATTTCCATCTGGTGCTCACGGCAGTCGGGGGCACGGAGGAAGTTGTCTCACAGCAATTGTATAAGTGGCGCGAGGTGCTTGCACTTGCTGAGCGATTTCAGGGAAGGCTCGTGGAGGAGTGTTTCCGGCGAATGAGGGAGAGTGGGCTCTGACTTATGCCGGTGTTGTTTCAGCGTTGCTGGCGAGTGTCGACAGTTATGTGTGTGGGTGATGTCATGGGAGATGGGAATGGAAAGCGAATTTTTGGTGCGGCGATGGCATACGCCAAGTGGTCAGGACGTCTGGCGCCGGGTCTGCATGGGGCTTCACAGTGGAATGTGGTTGGATGATGTGCGGGAGCTGCCTCGTGTGGATGAGGTCCCTGCTAGAGCCGACCTCCGGGGAATAGACCTCAGCGGGATGAGTTTGGCCGGAGTCGAACTTCATGGGTCTTGGTTGAACTATGCTGTCCTAGATGATTGTGACCTGACGGGGGCCTATCTGCTGGCAGTTAATCTGAGTGCTGCGTCGCTCAAACGAGTAAAGGCGTCAGGTGTCATGCTGCATGGGGCACGGGCGCCGTCCGCATGTTTCGATGATGCGACTCTGAGTATGTCGGATATGTCGTCAATGGACTTGGAGGGGGCATCCTTGAAGCGCGCTATGCTTGATGGCGTTGATCTGAGTCGTGCGGATCTTCGTGGGGCGGACTTGGAAGGGGCAGATCTGACTGGGGCCTATCTGGAGCATGCACGGCTTGAAGGTGCGGGACTTCCGGTGAGGAAACGGTGATTGAGCATGCTGCTCGATGATGATGTTGTTTCTGTTTTAGTGGCCGGTGGGTGGTTCGTTGAGCGCGAAATTCCAACTGAGCCGATGCGAAGGGGGTTGGAGGATGAAGGAATTGTCATGCACTCGGCCGCAATGAAGATTCTTCGGTCGCTTGGCGGGCTGCAGTTTCATGGTCGGAATGGCGATTTGATGCGTTTTGATGTTGGTGCGGCGTGTAAATGGATTGATGTGGATGATCTGGCCTGTGTTCAGGCGTTGTTTTCTGGGTCTGCATGTCCCGTTGCTTGTGGTGAGGGGATGTTGTATTTCGTGGCTGATGACGGGAAATGGTTTTCGCTCCATGAGCAGTGGACGGTGTGCTATCTCATGGCAGATTTGAATACGGTTCTGCGGTTTTCTTTGTTGGGGGAGTTTGATTTGAGAGAGGCACAGGTTCTGGAAAAGCATCAGGTTCCTCCTTCTTATCGGGGATGACGTTGTTGCCGATGAGGGCTCGACCCTTGAGCGTATGGAGTGAGTCGGTTCGGGTGGAACGGTATTCGCAGTGTTTTCAGTTGTGTGGCTGGATTTCGGCTGGGTGGCCAGCGCGCAATCACCCGTTGCACCCTGGCACTTTGCATGTGGGCCCGCAGGGCGCCGGCTGTGGTGTACTTCCAAGGGGACTGTCAATGGGGTCTCGGCGTTTCTTCTACTTCCTCCCTCGCGGCGGCGAGCCGCTGGCGCTTCGTGATGCCGTGCGTGCATTGACGGCTGCTGGGATGGTGTTTGACCCTACGGCGTTTGTCGGGTCGATGGATGGCGATGGTGTGCTGAGGTCGCCGCGTGAACTTCGGCTTGGCACCTCCAGGGGCTCGGTCCCTCTGGAGTCGTTGATGCTGGCGAAAGAGGAATACGTCGAAGTTGAATGGCGAGACAGGACGCTGCTGATGACGTGTGTGGTCTGCTCGGGCAGCCTGATGTGTGTGGCCGTTTCGAAAAAACGCTGGCTGTCCCTGGTCAAGAATGGAGAGAGAGGCGAAGAGTGGATCGTGGATGTGGCTGCCACGATGGGCATTGGGACCCTGGTGATCGTTGATGACCCTCCAGATGACTTCCTCGGGAGCGTTGTTCCATTCGAGCAAACGTGGGTAATTTTACCGCGTCGGAGGTGGGGAGAAATGGAGCCCCTCACTGTCCTGAACGACTCGAAGAGAGATGCTCTGCCGAAGATGCGTTCGCTCCAGCCAACAGGTCGGGCTGTGGGGACGTTTCAAGAATACCGTGAGCGCTTGGATTCAGAAGTCCCGGGGAGTTGTTGAAGGCCTGCGGGAGTGTGGTGACGAGTGATCGAAACCCCCAGGATAATGCACGCACAAACCCACAGCGGGAAGCAGGTGGGAAAGTGTGGCTATGTCACGAAGATGGGCGTGTCGATTTACCGCCGCATGGCGATTCAGCGCTCTGGAGGTGAGTTTGTCGCCTATTCCTTTGAGGTTCCTGAGGCGCAAATGGTTCTTGAGGAGGCTGCGACCGAGGCCGTCAAGGGCGTCAGCACACTCGAGGAGGCCCTTCAGTTTCTGAGAGATATCTCTCGCTGCGACGTGCGCGACCTGGATCCCCTGAAGGGGGCTCAGATATTTAAAGCGGGCAATCCATTATGACGCCAGACCTTCAGTTGAGTGTTCATTTCGTCGAGGGCTTTCTGCCGAAGGGAGGACTCAATACCCTACCTGTCGTTCTTCACTTGTCGTCCAGTTCAGAGGTGATGCTTGCCGAGCATGTAGACCTCGCTGAACTCTGCCTCTGGATGCCTGATGGATCGGCCGCTGGTTATGGCGGCACGATCAGGGGGCAGGTGCGCGCTGTTCGAGGAGAAATGGTTGTCTCTCCAGCGCGTCCATGGTTCGGCGTGTATGACTTGATGCAGTTTGACCGAGGTGATGTCCTGCCGTCAGGGCATTTTGTGCTCGGTGTCGAGGTCCGCGTATTTGTGTTGCAAGGGGACGATGATTACCGGCCGCATTCCCTGCGAATTGAGCGCGAACTGCGGCTGTGAAGCGGTCGTGAGGCCCGCGAGCCGGCGCGAACCGCTCAAGCGGTACGCCGGCTCGATGCATCGCTACAAACCGGCTCCGGGCGGGGCTGAGACGTCGGGCTTGTTCTCCGCGCCTTCGATCTTGAGTTGCTCGAGAGCCTCTCCCTGCACCTCAATCTTCGCCTGCGCCTTCAGCCCGTCGATGCATCCCTCCATCGCCTTGGCGCGGCCCTCGCCCAGCAGGCGCCAACTCGAACGCGCTCTTGATGGGGCCGGCTTCCTTCGCCTTCAGGTCCGACAGCAGCTTCACCACCAAGGCCCGTGCCTGGGTCCGCTTCGCTGAGTCCGCCTGCACTGCCTTCTCTGGGGGCTGTACCTCGACCCGGGTCACACTGCCTCGTTGTCCGGCACTGTGATCGTGGGATGCTGGCCGTCGAAGCAGGGCCCGCTGAGGGGCGGCGCCGCTTCCACAGGACCTGGGCAGGTCGGACCAACCGGAGGGCTTCAGCGTCGCAGCGCCACAGGGACGCCACGCCGGCGCGTCAGCCACTGTCCGCCACACGGTGCTGCGAGCGGAACCCCTTGGGAAATCAAGGGGTTCCGCTATGACCCCGACAGGAATCGAACCTGTGGCCTGCGGTTTAGGAAACCGTTGTCTATGATTGAGACTGGTGTGTCCTGGCGTGCCCTGGCGTGCCAAGCCTTTGACTTTGTTCACGTATCGCCTCGCCGTTTCGGATTGGATTTGCCCTGCTGTCCCCCGGTTTCCTCGGGATTTACGCCACGTGGACGCCACGGGCTCAACGCCTGCGCTGTAGCCTCGGCTCCGGTCATGACGTTTTCGGGGAGGGCCGTTGCGTAGTGCACGCGAGTCGTCTCCATGTCGGCGTGCCCCAAAACATCGGCGACGAGCCGCAGGTCCTTCGTGACGGAGTACGCGACAGTCCCCCACGTGGAGCGGAGGTGCTTGAAGCGGAGGTCCATGGGGATGGCCTTCCAGCGAGCGGTACGTTCACACTGGGGGCACGTTCGGGAACCAGCCTCGTGCTCAATCTCGGCCTTCCACCCGCATGTGCGGCGGAAGCAGTAGGGGCGCCATCCCTTGATGAGGCCCGCTCGGACACACGCACGTGCCATGACGTCATGGATACGCCAGTTGGGTCCATATGGCGTGGCTGTCCCGGGTCGGGGAAAGAGATACGGTCCCTTCGTCGCCATCTGGGCTGTCAACGCAGGGACGAGCAACTCGGGAATTGGGACGCGTCGCTCGCGCCCGCCCTTTGTCGTGTCGCGACGCCCGCCACTGATGAGGAGGATGTATCGCTCGCGCAGGTGGACATTCGCCTTGAGCATCACCCGCACCTCGCCGCGCCGACAGCCCGTCAGCAGCGCGGTTGCCGCAGGTGCCCTATGGTGGTGTTGGAGCGCATCGAAGAGGCGTGGCAAGTGGTCCGTGGGGTACGTCCGCACCTGGCGCCTCGGCACGATGACGCGACCGGCCTCCTTGAACGGGTTCGGCCCTGAGTAGAGGCGTGCCTTATCGGACAGGAAAGTAATCAATCCCTGGCCTGACATCCGAATATGCTCGCGCATCTGTGGCGACAGAGCCGGAAGCTTCGCCAGCATCGACAAGACGTCAGCCGCAGTAATGGTCGACGGGCGCCGAGGGCCGAATGCGGCCACTACGAACCGCAACTTCTCCTTGAGGTTTCGCTTCGTCGCGAACTCTGGAGGCAGCGTGTCGAGGCGGAGCTTGACCGCCTCGACGATGGTCGGCTCCTCTGGTCGAACTGGCACGATGCCGTTGCGGGTGAGCCATGCTTGTTGCTCGCGCTGGTTTGCGAGCCGCCGGGCCTCAGAGAGAGTCTTTGCAGGGACAACCTCCCGCCCGGGAGAACCGTCCGGCTCCTTCCATCCAATCCTGTAGCTTCCTGAGGGTAGGCGTTGCGCGTAGGGCATGACTACACGCCCCTTTGCTGGCTGTGTCGCCATGCAGCGAGCCGAGTCGGGTCAAACCTCAGTGCGCCACCGACCTTGAAGCTCGGCACTTCCCCGCTTGCGGCGAGGCGGTACATCGTCTTTCGACTGATACCCAGATACCGAGCTGCGCGCTCAACATCCCAGGCATCCTCGAATTGCCCATCTGCTGTGACTTCATTCATTGCCATCCCCACTCGGGACCAAGTTGATTCACGCGAAGAACGAAGGGTGACGACGCAAGTGACGTGTCGCCGCTTGCCCGAGGCCCGCTCCAGAAACGGACGAGGCCAATCGGACACGTAGCAAAGCGCACGCCAAACCGTGGCTCGTGGCGTGAACGCGACCGATTGTCACAACGATGCGCACGCATCGAGCGGCTCGGCCGAGCCAACACATAGACGAGCATCCACCCGGCGAGACGCCGCGCCACGGCGCTTCGCGCGCGCGGCAGAGGCGCCGAACCGACTACCGGACTCGGGGAGCCGTCAGTGCATCGAAGGGCGGGGGCCGCCGCCCGGGAATTGTCTGGGTGTCTTGTGTTCCAGCGCGCCACGAGACCCCCAGATACAAAGTGGCGCTCTACCGGCGGACAATCACGGACGCCGGTAGAGCACCGGAGGGCGAGTGTCCCAGCGCTACCTGGGTGCACCGGCCTTTTCTGGTGGCAGAACCACGTGCAAAAGCACGGGAACCGCCAAGGCTCTCTGTGGGGTCGACTCGCTGGTGATTGTCACTGCTGCAGCGGGTCGCTAGTTACTGCGAAGACTGTGAAACGGGTAGCATGCCCGGATTCCGGGCGCAAGTCCCTATCGCGCAAATGCGCGAGACGTCTCTTTTTCCTTGCCAACCGGCCGGTAGCATTTCCCCTTGTGCTCGTACATCTTCTCGCCGCAAGGGGGCTCTTTCGATGTTTCCACCCAGCACCCACCGTTGATCCGTACCTCGGCCAAGTCAGCGTCGCAGTTGCGGGTCTTCTGCTCGGGGAACGGCTTGGGTGGAAGGTCTAGGGCCAGCATTGGCTGATTGATTGTCGAGATGGGGACCATCCATCCCGCTGGGGCTCCCCCACTAAACCACTCGGACTTAGGGGCGGTCGGAGGTGGCTCTGGTGGTGGCATCAACTGCGCCGCCACTAGCACGGCCCCGACGAGAGCAAGGGCAACAGCAGCTGCCGACCCCGCGTTGTGCCAAGCGCGGCGAACTGTGCGGCGCAGCCGGCGATAGACGCGCCGCGAGCGCAGCACCGGGCCACGACGCTGGGGCTGCGCTCGCAGGTGGGCCATGGTGGATGGCAGTTGAGAGCGCGTTGTCGCAGTCTGAAGCATCGCTTTTGTCAATGACAAGGTGCCCTCGCACACGCGGGCAACGTCAGCGTCGGATGCGTCAATGGGTGACCGGGCAAGACGAAGGCTGAGCCGAGGTGCTCTGTCCATGGTTGCAGGGTGCGCTGAAATGACCATCTCCACCCCCACGTCCGGGGCAAGGTGCCGCTGGCGCTCAGTGAGCTCAAGTTCCAGGGAGAGGCTGCCGGAGCTTGGATGGCGCACCTGGTACATCCGGCCGAAGAGCACGGCCCTATATCTGCGGACAATGATGCCAAGTTGCTGGGCTCTCCCTCTCAGGCCGGTGCGCGGCTCGCCGGAACCGCGCGGCACCTCCGACGTACCACCTCTCCAGATATTCTCGGCCTCTCTCACTTCGACCCTCTCCTGCTCGGCTGGCCGGGGGGGAGCCCGGCACGCAGGCCGGGATAGTACGAGATTGCCTGACAGCGGCGACTCCTTCCCTCGACGGAATGCCGGGTGCCAGACGACACCACCCGACCGGGTCGTTGCACCCGCAGTATGCTGGTGCTACGCCTTGAAGCCTCGCTCGGGGGTACCCATGGTTCGCGCTCGTCTGGTCGTTGCTGCTGCCGCCTTCCTCGTTGCCTGTGGGCAGGAGTCCAAGGCGCCCGCTCAGCCGAACGTGACGGCGGCGGTGACGACAGGGACCCCATCGTGCCTCACGTCCGCACTTGAGGGGCGCACCAAGGAGGCTCTCGTGGAATGTGCAGGGCCGCCGTGTTTCGCGACGCTTGCCACTATCGCGCCCCCCCACAACAGCTTGGCCGAGCAAGCCGGCCAGCGATGGACCTACTGCGCCGGGAAGTGCGAACCCGTGCCCTGCGACGGCGCAGTGGAGGTCTTCTTGTCGACGGCTGGCGAGCAGACCGTGGTCAGGGTCGACCGCTAGAGGTTGAGCGCGTAGTTCAGCCCAGCGAGGCTGACGAACGCGTTACCGCCCGCCTCCAGGCGGGCCTCCCCGTTGGGATAGATGGTGATGCGCCCCGAACCTGTATTGGTTCGCACCTCGAACGTCTCGGGTTGCGGTGGACGCATTGTGCCGAAGACAGTGAACAGGAGGGTGCCTGGGGTTCCGCCCCCTGAGAGCGCGACGACCCCACGGAGAAACACTCGGTCCCCGTTCTCAATTCGAGAGCCGACGAAGGACCGGCCCGACGACAGGTCGGCCGTGAATCCAGGCCCGAAGGTCACAGGGGTGAAGCCCGGAGTAGCTGGCAGAATGAGTACCCGGACGCTGTCGATGATGGCGTAGAAAGTCGCGCCCGTCCCATCGAGCGGGGTCACCTTGCCGACGATGACCTCTCCGTATGACGCGGCCGATGGTGCTGTGACCGTCACGTCTTCGCCGACGCCATTGAAGATGGGGAGGGCGACGCCTTGTAGCGTCTGCACCGTGGTCGTGGAGATCAGCGCGCCGTGTCGGTCGTACCATGCGACATACAGGCCGACCTCGCGACCCGTGACGCCCGGCTCTTGAATGAGCACCATCGCTGAGACGTTCAGGCGTTCCTCTCCTCTGACGATGAAGCGCTGCGCTCGAATTCGAGACAGGGCACTCGTTGCTTCCAGGCGAACTGCCTTCGAGCCGCTAAAGACTGTCGTCGTCTCCAATCGTGCGTCGGTGCCCCATGTGCCGTTGGCCATGGTCCACCCATCGGGCGGAGCACCCGTCAGCGTCGTGGCCTCGAAGTCCGGGTTGACGACAATGGATGCTGTCGTCGCGAGGGGAAGCCAGTCGGCCGGAGCGACATGTCGTGGGGACAGCACAACCTCTGTCGACGCCGTGCCCACGTTGCCCTTGGCGTCCCGTCCGCGCACGCGTGCGTAGTAGGTGGCGCCAGGCGCGAGCCCCGTCACGTCGAAGCGCGTGGTGCTGGAGAGCCCGCGGAACGTCGAACTGCTCGGCGCGAAGCCGGACGTGGTGGAGACGTGCATCTCGAAGGCATCCCAGACAGGGCCCGTGGCTGCCGGCGTGAAGGACACCGAGCCGCTGTTGACGGTGTTCGTCACCACCAAACTGGCCGGCGCGTCCGGACCCGTGAAGGGGGCGGCCTTGCCGATGCCAGGGATGGCCTCGCGCTTGAGCCATGCGATGCGGGATGTGGACGGGCGCCCGCGCAGCGTCAGCTTCGTGGCCGCGCCCTTGGCGGAGGCGGTGTGCTCGACGCTCTGCACCGCCAGCTCCTGGGGCTCGTCGAAGTTGATGCCGTCCGGGAGAATCTTCACGAGGTCGCCCAGCTCCAGGTGCCACCAGAGAGGGACGGTGACGCTTATCTCCAGCGCGGACTCCGAGAGGTCGTCGATGAAGGCACGTGCCAAGCGGCGGGCCTCGGGCTCCGTGTTTATGTTCGAGGTGCTCGCCTCGACGATTTCGGCCCAGCGCTCGCCATAAACGCCGATGCTCGCGGAGTTCACCTCGGTGATGACCTTCCGCTTCGCATTCCCTCCGGCGTCCCTGTCGTTGGCGTCCGCGTACACGATGCGGACTGCGTTGCGGATGTCAGTGAGCCGCCGCACCAGCGAGTCCAGGTCCTCGTACGACTCGGGGCCGAAGAACCACAGCGCCGTGGTCGTTGCCCGCTCGGGTTGAGAGAGGGTGAACGCGAAGCCGTGCCCCTCTCGCCACCGGAGTCGGAGGTCCCAGCCGAGCTGCGCGGCCAGGTCCTGAAGTGCATCCATGAGCGGCATCTTCGCCTGGGTGAACCGGCCCAACTGCCACATGGGGTCCACCGGGCAGTACGGGCCAAAGGCCCACTGGTTCTCGCCACCGAGGATTTCGTTCATCACCGTCTGGACGGCCACTCCGACGGTGTTGTTGCCATGGTTGCGCTCCTCCTTGAGGTTGATGTCCTGGAGGATGCCGGCCATGTCGCGGCCGGTCAGCGTGATGGTCTCCCCGCCGACGTCCACGTCCTCTATTCGGCCGTAAAAGCACTCCCGCCAGGTGCCGACCTTGCCGAGCCCGAGCGGCACCACCATGCAGTCGATGCGCATCGTCCGCCCCTCGCGGAGCAGCGGGTCGTACAGGATGCCGGAGCCGTTGACGGGGCTCGACACGACTTGAGGGGACAGGGTGAGGGCCTCGTCCGGCCCGACGAACCTCCGGAGCGTGACGCTCGCCGTGCCCACAGGCGCGTCTAACGTTGCCGTCCACGACGCGTCCAGCAGCCAGTCATGGCCACGCACCGACGACAGGTCCACGTCGACTGTGCCCACGAGGAGCCGCACGCGGAGCCATGTCGTGTAGCCCGCGGCGGACAGCATCAACGCGGATTCAGCCGGGGTCAGCGACCTCATGGACAACACTCCTGGAGGTGAGGGTTACCCTCCAGGAGAAGAGGCGGCCCGCGCCGAGACGGGCACGGGCCGGCTACTCCTCGCGCAGTTCGAAGTCGAATGCCTCGTGCGGCAGGAACTGCCCGCCCTCGGTCCAGAGCTCCATCGCAGTGCCATCGCGAGCTTGGCCCCGCATGAGGAGGCCCGGTGTGTGGACGCCTGACCCGCCGACAACATGGGCTGGGAGGGGCCCGAAGGGTGCGCCCGAGGTTGCCCACGCGGGCAACCACGACGCGGGCACGCGGTACGGCAGGACGACAAGGTCGTCGTACGATATCTCGCCACCGCCGTCCGCCAGACAGCCCAGCTCGAGGTACGTCGCCGTCAGGGCCACGATGATGGAGTAGTCCGTCAACACGTCCACCGTGGTCCACAGCACGCCATTGCGGTAGACCTCCTCGGTCGCCCAATCGATGGCGATGTGAGTCCAGACGTTGCTCAGGTCCGGGGTCCTCACCCAGAAGGCCAGGGTGGTGCGCCCGAGGTCGGCGCCCAGGGAGAGTGGCCACCGCACGCGTCCGCCTGGCGCACAGCGCAGGCGTCCCGTGCCAAAGCGCCCGCCGCCCATCTGCCCGCCAGCGTCGCCAGTGACGACGGGAGGCCCGATGCCAGTCGAGGACAACGTCGTCCCGTCGAAATTCCAGGAGTGGCCCCGGCCGTCGATGAGGTCCCGCAGCGCGAGCGCCTCGGCGAGGAGCAGCGGCATGGTGTTCGCGCCAAAGGTCCAGCGCCGGCCGCGCGAGCTGGAGCGGAGCTGGCCGCTGAAGCTGCGCTGGACCTCGCCGAGTTGCTCCGGGCGGTACTGGAGAGGGGAGCCCGCGTCGAGCGGGATGGGGATGCCAGACAAAGTCAAGAATGCCATGTGCTCAGCCCCCGTACCGCGATGACTTCGAGACGCGCCTGCCGGAGTCGGCCAGCTTCGTCATTGCATCGACACGCCTGACGAAGCGCACGGCACGTTCCACCCCCTCGTCGGGGTCGATGGTGTTGATGGCAAGGTTGTACGTGGGGCCCTTGAGGGACTGCACGGCGCTCGTCTTGGGGATGTACTCACCGCCACGACGCCCACCCATGTATGGGTCTCTCGACCGGTCCTCGCGGCGCTCGCGAAGCGCGTCCGGTAGTTCCATGAAGTCCCGGAACCATTGTGGCGCGTCTCTGTACCGGTCGCCGTTGGAGCCGTTCCCGCCACCGCCAGCGCCAGGCATGGCCGGCGTGCCCGGTCCGTCCGCAGCGTCCTGGACCTCGAAGCGACGGAGCGCCACCTTCCAGGCTGTCGGGACGTTGGTCAGCGCCGCGTTCATCTTCTCCAGCGCGGCTGTGCCCTTGAGCACCTCCGCCGTCTGCCGGGCCTGCGCGTCCGCCGACTCCCAGGTGGTGTTCCGGAGGTCGCGCATGGAGTCGCCCATCGCGTCGGTGTCCACCTTCATCTTGTCCATCGAGTTAGCGAACTTCTTGAGGGAGTCGATGCCGAGCCACTCCACCGCCTTCGACAGCCCCTTGATGATGGCCTGGATGGCCGACACCACAGCATTCCAGATGGTGCCGATGGCCTGCGCGACGGCGAGGACGACGAGGGCGACGAACTTCAAGACGTCGAAGAGGGCCTTGAGCGCGTCCTGGATGAGTCCCATCGGAGGCGTCAGCGCGCTGAGAAGCGGGGCGAGCCCCTCCAGCAGCTTGCCGACGATGACGAGCAGGGGCGCGAGGTAGCCGAGCACCTGGCCGACGTAGGTGAGCAACGGCTCCAGCGCGTTCATCACGACGTCGACGATGAATCCGATGGCTCCGATGAGGGGTTGCATCGGCACGAGCAGCTCGCCGAGCCCGTCCGCAACCCGCTGGACGATGTTGGAGACCATGTTTACGAGGTCGAGAAACCCGGTGGACTCAGTGAGGAGCCGCGCGACGACGGCAACGAGCCCGCCCCAGGCGCTGCCGGACGCCTCAGTGCCCTGCTGGAAGGCCTCCACCAGGCCCTTGATGCGCCCGAAGGCGGCGGTGAGCCCAGAGACGAGCGTCTGCCGGGCATCCTTCATCGCTTTCGAGGCGGCGTCGGCGAGTCGCTGGGCGTCCAGCACGAGGTTGAAGCGCAGCTCCTCGGCGGCCACGGAGCGCTCGTACTCCATGCGGCTCTCGTCAGCGGCTCGCGCGTTGAGCGCGGCGATGACCTTCTCGACGTACTCCAGCTCCTTGTCGATGCCGTCAGAGTAGCGGACGTCCGGCTCCGCGGTGGAGAGCTTCGGACCGCTAAGGTACGACTTGAGGATTGCTCCCAGGTTTGCCGCCAGCTCGGTGAGCCCGCTGTCCTGAGCGAATTTCTGGAGCCCTTCGAGGCTCTTTCCGAGGCCGTATCCCACGGCTTCCTTCGCACCGGCCAAAACCTCGCCAGCCTTGGTGAGGCCAGCCTCCACGACCTGCTCAGCAGCCATCATCTTCGCGGCCATGGCGGAGGCGACCGCCGAACCAGCCTCCTTCGCCGCATCCAGGAGCCCCTGTCCGGTGATGCCCTGGGCCGCCACGAGCGCCTTGTGGATGGTTCCGAGCTTCGCTGCCTTCGCGAGTGGCTCGATGCGCGCGGCCAACTCACGAATCATCCACGCGAGGAAGTCCAGCGACTTGACGACCATCCCCTCGATGAGGGTCACCAGCCCATCGAAGAGTCCCTTCAACATGCTCCAGAGCTTCTTCGACATCTCCGTGATGGACGCGATGATGTCCGTCACGGACTCCTTGAGGCCCGAGCTGGTGTCCCCCCACGCGCCGTACAGCGCGCCGGCCAGGAGGGCGAGGCCGGCCACTGCGGCCGCAACCGCGGCCACCGGCAGGGCCAACGCTGCTACCTGGGCGCCGAGGCCCGCGAGGGCCGTCGACTTCTGGAGGGCCCCCAACCCCTTGAGGAGCAGGCCCATGGACCCCGACAGCGCCTCCACGACGCCGGCGAGCTTCCCGACGACGCCAATCGCGAGGCCAGCGCCAGCAACCCATACGGCAGCATCCGCCCCAGCTCGCTTCACCTCGGGGCTCAGTCGTTGGAATGTGGCGACGAGCCTGGAGACGAAGTCGGTGACCTGTTTCACGACCGGCGCGAAGAGGTCCCCGATGTCAGCCGCCAACGTGTAGAGCAAGTCCGTCAGTCGCGTGATTTCCGCCTGCAGGCGCGGGTTCGACTTGGCGGCGGCGGCGACAGCAGCTCCGATGCCAGCAGCCACCACCGCGCCGATTTCCCCCATGTCGTTCGCCGCGTTCTTGACTTCCTTGGCAGCCTTCTCGACCGCGTCGACCAGCTTGGTCAGCGAGTTGAGCGCATCACCGATTGCAGCGGTGACTGAGATGTATAGGTCTCCGACCTTGAGAGCCATTACTTCATTCCCTTCTCACCGTTGGCTGGCTTTGGCCGAACGCGGAACGTCACCTTCGACGTCACCGGCCCCTGGGTGCCACCGCCCCCAGTCCGGCGTTGGCTCGCCTCGGCCTCCCACTGCATGTCGACGACTACGCCGAGGATGTCCTCGTCCGACCATCGTCGGACGAGGCTCGGCGGCTGGCACATGACCCTCGCAACCCGAAGCACCAGCCGCTCCCACGGGTTGCTCAGGAGTTTCCCCGGACCTCCTCCAGATTCGGGTGGAGTGCGGCAATTGCCGGCTTGCTTACGTCCTCCAACCACGGGGCGCGGTAGACCGTCTCGATGTCGGCAGAGTCGGTCGGGTTGAAGACGCGCTCGCCCGTCTCCGGGTCGTAGGCGACGGCCGCGACGACGCGCGCGATGAGGCGCAACCCGCCCTCATTCGTCAGGGGCTTGTTGTCCTCGCCGATTTCACCCGCCTCCCTCGCGGCGTCCAACACGGCGAGGCGCTCGGGGTTGGTGGGACGGCAGAGGTTGATGCGCTCTCCGTCGATGGTGACCTGCTCGATGAGCTTGTGCTTCGACTTCGACAGTCTGTCTTTGAGAGACATACGACACTCCTGATGCAACGAGGTGATGAGAAAGATTGGACGGCTCAGAACTCGACGGGCGCGCCCTGGCCGACGAGAGTCGTGGCGATGGTGAGGACGTCCGCCGCGGTGCGGCCCTCCTCCCAGCTCGACACCTTGATGGGGTAGCGCACGCCCACGGCACCGGGGGCGCCAGCGATGTCCTTGACGATGCTGAAGTAGCCCGTCGCCCCGCTCAGGAAGAGGCTCTTGAGCAACTGGTGCGAGACGTCGGCAGGGAAGTAGTGGCCCGACAACGAAATCTCGAACCCCTTGAGAGTGGGGATGCTGCGCTTCCAGCCGCCTCCTCCCAGGTAATTCCCCTCGACGGTGTCGGACGTCATCGACACCGGCGCTTCCGAGAAGCCGTCGAGGCGGTTGGCCTCGGCGGGCGCGGTGGCCGCGGTGGCGGTCAGATGGAGGGAGTCGATATACGCAGCGGTGGTTTCAGCCATGATGGCGTGCTCCTGTCAGTGAGAGGGGAAGTGCTTCGCTAGGTAGGCTTTGACGACGCGGGCAACGCCCTTACGTGCAGCACCGCGCGCCTTCCTGAATCCCTTCTTCAGGAAGTGTGGCGGCGGGTTGATGGTCTGTTCGTCCCAGTGGAAGCCCTCGTGGATGGCTCCCGCTGCGGGATGCTCGTAGCCCGCCGCCCACGTGGTTGAGATGTATCGGACGAGGTTGACCTCGGGCCCCGAGACAAAGCCTGTGTCCGCGAGCGCTGGCGCCGGCTCGGTTTCGCCGTCGTAGTAAGCCCAGCGCTCCGCCTCCGACTGGCGTGGGACAAGGAAGCTGCTGATGAGAAAGCTTGTCTGCGCTGCGTCGCGGCACGGCATGTCGAGGTCACGCAGCAGCGGCACCGGGTTCTCCAGGAGCCGCTTCAGCAAGATGGTCTTCACCTTCACCGCGACTGGCATGCCCCGTCAGAAGGGGCGACGACTACGCGACGTAGCTCGCCGCGACGTTGAACGAGTAGCGCGGCCGGCCGCTCCCGTCTTGCGGCTGCGCCACGGGGCCCGCGCCCTCGCACCGCACGTCGACGTAGCCCTGCACCCGCGCCAGGTGCAGCGCGCTCCAGCACGCCACCGCCAGCTCGCGGGTTGCGGCGACGCGGTTGCTCAGTCCGCGCACCACTACCTGGACGTCGGCCGCGACGAGGCCTCGGCGCGTGCCCAGGTACAGGCTCTGCTCACCACCCGTGTCCCGCACCGCAACCATCAGGTCCGGCGTCGTCGTCGGCACTTGGCCCCAGAAGAGCGTCGGTGGGGAGCTGGTCGTGGACAGGCTCAGGCCCGCGCCCTCGAGGTACAGCGCCAGCTCGCGCTCCACGTGCTTGGGCGTCACAGATAGACCTCGTAGTGGTCCACGGCACCGGACAGGCCGCGCCGTGGAATGACGCGCAAGGGCTCCCGCCCCGCGCCGTAGTCGTCCAGGTCCGCGTCTGGTGGGAACACCCTGTCCTCGGGGCGGACCAACGTACTCGTGAACAGAAGGAACTCGGTGACACGCTCGCTTCCGTCAGCCGCTACGAGGCGCTTCGTCTCGCCCTCGCACCGGCAGCGGTGCGGCTCCGGCTCCGAGTACTCGCTCTCCCCACCCGCGTTGGTGGAGAGGTGCCGCGACAGGTGGAACGTCTGCCGGAAGGTATGCCCCATGAGCGTCATCGGGGCCTCCGGTACGGGGCCAGGAGCTGGCGCGCGGTGGACGGCAGTGCCGTGCGCCCGCCGTCCTCGCCGGCGAAGTAGGACATGCTCGTCGCGCCGATGGCTTCAGAGGCGACGTCTCCCGGCTTCCCGTCGCGCGAGACGGTGGCCACCACCACCTCGACCGCAGCGAGCTGGATGGACGCCGGCAGGTCCACCACCAGGGACTCCTCGAGGACGTGTTGCCCCGGCGTCACCCAGCCCGCGTCGTAGGTGACGAGCAGCTCGCCCGTGTCCCGGGCCTCCAGTGGCGTCGGCGACACGCCCTGCGTCCACTCCCCGGTGAAGGGCCAGGGCTGCCCACGGGCCAGGAGGCGCCCCAGCGTGGGCGACTCCAGCGCGTAGGTGCCGGCGTCGCGCTCCTCGCCGCGCACCTCCACGCGGTGTACCTGCCTCACGGCCCCACTGCGCAGCCAGAGGTAGACGCCGCCACGCCCCACCGCCGTCTCGACGACTCCGAGACGACGGTGCAGCGGATATCCCACGTAGCGCGCCACGGCCTCGCTCACCGCGGTGATGAAGAGCCCCAGCCGCGCCGACTCCATCGCGCCGCGCGTGGCTTCGGGGAGCTGCTCGGGCACCAGCAAGTCGAGGGGAGAGGCCATGGCGTCACCTCAGATGGGCAGCGTCTGGCCGCCGCCGAAGATGACGGTGGAGGAAGAGAGCACCGTGGGCGCGGTGCCCCCAGTGAACGCCACCGTCTCCACGACGCGGATGCGGTCATGCTCGTCCGGGCAGACCTCCTGCAGGTCCACGTCCAGCTCGGCGACGCTGCCCGCCGCGGTGACGGCCAGCGCCACCGTGGCGCCGTCCCTGTCCTTGGCGTCGGACCAGGTGGTGCCGTCGGCGCTCGTCTGGAGCTTGTACGTCGCCGAGAAGCTGGTGGGCGTGCCTGTGGTGGCGCCCGTCACCGCGCTCAGGACGAGGCTGCGGAACGTGCCGATGGTGAGGACGGCGCCGTTGCGAGAGCCGGCAGCCTGGGCGGCCGGCGCGTGAGAGAGGTTGGCCGCGTGGATGTACGCGCCAACGTTGTTGCGAGTCGGGTGCATGGGTATCTCCGTGAGAGGCTGGGGTAGAGGGAATCAGTCGCCGTAGGTGACGCCCGTCAGGAAGGCGAAGGACTCGCGGTGGCGCAGCGCCCAGTCCCCGTTCCACACCGCACGCAGCGTCATCTGGTCCGACTCGAAGTCGCCGGACGCCTCGCCCACGGTGGTCTCCATGGCGGACGCCTCGCCGTACCAGAGCTGCGACGCGAGGCCGAAGCCGATGTGCCCCTTCCCGTACATCGACTCCGTGGCGAGCACGGGGAAGCCGTTGAGCTTCGGCGACTCCAGGTCCTGGAG
>NZ_VIFM01000896.1 GCF_006636215.1 Myxococcus llanfairpwllgwyngyllgogerychwyrndrobwllllantysiliogogogochensis | reverse complement strand
CGCCAAGGAGGCGCTCGCCCGGCGGCTGGCCGACACCGCCTCGCAGGGCAAGCTGCTCACGGCCCTGGGGCAGGCCTTCGGCATGGACCGGACGCCGCGGCGGATCGAGGTCTACGACAACTCGCACATCATGGGCACGAACGCGGTGGGCGGGATGATCGTGGCCGGGCCGACCGGGTTCATGAAGACGCATTACCGCACGTTCAACATCTCGGCCGACACCATCGCCGGCGACGATTTCGGCATGATGCGCGAGGTGCTGAAGCAGCGGTTTTCAAGGCTGGCTAAGGAGAGTGGAGCGGCGGCCGAGGCACCCGGGCTGGCTCAAGCGGAGTTCAGCGACCAGCCTGATACTGTTGCGGAAGATCTCGGGGGGGCGAGTCCTTCTCCCGCTACCATCACTGTCGCAGAG
>NZ_VIFM01000895.1 GCF_006636215.1 Myxococcus llanfairpwllgwyngyllgogerychwyrndrobwllllantysiliogogogochensis | reverse complement strand
GGTCAGGAGAGAGCGCCGCGCCCGCAACGGGTGGCCGGCGCCGCCGAAGGCGCAGGGAATCCCGAACGCTCAGGCAAAAGGACTGGCAAGGCGCCCGCAGGGATGCGGGCGTTTCCCCGGCTGGAGAGAGGCCTGCCCTGCACGGCAGGCCCACCGAAGGAGCAAGCCCGCCACGCGCCCCCCCCAGGCCGCGCGCACGGCGTGGTGAATCTCTCAGGTAAAGCGGACAGCGGGCACAGGCGTGGCGCTTCGATGGCGGCACGCGCGTCGTCCGTCCCCGCTCGCCCGAAAGGCCGCTCCGCTCATGTCCGCCGAATCCGCCCCCCTGCACACCACGCCGCTGCACGCGCTGCACCTCGAACTCGGGGCCCGCATGGTGCCCTTCGCCGGCTATTCCATGCCCGTGCAGTAC
>NZ_VIFM01000894.1 GCF_006636215.1 Myxococcus llanfairpwllgwyngyllgogerychwyrndrobwllllantysiliogogogochensis | reverse complement strand
GCGTTAAACCTTTCCCCACCGGCCCTTACCGTCGCTATTAATCATCTGGAAGAAAAGTTAGGCGTGCGCCTGCTAAATCGCTCAACGCGCAGTTTGTCATTAACCGCAGTGGGTGAGGAATTTCTTAATAATATAACGCCGGTGGTCAATGATTATCGCCGGGTGGTGGACAGTCTGAATTATCACCGTCTGACTCCGGAAGGCGTGGTGAAAGTTAATTTACCGCGCATTGTTATTGACCTGTTTTTTCAAGACTATTTTATCGCCTTTAAAAACGCCTGTCCCAATGTGACGCTCGAACTGTATGCCACCGATCGGAAAGTCAATATTATCGAGTCCGGTTTTGACGCCGGCATTCGCTATTCGCAGGATGTGCCCAAAGAGATGATTGCCATCCCCTTTGGAGAGAAAC
>NZ_VIFM01000893.1 GCF_006636215.1 Myxococcus llanfairpwllgwyngyllgogerychwyrndrobwllllantysiliogogogochensis | reverse complement strand
CCGATCGCCAGCAGCCCCGGGATGACCACCAGTAAATAGGCGGCGGCGAGAAAGCCGGTGATCCCGGCCAGGCATTCGGTGCGTAGCGTGCCGCCGCGCGAGCGCAGCGCAAAGCGGCGCTCCAGCCAGTTAGCGCGGGCGGAAGAGTGAAGTGTGTTATCGGCCATGCTCAGGCTCCCTGAGGATTATTGTTGTGATCGGTTGGCTCCGGGATCTCCCGGCAGGCTATCAACGGGTCGACTATCTGGCGGCTGCCGCCGTCGGTCAGACCCAAATCGGTTAAATGCGGCCCGGCGTTACAGGCAAGGCAGGTGCCTTCAATGGCCTTGAAGACCCGGTACGGCGGCTCCCAGTCGGCGACTTGGCTGCTCAGATCGCGCAGCTCGCGGAACTGACGCGCCAGTTCCGCGGC
>NZ_VIFM01000892.1 GCF_006636215.1 Myxococcus llanfairpwllgwyngyllgogerychwyrndrobwllllantysiliogogogochensis | reverse complement strand
ACCCGTAGCGGTACCAAACCGCTGCCGAGCCCCCAGAGGGAGACGACCACGCTGGCGACAATCAGGATAAAACAGCTGAGCAGCAAACGACGGGAAGGGGCAGTCACATTGCACCTCCGCGCGGCTGACGACGCACCAGCCAGATCAGCACCGGGGCGCCGATAAAGGCGCTGACCACCGAGACCCGCAGCTCTCCGGGGACCAGCAGGCGGCCAAGAACATCGGCAAACAGCAGCAGCGCCGGGGTTGCCAGCAGGGTGACCGGCAGCGACCAGCGGTGGTCGGCGCCCACCAGCCAGCGCGCCATGTGCGGCATCATCAGGCCGATAAAGGCGATGGGGCCGACCACCGCCGTAGCGCTGCCGCAAAGGACGGTTATCGCCAGCAGGCCGATAAACTGCGTGCGCACCAC
>NZ_VIFM01000891.1 GCF_006636215.1 Myxococcus llanfairpwllgwyngyllgogerychwyrndrobwllllantysiliogogogochensis | reverse complement strand
ATCTTCACCTACGCTCGCGAAGGATTCGGCGAACTGATCGGCTTCTGCTCCGCCTGGGGATACTGGCTGTGCGCGGTGATCGCCAATGTCTCCTATCTGGTTATCGTCTTTTCGGCGCTCAGTTTTTTCACCGATACCCCTGAGCTGCGCCTGTTTGGCGATGGTAATACCTGGCAGTCTATCGTTGGCGCGTCGGTTCTGCTGTGGGTCGTCCACTTTCTGGTCCTGCGCGGTGTCCAGACGGCAGCGGGGATTAACCTGGTGGCCACCCTCGCCAAGCTTCTGCCGCTGGGCGCCTTCGTCGCGCTCGCCGCCCTGGCCTTTCAGCTGGATACGTTCCGCCTCGATTTTAGCGGCCTGGCGCTGGGCGTGCCGGTATGGGAGCAGGTCAAAAACACCATGCTGATTACCC
>NZ_VIFM01000890.1 GCF_006636215.1 Myxococcus llanfairpwllgwyngyllgogerychwyrndrobwllllantysiliogogogochensis | reverse complement strand
GTCCAGCACCGCCCGGCGCGCCTTGTCGCTGGTATTCGCTTTCCCGGCCAGGACGCGTGAAACGGTTCTGGGCGATAGCCCGGTGCGGGCGGCAATTTCGGCGACGCGCAGCTTTTTATCCATTTTGTGATCCAGCTCCGATTGAAAAATGAAAGAATTTTCATAATCGCCAAAGCACACGTTACAAGCAAATTCCGCTGTCAAATATGCGATCTCGCTCATTTCATGAAAAAACTTGCATAAATAGCGCTTTGCCAGACGATTTTTCTGCCCTAGCCTGAATTGGTCCAACATCTCCCATACTAGTTATACCAATGATGTTGAGATAAAAAATAGACTATTCAAATAGTTAATAAATCTACGTGACCACTCAGGGAGTGAGACCGTCACTTTCCCCTACAAACGTCTTGTGG
>NZ_VIFM01000889.1 GCF_006636215.1 Myxococcus llanfairpwllgwyngyllgogerychwyrndrobwllllantysiliogogogochensis | reverse complement strand
GCGCTCCATCTTCGAGAACCGGTAAAGGTTCTTTGCGTAGTGGCTCTCATCGATCATGAGCCAGTCCACACCCAGGTCCTCGAAGTCCAGAACGGCCTCCTTCTTTCGGGTGTTGTTGAGCTTTTCGAGCCTGGCCCTCCAGGACTTCTTCGCCCTCGCCAATTGCTTGACGATCTTGTTGCTGCGCCCTTCTGAGTGCATGCGGATGGCCGCTTCGATCTTCGCCAGCTCCTCCTCGATGAAGTTTTCCATGTAGTCATTGCTGACTTTCATCGATTCGAAAGTGGCCTGTGTGACCACAATCGCATCCCAGTCGCACGTTGCAATGCGTGCCAGCATGAGCCGCCTCCTTTCGCCCTGCAGATCCTCCTTGGATGCCAGCAGCACATGCGCACTGGGATAGGCCTCCATGA
>NZ_VIFM01000888.1 GCF_006636215.1 Myxococcus llanfairpwllgwyngyllgogerychwyrndrobwllllantysiliogogogochensis | reverse complement strand
ATTATAAACAGGGTAAACATGATGAAAAAAATAACGCTTTCTCTTATCGCGCTGGGGCTGCTCAACTCCGTAGCCGCCTATGCTGAGACGCCAACGCCGGTGCCGGCGGCTATCGCTGAACATAACGGGCCGATCCGTATTGCGGTGATCCGCAACCTGGGTTCCGATGATAACACCACCCAGTTTGTGTCCGGGGCTATCCAGGAAGGCAAGAAGCTCGGCTTTAAAATGAGCACCTTCCTGAGCAACGGCGACGACGCGAAATTCCAGGACTTCGTCAACCAGGCCATCAGCCAGAAATACGATGGCATTATTCTCTCTCAGGGGCGTGACCCGTATTCCACCGCCCTGGTGAAGAAGGCGGTGGACGCCGGGATCAAAGTGGCGGTGTTCGATACCGCGGTAAGCGGTGAG
>NZ_VIFM01000887.1 GCF_006636215.1 Myxococcus llanfairpwllgwyngyllgogerychwyrndrobwllllantysiliogogogochensis | reverse complement strand
GGCCAAGGATCACGTCACTTCGACGCTGTTCGTCTGTTGGGCGGTTCAGGCCGCGCTGAACATTCTGTACGGCATTCCCAAGCAGACCCGCGCCGAAAAGATTTCCGGCGTCTATGAACACCATATTCTTCATCCGCACGCCTTACTGACCCGCGGTTTCGACGACTCTTTCCTGGCCCCGCACTCACGCTATGCTGATTTTCCGGCCGGACTTATTCGCGACTATACCGATCTCGAGATCCTCGCGGAGACGGAAGAGGGCGATGCGTATTTGTTCGCCAGCAAAGATAAGCGCATCGCCTTTGTCACCGGCCACCCGGAGTACGATGCCAATACCCTGGCAAGCGAATATTTCCGCGATGTGGAAGCCGGTTTGAACCCTGAGATACCTCATAACTATTTCCCACAAAACGA
>NZ_VIFM01000088.1 GCF_006636215.1 Myxococcus llanfairpwllgwyngyllgogerychwyrndrobwllllantysiliogogogochensis | reverse complement strand
CGGTGGTGGGGGTGCTGGGGCTCGTCGGTGGGCTGTTGCTGACGGGACTGCTGGAGCTGGCGCGGCGGCGCGTGGAGTCCGGGCGGGATGCGGAGCGTGGAGCGTGGGAAGCACGACAGCAGGAGCGGAAACAGGAGGAGGAGCGACAGCGGGTGGAGGTCTCGGGGCTCGTGGCTCGCGAGGAGTTGATGCGGCGGGAGTTGCTCGCCTCCGCGACGGAGGCGGGGTTGTCTCCGGCGGCGACGCTCGCGGACATGACGGCACACGAGACCGCGCTGGTGGAGGCGCTGGAGCAGGCAGGGCGCCGGGAATCGCTGTCACGCGAGCGGGACACGCTGCGCGCCACGCATGACGTGGCCCTGCGGGAAGAGCGGCGGACAGGTGAGGCGCTGAGCGGGCACGAGGCGCGGCACGCGTCGCTGAGCAATGAGCTCGCCGCGTGTCTGTCGTCACGACGTTTCCCGGCCGGACTTCCCGCGCAGGCGGCGCTGGCCCTGTGGCGCGATGCCTCGGCGCTCCGGCAGCGCTGGCAGGACATGGTGGCGGACGAGGCGGCGCTGTCCGCCGACGAAGCAGCCTGCGCGGACGTGGTCTCTCGACTGCGAGTGCTCGCGGCGGAAGTGGCGCAGGGCTCGCAAAGAAGACTCCACACTCCCGAGGAGCCGCGAGTTCAGGAGCACGACCTCCCGCACGTGGCGACCGAGAGCACGGCCAGGACAACGTCGACGACGGAGAACCGACCCGCCGCGTTGGTGGAAACCATCTCCGCATCCATCGGAGCGCAGCGAGTCTCAAGTACATCGTCGGTGATGGAGGACGGACCCGCCGCATTGGGGGGAGGCATCCCCACATCCATCGGAGCGCAGCGAGTCTCAAGTCCATCGTCGTCGACGGAGAACAGCACCGCCCATCTAGGCACGCCGCTGGCACCAATCTCCTCGCGCGAAGCCCCCGAGTCTCTGACGTCTGGCTCCATGGACCTGCTGGTCATGCGCGTGAGCGCGGCCCTCGAAGCGGCACGCGAACAGGAGACGGAGCGGCGCACGGTGGAGGAGCGCCGTCGCGAGCTGCGCGAAGAGAAGGCGCGACTCGACGAACTGTGTCGCACCGAGGAGGCCACTCTCGCGGCGCTGCTCACCGAGGGCGGAGGCGGTGACGAGGAGACCTTCCGTCGACGAGCCGTACAGGCACGCCGGTACGCGGAGCTCACCAGTCGCGCTCGCGAGCTGGCCCACCGCATCGAGGCACGCACGGGCCTGTCCGACACAGAGGCCCGCGAGGCCCTGCGCACCCTGGGCGGGGAAGAAGGTCTGCGCACGGTGTTGAGCCAACTGCGCGCACGGCACACCGAGGCCCAGGAGAAATCGAAAGCGGTGCTCACCGAGCAGGGCGCCACCCAGAACCAGCTCGAACAGTGGGAGAACGACGACCTGCTCGCGCGCCTTCGCATCCAGGAGGAGACCTTGCGCGCGAAGGTGGCGGAGCTCGCCTCGCGCTACGCGGAGGACAAACTGGCGCTGGCCCTGCTGGGTCGCGCGCGACGGCGCTTCGAGGAGGAGCAACAGCCGCGCGTGGTGCAGCTCGCGTCGGAGCACTTCGCCCTGCTGACAGAGGGCCGCTACCGCCGCGTGTTCATCCCCGCGGGTGACGAGCATGAACTGCGCGTGAGCGACGGCGAGAGGGACTGGGACGCTGCCCAGCTCTCACGCGGCACTCGTGAGCAGCTCTACCTCGCTTTCCGTCTCGCCGTAGTGCGCGACTTCGGAGAGACACGAGGCGCCCTGCCGCTCATCGTGGACGACGTGCTGGTGAACTTCGACCCCGGCCGGGCCCGAAGCGCCATCCACCTCCTCGCCCGCATCGCCGAGCACCAGCAGGTGATTGCCTTCACCTGCCACCCCTGGCTGCGCGAGCTGTTCGACGCCGAGGGCGCCCATACGCAAACCCTGGAGTCTCGAGACTCCGCCGCCGCGCTCCGAGCCGGCTGAATCGAGCCCCCGGGCCTCGGCGCCCCGGGGTACTCCACTGCTACATTCGCGAACGTGGCGAACGGACGAGACATGAGGAAGTCGCGACGGGTGGCGCTCACCCTCGCGGTGCTCACGCTGCTGGGCGCGCTGTCGGTGCCACTCCTCCTGAAGTCCGAGGATGCGCCCACCCCACACCAAACACCCGCGCCACGAAAGAGCACGGGCCTCATCCTGCCCGCGCCCGCGCCACGGGCCGAAGGCTCCCTGCGCATCCAAGGTGTCGTGCACGGAGACCAGGGCCCCCTCGCGGGAGTCCGCATCACCGCCACCCGCTCCGAAGCACATCAGACGCTCTCCGAGCTGACGTGTGAGGAAGTGCTGCCCCACCGTCGCGGAGACCGTCGGGAATTCACCCTGTGCTTCTACACGGAACCCGCCACCACGCTGGAGCTGCTCCTCTCCCGCCAGGGAGAAGCGCCCCTGTACGCGGAGACCGTCACGGACGAAGACGGCCGCTTCACCCTCGAACAGCTCCCCGAGGGAGCGTTCACCCTCTGGGCCATCGACCCGCGAGGTGCGCGGCTGCAACCGGGAGTCCTCGCGGGAACGGAGGGACTCCAGCTCCGGCTCGAAGGGGGCGTGTTCCTGGAGGGCACGGTCATCGACGAGGCCCTCGCGGCCCTGCCCCAGGTCCAGGTGATGGCCGTGCATCAAGGCTTCACCCGCTTCTTCGACGTGGAGACGGACGCGGACGGGCGCTTTCGCATCGGCCCGCTCCCCGCCGGAGACTACGCCCTCGCCTTCACAAGAGACGGCTGGATTCCGGACCTCAAGGGCTCCTGGTTCGCCGAGTCCGTGAAGCTCCTGCGTCCCCGCCGCCTCGTCGGTCGAGTGACGAAACAGGGCGCCCCCGTCCCCCAGGCCACAGTCCAACTGCGAGACATCACCCTCAACGAGCGGGGCATCATGCCCCCAGGGTCCGCGAAGCAGCAGACCACGGACGCCCAGGGACGCTTCACCTTCGAGCCGCTCGCCTCGCATCACATCCAGCTCGACGCCACCCAGGGCGAGCACCACGGCAGGGCCCTGGTCGACATGAAGACCCACGACACCCAGAAAGAGGTCGTCGTGGAGCTGGGCCCCGGAGCCATGCTGGAAGGCACCGTGACGGACGAAGCCGGAGCCGCCATCGAAGGCGTGCGCCTCCTCATCCAGGAACGTCGAGCACAGCGCCAGTCCGTGGAGACCACCACGGACGCCATGGGCCACTACCGGCTCGGCCCGCTGTCCCTCGCGCCCCATGAACTGGAGCTCACCTCCCCTCGACACTTTCCCACCGGCGAATCCTTCGCGGAGCTGAGTCCTGGCACGAAGCGGCTCGACTTCACGCTGCGCACCCCGCTCTGGGTCGACGGGGTCCTCGTCGATGAAGCAGGGAGCCCCGTCCCGGACGTGTACGTCACCGTCGACAATCCTCCTTCCGAGGACACCGACGACACGCTCCTCCTCGCGCCCTACGAGGCCCGGTCGGATGAGCAGGGCCGGTTCCACCTGAACTTCCCCACGCCGGGGTCCTTCCTCCTGAAGCTCCTCGACGAGCCTCGCTTCCGGATGGAAGAACTCCAGGTCCAGGCCCCGGACACGAAGGTCCGCTGGGTCTTGAAGCGAGGAGCCACTGTCTCCGGCACCGTCTTCGACGAGCTGGAAACGCCCATGCCTGGGCTCCTCGTGCGCCTGTCGACCGAGCCGCCCGAAGAAGGCTCGACGAGCAGCCCGTGGCCCGAGGTGCTGAGCGAGACCCGGACGGACACGCGAGGCCACTATGCATTCGGGGGCATGAAGCCAGGACGGTACGTGCTCGAAGCCGTCCACGAATCCGGCGCAGTGGAGCGCTTCGTCACCCGACACCTGGAGCTGGGAGCGCGGCAGGAGGCCCACGTGGACCTGCGCCTCGAGGCGGGCTGGACGCTGTCAGGCACCGTGGTGGACACCCAAGGACAACCGCTCTCCGGCGCCGACGTCCTCATCCAGTCTCCGCCGGACTCCACTCCCAAGTGGCGCGTGGGCCATCGCCACCACGCCGCGGACCCCGTCACGCGCACCCGGTCAGACGGACACTTCACGCTGCGAAACCTGCCGAGCCAGGACGTGGAACTGAGCGTGACGAAGCAGTCCTTCCGCCTCGCGCCTCACCTGTCCACCGGCGGCAGACCCGGGCTCGACTCACTGCATGCCCATGAGGGCGGACCGCCTGTCCGCCTCGTCATGTCGCGACGGGCCCGCATCCACGGGCGCGTGGTGGGCCCGGACGGCAAGCCCCTCACGCGCTTCCAGCTCATGAGAGAGGACGTGGAGCATCCCCAAGGCGAGTTCTCGCTGGACGTGGGGAGCGCGGGCTCGTGGCCCGTCATCCTTAAGGCCGAGGGCCTGGCGCCGGTATTCCGTCAGGTCGAGGTGCCTCACGACACGGCGGTGGTGGACCTGGGCGAGCTTCGGATGAGCACGGGACGCAAGGTGGCCGGACGTGTACTGGACGCGGAGACCTCCGCCCCGGTGGAGGGCGCTCTGCTCGTCCCCGACGTGGAACACTTCGACAGCGTGACGCTCCACCCCTACACATACTGGACCCAGGCGTACACCGCGAAGGATGGAAGCTTCTCCATCGCTCGCGTGGACGAGCGCTCCTCCGCACTGAACGTCCGGGCCCGCGGCTATCTCTCCAGGAAACTGAACCTGGCCCCAGGTTCCCAGGAAGACCTCACGGTGCGCCTGGAGAAGGGCGCGCGGGTGGAGTTCTCCGTCCTGGACGCGCGGGGTCAGCCCACGAGCGCAACCGTCTTCCTGGACCGTGAAGGCAGGGAGTCGTCCCCCTACACCATCGAGGTCCCCGCCGAGGGACTCTTCGTCATGCGAGACCTCGCGCCAGGCGCCTACTGGATGCACGCCGCTGCTGGCGAAGGGAGGCTGGAAAGCTACGACTCGCGGCGCGTCCAGATTCCCGCGAGCGGCGGAGTCTCCATCATGCTGAAGGCGCGGTCCGAAGGCGCCACCCTGGAGCTGCGCGTGCGCAGCCCACCGCGCTTCACCCTGGTGCTCGTCTCCGGCGAAGACTCCTGGTCGCGCGAGGGCTACGACTTCTCGCGACTGCGCGAACGTTCCCTTCCTCATGAAGTCAGCAAGGAGGGAACGATGACCTTCCGGAACCTCCCCTCCGGAAAGCTGACACTCATCCTGATCTCCAACGACTGGCGGGGCAGCTATCGAGAGGTCATCGACATTCCCGAAGCGGGCACGGTGGTGCGCGACGTGACGCCCGTCTGGCAGGCCATCCGGCGGTAGGCGCCCCGCATACGCGCACGTCTCGCGATAAAGTCATCACCGCGCGAACCAAATCCCAGCCCAGGTGTCAGTGCTCCGGACACAGCCGCGGCTGCATTCGCGGGCGTGGCGAGCGGAGGCGGCATGCGGGTGCAGCGACGGGTGATGGTCGCAATCGGAGTTCTCGTGCTGGCGGGCATCCTGGGTGGGCTTCTTCCCCAAAAGCCCGAAGCGCCTACAGCCACCCAGCGAGCACTCGCGCCTCGAACGGGAACGGGCTTCGTGCTCCCGCCTCCCGCGCCACGTCCCAAAGGCACGCTGAGCATCCAGGGCGTCGTGCTCGGAGATGAAGGCCCGCTCGCCGGAGTCCGCGTCACGGCCACGCATCCCGAGGCAGGTCAAACACTCTCCGAGCTGACCTGTGAGCAGGTGCTGCCTCACCGTCGCGGAGACCGTGACCGATTTCCGCTGTGTTTCCTCACGGACCCGGGCCCCACCCTGGAGCTGCTCCTCTCGCGCCAGGGAGAAGCTCCCATGTACGCGGAGACCTTTACCGCGGAGGACGGTCGCTTCATCCTCGACAACCTCCCCGAGGGAGATTTCACACTCTGGGCCATCGGCTCGCGAGAAGCGCGTCTGCAACCGGATGTCCCAGCGGGAACACAGGGGCTCCGGCTCCGGCTCGAGGAAGGCGTGTTCCTGGAGGGACAGGTCATCGACGAGGACCTCGCGCCCCTGGCCCAGGTCCAGGTGACCGTCGTGCATCAGGGTTCCACGCGTTTCTTCGACGGGGAAACGGACGCCGGCGGGCGCTATCGCATCGGGCCCCTCCCCATCGGAGACGATTATGTCCTCGCCTTCGCCAAGGACGGCTGGCTTCCCGCCCTTGAAGACCCGCGGATGGAGATGCGCGTGAAACTCCTGCGGCCCCGACGCGTCGTCGGCCGCGTGATGCTCCAGGGAGCCCCTGTCCCCAACGCGACAGTCCTTCTGCGGGACCTCACCAGCACGGGGCATGGTCCTGGGACCGAAGACACCACGGACGCCCAGGGACGCTTCGCCTTCGAGGCACTCCCCTCGCATCTGTTCCAGCTCGATGCCAGCCGGGACGAGTTCCACGCCAGGACCCAGGTCGACGTGATGACCCACGCCCCCGCGTCCGAGGTCATCCTGGAGTTGAATCGCGCGACCCTCCTGGAGGGGACCGTGTGCGACGAGTCTGGAGCCTTCATCGAGGGCGCCACCATCACCCTCCTGGAGCGTGCCAGGCTCCAGTGGCGCACGGAGGTCACCACGGATGCCACGGGCCACTACCGGCTCGGCCCGCTGCCCCCCATCCCCCACGACCTCGACGTCACCGCTCCTCGCCATTTTCGAGCCAGGGCATCCCTCCAGAAGCTGGCCCCCGGCACGCAGCGGCTCGACTTCACCCTGCGCACTCCACTCTGGGTCGACGGGGTCCTCGTCGATGAAGCAGGTCGGCCCGTGCCAGGCGCGCTCATCACGGTCGACAACCCTCGTTTCTCCAAGACCGACGACGCACGACGCCTCGCGCCCTACGAGGCCTTGTCGGATGAGCAGGGCCGTTTCCACCTGAACTTCCCCGAGTCAGGAACCTTCCTCCTGAAGCTCACGAAGGACCCTCTCTTCCGGCAGGAAGAACTCCAGGTCCGGGCCCCGGATGCGGAGGTCCACTGGGTCTTGAAACGGGGAGCCACGGTCTCCGGCACGGTCTTCGATGAGCTGGACACGCCCATGCCCGGGCTCCCCGTGCGCTTGTTGGCCGTGCCTCCCAAGGAAGACCTGGCGAGCAATCCATGGATGGACAACGCGGTGAGCAAGACCTGGACGGACTCGCAAGGCCGCTATGCGTTCGGGGGATTGAAGCGGGGTCGGTTCATGCTCGAAGCCGCCCACGAATCCGGAGCCGTGGAGCGCTTCGCCACCCAGCCCCTGGAACTGCGCGACCAACAAGAGGCCCACGTGGATTTGCGCCTCGCGGCCGGCTGGACGTTGTCCGGCCGAGTCGAGGACCTCGGGGGACAACCCCTCTCTGGTGCCGGGGTCTTCATCCATGAGCCTCCTGATGCCACCCCCACGTGGCGAGCGGGCCATTACCGCTCGTCCAGGGACCCCTTCACTCGCACCCAGTCAGATGGTCGCTTCACGCTACGGAATCTGCCGAACCGGGAGGTGGAGCTGAGCGTGACGAAGGAGGCCTTTCACCTCGTGCCCGCCCTTTCCACGGGAGGCCAGCCCGGCCTGGATTCACTTCATGCCCAAGAGGGAGGACCGCCTGTCCGCCTGGTCATGTCGCGACAGGGACGCATCCACGGACGCGTGGCCGGTCCCGACGGCAAGCCCCTCACCCGCTTCCAACTCGGGGGTCGCACCGTGGAGCATCCCCGCGGCGAGTTCTCCCTGAACGTGGAGCGCGCGGGCTCATGGACTGTCGTGCTCCGGGCGAAAAACCTGGCGCCCGTGGTCCGCGAGGTCGAGGTGCATCACGACACGGAGGTGGTGGACCTGGGCGAGGTCCGGATGAGCCCAGGACGCAGGGTGGCCGGACACGTGCTGGATGCGGAGACCTCCGCTCCGGTGGCGCGCGCCATGCTCTTCATCAACCCGGAGGCATTGCACGGAGATCCGCTGGAGCCTCACTGGACCCAGGAGCTCACGCCTCCGGATGGTTCCTTCTCCATCCCTCACGTGGACGAGCGCTCCACCACGCTGGATGTCATGGCCGAAGGGTACCCCACGAAGCGGCTGACGCTCGCCCCGGGCCCCCAGGAAGGCCTCACGGTGCTCCTCGAAAAAGGCGCCCGGGTGGAGGTCTCCGTCCTGGACGCACGGGGCCAGCCCGCGCGGGCTTCCGTCTTCCTGGACCGCGAAGACAGGGGCCTGTCCCGAACGAGGGTCGAAGTCTCACCAGACGGTCCGAGCGTCGTCGTGCGAGACCTCCCGCCAGGCGACTACCAGGCGCGAGCCAGCCCCCATCCAGGGAGTTTCGAGACCTACGCGCCCCAACACGTCCAGATTCCCTCGAGCGGCGACGTTTCCGTCACCTTGAAGGCCCGCTCCGCGGGCGCCACCCTGGAGCTGCGCGTGAACGGCCCTGCTCGCCGCGTGACGGCCCTGCTCGCGGGCGAGGTCCCTCACTCGGTCTTGAACCACCAGGACGCCGAACTGCCTGAACGCTCGCTACCTCACGAAGTCAGCGAGAATGGAACAATGACCTTCCGGAGCCTTCCGCCGGGCAAGGCGACGCTCTTCCTCGTGACGAACGACCGGAGGGGCATCTATCGCGAGGTCATCGACATTCCCGAGGCGGGCACGGTGGTGCGCGACGTGACGCCCGTCTGGACGCCCCACAAGGACACGCGGCCATGAGGCGGCCCCAGCACATGCGCCCGCGCGCCCTGCTCCACCCGGCACGGCCTGGACGCGAGCAAGACCTTCGTACAAGGGCTCGCATCATCTTCGAACGCGCGCGCGTGCCCTGAAACGCGGTCGACGTTGAGGACTCGGCATCCACCCCTGGTGGGCATCCTCGCTCGTCATGTCCGGACTTACTTGGCAACGGCGCCGCGCAGGCCCGCTGCCAGAAGAACGGAGAACCGCTCCACCATGTCCCGCATTGCGAGCACCGAGGTCGTCATCCCCCAGTCCCTGTCCGCCGAGCAGCGACGACACCTGACGGACGCGCTCTACGCCGTGCATCAAGAAATCTTCGAGGGCGTCACGAAAGAGGGCTTCGCCAGGTACGTGGTGGAATCCACCGCCGAGCACACCTGGATTCAGCTCCACCGCAACGAAGAGGGCGCGCTCGTCGGCTACTTCGCGTTGCACGTCTTCGAGAAGCAGTTGGGCGGCGTGACGACGGCGGTGTTCCGCGCGGAAGCCGGCTCGCTGCGCGCGTACCGGGGCGGCAACACCAACACACGCTTCGGGCTGTTCCACATGCTGAAGTACCTGCTGCGTCACCCGGGCCGCCCCGCGTACTACCTGGGCGCGCTGGTCCACCCCTCCAGCTACGCCCTGTTCGCCAAGTACTGCACCGAGCTGTGGCCTCGCCGCGAGCAGCCCATTCCCTCCCCACTGCGCGCCTTCCTCGACGAGCTCGGCTCGGAGTTCGGGCTCGCCCGCGTGGACCCGACGAACCCGCTCTTGCGCCAAGTGGGCTGGTGCACCCGTGACTCCGAGGTGGAGCGCGACTACTGGCGACAGTGCGACAAGCTCTCCGCGCGCTACTTCATCGAAGCCAACCCCGGCTACGCGCAGGGGCACGGACTGTTGACGCTCGCTCCGGTGACTCGGGCCAACATCGTCGGTGTGCTGCGCGTCATGTGCGGGCGCGGTCTGCGCAAGCCCGTGGAGACGGCGATGAAGTGGGCGTACCGGCTGCCAGGAGGCTCCCGCCTGCTGCGCGGGAAGGTGGCGCGGCAGCTCAAGTCGTCGCCGCTCTTCGCCCACTTCGACACGCGCGCACTGAAGGCGCTCGCCGCGCGGGCCCAGATACAGGAGCTGCCCGCGGGCCACGATGTCTTCCGCCAGGGTGAAGTGAGCGACGAGCTGTACCTGCTCGCGCGGGGCGCGGCGTACGTGCTCGCCCGGAACGGCGCCGATGAAGACCTGGTGAATCAGCTCGGCAGCGGCACGGTGTTCGGGGAACTCTCCACGCTCGTGGGAGGTCGGCGCTCGGCGACGGTGCGCACGGCGGCGACCTCCACCGTGGTGCGGATTCCGGGCGCCGCGCTGCGTCTGCTGTTGGAGCAGGACGCGGGCCTGTGCAGGAAGGTCTGGGGCACCCTGGCGGAGCGCCTCTTCGACGACATGCTGCGGGGGCAGCGCCGCTATGCGCACCTGGGCCGGAAGGAGCGACGCGCGTGGCTGCTGCGCGGAGAGGAGCATGTCCTCGCGCCAGGACAGCAGCTGCTGATGGCGCCGGGCTCCCATCTGTTCATGGTGGCGGGCGCGGTGGAGCTGACCCACGCGCCGCCCCGGCTGACGGCGCGAGGCGCCCTGTTCCTGGAAGTGGAGCGGCCGCTGCCCCTGGTGGCACTCGAAGCCACGCGGCTCGTCGTGCTGCCACGACTGGCGTCATCGGAGTATCAGCTCGCTTCTGATTTTCCGACGCACCTGCCGCTCCCCGCCGCGCCAGTGGCCATCCACGTGCGGGCGTGACACCTCGCCCAACTCCCTTGCCCTCCGCTCGCGGGCCTGTGGCACACTGCGGGCGCCATTCGACTCCTGTTCTCCATCCTCTTCTGGACGTTCCTCGCGCTCTCCAGCCTGGTGCTCTTCCTGGGTGCCATCGTGGTGTGGGCTGTCACCACGCCGTTCGACCGCAACGGCCGGGTGCTGCACCTGTACTCGTGCTTCTGGGCGCAGCTGTATTTCTACGTCAACCCGCTGTGGCACCTGCGGGTGGACGGCCGCGAGCACCTGCCGTGGCACGGGCCCGCCGTGCTCGTGTCCAACCACGAGTCGCTCGGCGACATCCTCGTCCTCTTCGGCCTGTACCGCCCCTTCAAGTGGGTCTCCAAGCAGGCCAACTTCCGGCTGCCGCTCATCGGCTGGAACATGAGCCTCAACCGCTACGTGCCCCTGGTGCGCGGCGACAAGCCGAGCATCATCAAGATGATGCGGCTGAGTGAGCGCTGGCTGGAGCGCGGCGTCCCCATCCTCATGTTCCCGGAGGGCACGCGCTCCGCGGACGGCCAGCTCAAGCCCTTCAAGGATGGCGCCTTCGCGCTCGCCCTGAAGATGCGCTGCCCCATCATCCCCATCGTCCTCACCGGCACGGCGCGCGTGCTGCCCAAGCATGGACTGGTGATGCAGACCTCCGCCCACTGCCACGTCCAGGTCATGCCCCCAGTGGACGTCAGCGGCTTCGACGACGTCGCCGTCCTGCGCGACCACGTCCGGGACCTCATCGTCGCGGAGAAGGCCCGCCTGGAGTCGCTCCCCGCTCGCGCCTGAGCCCCCGGCGACTTCGCCCCGAGCGCCCTGCTAGCGTGGGCCCCCGACGGGAGGGGACCATGCGAAGGCCAGCCGTGGTGGCGCTCATGCTCGGGGTGATTGGCCTGAGCTCGGTCATCGCCGTCGTCACCTTCCGCGCCCCCGACGACGGCGACGCCACGCCCACCGTCTCCAGGCCCTCCTCCCGGGAGCTGCCCGGCCCCAGCGAACCCACGCCTCCGCCGCGCGGCTCGCTGTCCCTCCGAGGCCGCGTGCTCACCGAGGACGGAGCACCCGCCCAGGGGGTGGAGGTCTCCGCGTCGCGGGCCCTGCCCGGCGAGTCCCTGTCCGGCCTCCCCTGCGGCAAGGATGTCGAGACGCCCCTGTCCTCCTCCGCCTGCGAGGACCCGAGGGCCCTGCATGACTTGCGAGGACTCATCGACGAAGGCCGGGGCACGGCCCCCCTGCTGACGCGCGCCACCACGGCCCAGGACGGCACCTTCGTGCTGGAGGGACTGCCCGAGGGCAGCGTCGCGCTGTGGGCCGTGGGGCCCCAGGGCTCCGCGCTGGAGCTGGACGTGGAGACCCACGCGCAGGACGTGGAGCTGGTCCTCCAGCCGAGCGCCGTGTTCTCCAGCCGCGTCGTGGACGAGGCCGTGAGGCCCGTGGTGGATGCCAGCGTGACGCTGTTCCACGCCGAGCACTCGCGCTACTTCGAGACCCGCACCGACGCGGAGGGCCGCTTCCGCATCGGACCGCTGCCCGAGGGCGACTACGCGCTGGTCGTCTCCAGTCCGGGGTTCTTGACCGCGCACCAGACGAACCTCGTTCCGGAGGAGCTTTCGGCCGAGGACCTGGTGCTGCACCGGCCCCGGCGCATCCTGGGTCAGGTGCTCCTGGACGAACGTCCCGTCCCGGGGGTCCAGGTCCGCGCCCACGATTCCGACTACGAGCCCGAGAGCGACGCCGAGGACCCCCTCACCTCAATCACAGACGCGGACGGGCGCTTCATCCTGGAGGACATGGCGCCGGGCAGCTACGTGCTACGGGCGCGGCGGGGCGACCAGCAGGGAGAGACGGAGACCACGCTCGCGGAGGAGCAAGCCGACGTGGAGGTGACGCTGCATCTGGGCACCGTCGTCAAGGTGGTGGGCCAGGTGCGCGACGAGGCGGGACAGCCCATCCCGGACGCGCTGGTGACGCTGAACACCCACGGCGACGTGTCCACGAGCACCGATGTCACGACGGAGGCGGATGGGCGCTTCGTGTTCAATTCGGCGACGCTGGGCCACAACGACTTCACGGTGTCCGCCGTGGGCCACCAGTTCCTCTCGGTGAGCGACGTGGTGGTGACGGCGACGCCGGCGCCCCTGGACTTCACCCTGAAGCGCGCGTTCGTCATGGAGGGGCTCGTCACCGACACGGAGGGCAACCCGCTGACGGAGGCGGAGGTCATCGCCATGCCGTCGCGCCACGACTCGAAGCTCCGGCGCGACGGCACGCCCGCCTCCTTCGAGGCAGGGGACGTGGACGACCCCTTCAACAACGCGGAGAGCGTCTACACGTCGACTGACGAGAATGGGCGCTTCGTGCACAACCTGGCCGAGCCGGGACTCCACCGCCTCAAGGCGCAGGCCCTGGGCTTCCTGGACACGGAGTGGCAGCAGGCCCCGGTGCCCTCCCAGGACGTGCGCCTGGTCATGAAACGCGGTGCGAGTGTGGAGGGCACCGTGGAGACCACCGACGGCGCTCCGCTGCCCGCCATCCAGGTCTCCCTGGTGGAAGACGGCAAGGACTCCGCCGCCACCACCGAGGCCGTGACCGACGCGCGGGGCGCCTTCAGCCTGCGGGGAATGGCTCCGGGCCGGTACTCCCTCCGGGCCATCCGCAACCGGGGCGGCCCGCCCCGCGCCTCGCTCTCCGTCGTGCTCGTGGGCGCGGAGACGAAGACGGTGACGCTGCGACTGGAGCCGGGGCTGTCGCTGTCGGGGCTCGTCGTGGACGAAGCCGGCAAGCCGATGCCCGGCGCGGAGATTCACGCCTACGTCCCCAGCGAGGATGGCGCTCGCCCGCGCTTCTTCCACCACGGCCGCTCTCCCTTCCATGGCGCCTCCAGCGCCATCACGGATGAGCAGGGCCGCTTCACGCTCGAACACCTGTCGCCGACCCCGTGCAGGCTCAGCGTCAGGAAGGAGGGCTATCAGCTGATAGCGGAGCCGCTTCAGGGAGACGAGTCGGCCCGCTCGCGAACTCCCCAGGTCATCGCGGCGGCCGGGTCGACGAACGTGAAGCTGGTGCTGCGCTATCAGGGGGGCATCCGGGGCCGGCTGGTGCGCGAGGACCGCACGCCCATCACCCGCTTCGAGGTCAACGAGGAGTTCTTTCGCGAGCCGGACGGCACCTTCCACATCCCCGTGGAGGAGCCGGGCCGCACGTGGTTGACGCTGGAGGCGCCGGGCCTCGCGCGCGTGCTGCGGGAGGTCCACGTGGAGCCGGGCCAGGACACGGACCTGGGTGACGTGGTCCTCAAGGCGGGGCGTCGGCTGCGCGGCCGGGTGCTGGACGCGGCGACGTCCGCACCGGTGGTCGGCGTGGAAGTGCAGGCGTACCTCCCCCTCACCCCGTCCGTGGGGGAGGAGGACCCCGAGGAGCAATCCCTGGCGCACGCGCGCACCGCCGCCGATGGCGCCTTCGAGCTGCCTCCCACGGAGTCGGGCACCTCCTTCCGCCTGGAGGCCTCCCATCCGGACTACCTGCCACTGAGCCGGCAGGTGGGCCCGGGAGAGACGACGCTGGAGCTGCGCGTGTCCACGGGCGCCCGGCTGGATGGCACGGTGAAGGACCGCGAGGGCCGGCCCGTGAGCACCTTCCTCTACCTGCATCCCCTGTCTCCGGCTGGCGCGGAGGCCGTCATGTTGGAGGAGGACAGCGGCGACTTCCACGCGACGGGACTGGCGCCCGGGGAATACACCCTCATCGCCCGGGAGACGACGACGCAGCAGGGAGACACCGTCCGCTTCATGCCCCTGCGCGTGAAGCTGGGGCCGGGCGAGCGCAAGGTGATCCACCTCCAGGAGCTGGACGGCGGCGCCACGCTGAAGCTGCGACCTTCGCCCCTCGCCACCAACCCGACGCATGCCGTGACGGTCCTCCGCTACCACCTGTTCGCCGGCACCGTGCTGGCCCCAAGCACGTGGGAAGAGCTGGAGCACCTCGCGGAGACGCTGGGGATTCCCACCGCGTCGGACACCACCTCCACGTTCGAGCACCTGCCCGCGGGCCGCTACACCTACGTCCTGATGGGCAGGAACCACCTGGCCCCGCACTGGGTGATACACCGCGCGGAGGTGGACCTCCCCGCGCAGGGGGTCGTCACGCCGGACATCCAGCCCACCTGGCTTCCCCTGTCGAGCAGCGACCCCTGAGGTCCGAAGCGCCCCGTTTGCATCCCGCGAGGGCGCCACTTAAGGCTCCGCGACATGGGCAACAAGCCTTGGGCGGGAAACGACGCGGAGCTGGAGCTGGACTGGGGCGCGCGCGCGCCGCGTCCCAAGGCCGACGAGCAGGGTGTTCCCCAAGAAGACCCGCCCCAGGAGATGCTCGCCGGAAAGGGCCCTCCGGGAGACCCGCGCTACATGAGCGTGGAGCTGCGCCTGTCATTGGAGGCCGTGCTGACGGCGGCCCAGGTGCGCATGCGCCAGTTCCGGGAGGCGCTCGAAATCCTCATCGGCTGGGAGGGGAAGAACCGCTACGAGGTCTGCGACGCGGAGGGCCGCAACACCGTGTACGTGGGCGAGACGGGCGATGGCTGGGCGTCACAGCTCCTGCGCAACTTCTGGCCCTTCTACCGCGCGCGGCTGGAGTGCATGACGGTGGGCGGCACGCTGGCCCTGGCGGTGGAGCTGCCCTGGCACATCTTCTTCGCGCGAGCGGAGGTGATGGCCTGGGATGACCGGCCCATGGGCACCATCGTCCAGCGCTTCCGCTTCTTCAGCCGCCGGTTCGACATCCTCTCGCCCGCGGGCGTGGTGATGGCCACCGTGGAAGGGCCCTTCTTCAAACCCTGGACGTTCCGCATCCTCCAGCGAGGCGAAGAGGTCGCCGTCATCCGCAAGCGGTGGAGCGGACTCTTGCAGGAGACCTTCAGCGACGCGGACAACTTCAGCCTGGACTTCCAGCCCGCGTGCAACGACGGCAGGCTGCGTCAAATGGTGCTGGCCGCCGCGCTGCTCGTGGACCTGACGTACTTCGACAACCGGAAGAGCAGCTCCGGCGGGGGCGTGGACCTGGGCTCGTAACCGGGCGCCAGGCTCGGTGGCCCTCGCGGAACAGCCGAAACCGAGAACTCCCGGACCCCAGCGCTCCCCCGCTGTCCAGGCAGTCGGCTTGTGGTAAGTCCCCAGGCCCATGTCGACGAGCGATGCGCTGAACGCAGCAGACCTCGAGCGGTTGGCCCAGGCGGAGTCGCCGGACCTGGCCGATGCCGTGCTCGCCCTCCTCGAGCAGTCGGAGCCGGAGCCCGAGGAAGGAAAGGCCCCGCCCAAGGACGCCTTCACCTTCGAGAAGCTGCTGCGCTCGCTCTCCCAGGCACAGGCCCGGTACAGCTCCGAGAGCCGCCGCGAGGCCTCCTCCGAGGCGTGGCAGCGCTTCAAGGCGCAGAAGGACGTGCCCCAGCCCGCGCGGCTCGCGCTGGCGGATCTGCTCGTCTCGCTCTACGCGAAGAACACCGACGCCTCGCGCGCCATCATCCTGGAGCTGGCGCGCAAGGCGGACTTGAAGTTCGGCCTGTGGGGCGGCCTCAAGCGCATCTACAAGCTGGCCGAGGCCAACCACGACGCGGAGCTGTTCGGCGTGCTCGCCTGGCGCTTCGACGTGGAGCGCCGCCAGTCGTACCGGCACGAGGTCTCCGGCGGCACGCTCCAGTACCTGCGCCGCCGCGCGTGGCGCTACCTGCGCCACCTGGGCGCCGCCGTCCCGGAGCTGTACCCGCAGTTCGCCGTGGAGGTGCTGCGTCACTACGACGAGGACACGTCCTGGCACTCCGTCTGGGTGGCCCACCACATCTGGGCCACTGAAAGCGGCAACTACACCGCCAGCGCCTTCCCCATCCAGCCGCCGAACGACACGCTGAAGCACCGCGCGTTCCCCGACGCGTGGAAGCGCTCGCCGGACGCGCTGATGCGGCTGCTCGACACGTGTCTGTCGGACCCGGCCGCCCGCTTCGCCATCCAGGGCCTGCGCAAGGACTTCCCGGAGGCGCTGCGCAAGGTGACGCCCGCGTGGTTGGACAGGCTCGCCCGCCGGCCGCTGGGCAGCGCGCACGACTTCCTCGTGGAGACGCTGCAGGGCTCGCCGGAGTTCCACCAGGGCAAGCTGCGCGCGCTGGGCCTGCACGAAGCCGTGCTCGCGTTGCTCTTGTCTCCCAGTGGCAAGGCGCGCACGTACGCGATTGAGTACGCGCGGGCGCACGCGCAGGACCTGGCGGCGGACCGGCTGGCGGAGCTGGTGGCCCAGGGCGAAAGCGACGTGAAGTCGTTCGCCGCGGCGGTGCTGGAGAAGCGCAACCCGCGCGAGCTGGGGCTGGAGCTGCTGGGGCGGCTGTTGTCGTACAAGTCCACGGCGGCCTTCGCGGCCAAGTCCCTGGAGCAGTCGTTCGACCGCGCGGAGCTGACGTCGGGCTTCCTGCGGGACATGTACCTGGGCACCTCCGAGCAGCTCAACTGGGCCAAGGGCTTCGTCTCCTCCAAGTACGCCGCTGGCGAGATGCCGGTGGCCTTCTGGAAGGAGCTGCTCGAGGACCCGCGCCTGAAGAAGAAGCGCTACCCGGTGGAGGGGTTGGTGGTGAAGGCGCTGTCGGCCTACACGCCCGCGGTCATCGGTCCGGAGTGGATGCTGGATAAGGCGGCGAACCCGAACTTCGGCGACCAGATGGCGACGTGGCTGAAGCGCGCGGACAGCCTGCCCGGGCTGGACGTGGAGAAGGTGAAGGGGCTGGTCTTCAGCGCGAAGCACCGGGAAGTGGCGCTGGCCATCCTGGGCAACCGCAAGCTGTTCACCGCGCGGCAGCTCACGGTGCCCTGGCTGCTGGCGCTGGCGCGCCGGGCGGACCCGACGCTGCACGACTTCGCCCACCGCTACCTGCTGGAGTACGTGGTGCCGGCGGACTTCAGCGACACGGGTGACGCGGCGGCGGGCCTGGAGCGCCTGTTCGAGCTGGCGCTGGGGGCAAAGCAGCCGGTGCCCGTGCGCACGTTCGCCCAGACGTACCTGCGCTGCCACCACCCGGTCATCGGCCCGGAGCAGCCGGAGTCGAAGTCGTACGAGCTCAAGCCGAAGGCGCCTCGCAAGGCGTACACGCCGGAGAAGCTGTGGCCCGCGCTGTTCGACGCGCGCGACGACGTGCGCCGCTTCGGCCTGGCCATCACCCGCGCGGAGCTGCGCGCCTGGGGCTGGCACACGCGGGTGTACGAGCTGGCCGAGGCCGAGGCGAAGGAGATTCGCAACCTGGCCTATGATGCGCTGTTGCGCGCGGGCGAGGACGGCGCGGACGCTCGCTACGTGCTGCACCCGGAGGAACTGGACGCCGTGAAGGTCTTCTCCCTCACGGAGAGCACCAAGCGCAGCACGCGCGAGGTCGCCGTGGAGCTCATCCGCCGGCACTACGCGCGGCTGGGCGGCGCGGAGCGGCTCGCGTGGTTGATGCAGAGCGCGGACCGTGAAGTGGGCCTGTTCGCCGTGCGCCTGCTCTGGGAGAAGCACCGTCCCACGCACCTGCCGGAGGGCTGGAAGCCGGCGGGCGCGAAGGAGGCTCCGTCGGCGGGTGGCGGCGAGAGGTTCGCGGACGTCGCGGCGCTGCGGGACTTCCTGCGCAAGATGCTCTTCGGTCTGCCTCCGGGCCGGGCGAAGGAAGCGCGCGAGGGCGAAGTGCAGAAGCGCCTGTCGGCCAGCGTCGCCAAGCGCCGCGTGATTGAGCTGGTGAGGGACCTGGGCCTGGATGACGAGAACTTCGCCCGCGTCGTGTCGCCCGTGCTGGGGGAGTTCACCGGCTCGATGGCGAAGGGTGAATGGCAGAGCTGTCTCGCATCCCTGGTCCAGCTGCGCACGGCGCATCCGAGCGCGCAGCTCGGGGGCCTCTGAGCCTCGCGTCACTCGCCTCCAACGAGTTTCGAAAGAACACCATGTCCGTCCTTTCCATCGGCAACATCGAGAAGCTCCGGGCCCTCGCGGCCAGCCCCCGGGTGCTGCTGCTCGGCGGCGCTCGCGCTTCCGTCTCCAGCCGCGTCACCGCGTATGAGCCGGGCACCAACAAGGTGCTGTGGAGCACCGAGCTCCCCTCCGCGGTGAATGCCCTGGCCCTGTCGGGCGAGCGCTTCGCCGCCGCCTGCGCGGACGGCACGCTGCGCTTCGGCACCCACGCCGACGGCAACGTGCAGTGGCAGCTCGAGGGCGCGCACCCCGGCGGTGTCACCGCGCTCGCCTCCAGCCCGGACGGCAAGGTCCTCTTCAGCGCGGGCGCGGACGGCATCGTGCGCGGCTGGGAGTGGGACTCCACGCGCAAGCTGCACGAGTGGAAGGCGTCGCCCCAGTCGCTGCGCGCCGTGGCGGTGGACCCGTCCGGGACGTATGTCGCGACCGCGGGTGACGACGGCGTGGTGCGCTCCTTCACGCGCGCCTCCGGTGAGCGCCGGGACATGGTGGGCCATGAGGGCGCGGTGCGCGCGCTGGCCTTCACGCCTCGCGACGGTCGGCTCGTGTCCGGCGGCGACGACGGCAAGCTGCGCCTCTGGTACCTGGTGGGCGCGGTGGAGTTCGAGGTGCGCGGCGACAAGGACTCCGGCCATGCCGGCTCCGTGCTCGCCCTGCTCTTCCCGCCCACGCCCGCCGCGAAGGATGACGAGGAGCCGTCGGACCGCGTCTGGTCCGCGGGCAGCGATGGCAAGGTGAAGGCGTGGCGGCTGGACGAGCGCCGCAAGCCGCGCACGTTCGACTGCGGCAGCAAGCCCACGAACGCGCTGGTCTTCCTGCCGCCCGCGAACCCGCGCGCGGCGCGCACGGCGCTCGGCTCCGTCTTCACCGCGAGCGACGACCGGCGCGTGCTGCGCTTCGGCATCGAACTGGACGGCAAGCCGGGCAATGACCAGGACACCTCGCAGCACGGCCTGGACCTCCTGACGGAGTCGGTGAAGGCGGGCCGCCCCAAGCGCGAGGCCGCCGTGCGCGAGGCCGCCGCACTGGACGAGCCGGAGGCCTTGGAGTTCGTGCTCCAGGTGCTCGGCACGGACAAGGAGGCGGAGGTGCGTCGCCTCGCCGCCCGCGAGCTGGGCGCCAGGGGTCGCATCGCCGCGCGGCCGAAGCTGCGCGAGCGGCTCAATGACGACCATCCGCAGGTGCGCGAGGACGCCCTCAAGGCGCTCGACGTGCTGGAGACGGAGTCGCCCCTGGCCGCGCCCCGCGCCGCGCTGGACTCGCGCTTCGTGGACATGCGCGTGGCGGGTCTGCGCCGGCTCGCGAAGCTGGGGGGCACGTCTCCCCTGGTGCCCGGCCTCATCGCAGGTAAGCTGAGCGAGACCGAGGCCGCGGTGGGTCTGGCCGCGTTGGACGCGCTCTGCGAGGTGACGCCGGGCGGTGACACCGAGCCCCTGCGCACCGCCTTCGAGCGCGGCCCCGCGCGCCTCCGCGTGGAGGTGCTCATCCGCGCCGCCGGAGCGGGACTGTTGGGTCATGCGCAGCTCCAGCCGCTGGTGGCTCGGGCGCTGGACGACGCGGACGCGGACGTGCGCCGCGTGGCCTTCACCATCCGCGTGATGGAGCGCCGGGCCCTGGCCCACGCCCTGGAAGCCCGCGACGAGGACTTCGCCCGCTCCGTCAAGGACGTGGCCCGACGACTGGTCGCGCGCACGCGCGGCCCGAGCGGCGCCGCCCTGGCCATCACGGACGCGGACCTCCAGGCCGCTCGCGACACCATGCCCGCGCAGGGCGCCGTCAGTGGCGCGCTGGCGGAGAGTGATTTGGAGCCGCTGCTGGCCGCCATGGCCTGCCGCACGCCGGACACCGCCGTGCGCGGTGCTCGCGGCCTCGCGCAGCTGGGTGACGCGCGGGCGCTGGGCGCGCTGCTCCAGCTCTCCCGCGAGCCGGAAGCCCCCATCCGCCGTCAGGCCGCCGCCGCCCTCCAGGCGCTCCAGGATGCCCGAGCCCGCGAGCGGCTGGTGTGGATGCTGGACGACGAGGACGCGGACGTGCGCGCCGCCGCGCTGGACGCGGTGGTGACGCTGGACGTGGAGGCGCCCCTGTCCTCCGCCGAGGCGGCGTTGCGCTCCGGCCACGAGGACGTGCGCGTGCGCGGGCTGGACCGGCTGGTGAAGCTGGGCGCGGCGACGCAGGGCGCGGAACCGCTGCTCGGCGACGCGCTGGAGGACGAATCCGCCAAGGTGCGCGGCGAGGCGTTCCGCACGCTGTGGGCGTGGAACGAGAAGGTGCCGGAGAAGGCGTTGGACCGCGCGCTCGCCGGCCGCTTCCCGGACCTGCGCAACCGCGCGGTGGAAGTCCTCTCGCAGCGCGGCACGGAGGGATGGGCGCAGGAGCGCCTGAAGAAGTCCGTGGAGGACCGCGACGCGGGCGTGGCCACCGCCGCGTACGAGGCGTGGGTGAAGCTGGTCGGCAAGGAGAAGCCGGAGCCGCACCTGGCGGCCCTCGCTTCCACGCATCCATCGGTGCGCGTGCTGGGCGCCAAGGGCTCCGTGCATGCCCCGGTGGAGACGCTGCGCTCGCCGCTGCTCAAGCGCGTGCAGGACGAGGAAGTCGTCGTGGCCGTCGCCGCGCTGGAAGCGCTGGACAAGCTGGTGCCCGGGGAGAACGGGCCGCTGCTCGCGGGCATCGCCGCTGGCGAGTTGCAGGTGCGCGTGCGGGCCGCGGAGCTGCTCGCCCCGCGCGGCGCCGAGGACATCATCGAGCCGATGCGCGGGCTCATCACCGACAAGGACCTGGAGCGGCTCTACACTCCGGCGTACCTCATCCCGCTGCGCATCCGCGCAGCTCGCGCGCTGGCGTCGCTGGGCTCGCGGCGGCTGCTGTCGTTCTTCGCCACCGTGCTGGTGCCCAGCGAACTGGGCGACCTCCAGGAGCAGGGCGCGCGCGGCCTCGCCACCGCGGGCCGGCGGGGCGACGAGGGCTACCTGCTGGACACGCTGGGCCACGCCAACGTGGCGGTGCGCTCGTGGGGCGCGGACGGCCTGTCGCGCCTGGGTGACGCGCGCGCGCTGCCCGTGCTCACCGGCAACCTGCGCAATGACCACCTGCCCATCCGCCTGGGCGCCATCCTCTCCTTCGCGGCCCTGGGCCCCGAGGGCGACGGTGGCCTCTTGCACGGCCTGGAAGACCGCGCCCGCGAGGTGCAGGAGATGGTGTTCGCCATCGTCCTCGCCCGTGACTTGCGCGCCAGCCGTCGGGGCGAGCCGCCCGACCTGCTCGCCAGCGCCCTGTCCAGCGGCAGGCCGGAGGTGCGCTACGCGGCGGCCCGCGCGCTGGAGCTGCGCACGGAGACGGACGCGTACCGCACAAACCTCGTCGAAGGCCTGTTGCCGCCGCGTCCGGAGAAGGTCGGCGACATGAAGGAGTGGCCCGCCGAGGACGAGCGCGCCCGGCGCATGGTGGGACTCGCCGAGGCCCTCTCCAGCGAGCAGCCCGAGCAGCGCTACGCGGCGGCCCAGGTGTTGCTGCTGCGCAACAAGCCGCTCGACTACTTCCGCGAAGCCCAGAAGGTCGCCCGCCCGCGCACGCTGGAGGCCCCGTGGAAGCCGGAGACGGCCCCTGGCGCCTCGCCCGTGCAGGCCACGCCCGCCAAGAGCTGGCTGCGTCGGCTCTTCTCGGCGGTGAAGCCGGGGACGCCGGGCACCTCGCCCGAGGCCAGCGCCAGCGCGGAGCGACAGCACCTGCGTCGGCTCGCCTTCGGCGCGTACGTGGGCCTGTTGCGACAGGTGTCCGCGGGTGACGACGAGAGCCACCGCGTCCGCCGCGACGCCGTGGACCGCGTGGTGAAGCTCACGCTGGAGGGCTTCGCCGGGACTCCCGCCGCCGTCGCCGCGCTACTGCGCGCGCTGGAAGACCCGCACCAACTGGTGCGCAAGGCGGCCCTCACCGGCCTCAAGGAGCTGTTCCCCGCGGGCAGCGATGAGCCGCTGTCGTTGGCCCTCGCGTCGCTGGCGCCGGACGTGGCTCGCGCCGCGCTGGACGAGCTGGCGGAGCGCGGTGACGCCGCGAAGCCGCGCATCACCGCCGCGCTCAACTCGCCGCTGGCGGACGTGCGTCGCTACGCCTTCGAGCTGCTGGAGAAGCTCAGCCCGGCCGGAAGCCTGGAGCCGCTGCTGGCCGCGCTGGGCAGCGAGCACGCGGACCTGCGCGTGGGTGTGATTGAGCGGCTGGCCGGTGCCAACGACTCGCGCGTCACCGAGGCGCTCGGTCGGGCCATGGCCAGCGAGCACGAGGACCTGCGCCTGCGCGCCTCGGAGCTCCTGGCGTGGCGCGGGGATGACCGGGCGGTGGAGGTGCTGGCCTCCTTCCTTCGCTCGGAGACGTCCGCCGTGGCGAAGCGCGCCTCGGAAGCGCTGGCCCGTCTGGCCACGCCCTCCGCGGTAAGCGCCCTGGCCGCGCGCGTGGCCGTCGCCACGGAGGCGAACGAGCGGTTGCGACTGGTGGCCGCGCTCGGACAGACGAAGCGCGCGGAGGCGCTGGACGTGCTCGCGCGACGAAGCACGGAGGACGACACGAGCGCCGTGCGCGTCGCGTGTGTCGCCGCCGCGATGAACATCGCGGGCACGGACGTGAAGAAGCGGGACGCGGCGCTCGCGGTGCGCTTCCTCCGCTCGCCGGTGAAGTCCAACGACGTGGCGGTGCGACTGGCGGCCCTGAAGGAGCTGGAGCACGGCGCGGAGGCCGGTCAGTCCGAGCTGCTGGTGGGCCTGTTCTCGGACCGGGACCTGGCGGTGCGCGCGGAGGCGGTGGCGCTGTACTCCAAGCGCGTCATCGAGCACGGCGTCCCCGTGGGTCCGCTGGAGGACGTGCTGCGTGGTGGGGCGCGTGAGCTGATGCTCCCGGCCGCCGAGGGCGTGGCGCACCTGCGCGGCATCAGCGCGCTGCGGCCCCTCTTGCTGTACTCCCGCGCGGGTGAGGATGGACAACGCGAGCGCGCCCTGCTCGCCCTGGGCACGCTGGGTGATCCGCGCGCCTTGAGCGAGCTGGAGACGGTGGCCGCGGGTGGCACGCCCGAGGCTCCCACGGAGCCGTCCATGGTGTGGGCGGCGCTGGAGGGCCTGGGCCGCCTCGCCGGTCGCCTCCCCGAGGGCGAGGAGCGCCGTCGCGTCGAGGAGAAGGTGGAGGCCGCCGCGGTGGAGGGCTCCACCACGGAGCTGCAGCAGGCGGGCGTGAAGGGCCTGCGCGCCATCGGCGGCGAGCGCGCCCGCGTGAAGCTGGAGGCGCTGCTGCTCGACACGGGCACCCGCGACGAGGTGCGCATCACCACGGCGCAGGAGCTGGGCAAGCTCAAGGACGTGGAGGCGGAGGCCACGCTGGCCACCATCCTCGACGACGGCGACGACGACCTGCGACAGGAAGCGCGCAAGGCGCTGGACGCGCTCTTCCCGAAGGAGCGCACCCGCGTCGAGTTCCTCGCCGTGGCCAGCATCAACGAGGACATCTCCGAGCCCGCCGCGGCGTACCTGTCGCGCGAGGGCGACCCGGTGCTGCTCGTGCCCCGCCTGGCCACGCTGACCAACGAGGAGCTGCGGCTGCGACTGCGCCGGGGACTCGCCCGTCGTGGCGCGCTGCCCGTGACGGAGACGGTGGCCCTGCTGGCCCACGACAAGCCGGAGGCGCGTCAGGAAGCCGCGCTGCTGGTGGGCACGTGGACCGGTGAGGCGCGTCAGGCCGGTCAGGTGGATGTCGCGGCGCTGGCTCGCGCGCTGGTGTCGGCCGAGCGGAAGACGGCGGCCGACTGGACGGCCTCGCCCCCGGGCAAGAAGCGCGAGTCACTGGCCACCGCGTGGGAGCGGCTCTTGTGGGCGGGCTCTCGACTGGGCGCGGCCAGCCTCGCGGACTCCGCGCGCGCCATCCTCCAGGGTGGCGAGTTGGCGTCTCCGGCCACCGTGCGACAGGAGGCGGCGCGCGTGTTGTCGCGACTGGGCACGGCGGGTGCGACGCTCAAGCTCGTGGGCCAGGACACCGGTCCCGTGCTGACCCACGCCAAGGAACTCGCGGCGTCGGCGGAGGCGCTGAAGGGCGCGCTGGTGGACCCGGACGCGCGGGTGCGCTCGGCGGCGGCGGACGCGCTGGCGCGACTGGCGCCCGAGAAGGCCTCGGCGTGGGCGCTGGAGGTGAAGCCCTTCGACCCGGTGGCCCTGGGCCCCACGGGCGCAAAGGTGCCGGCGGAGGCATTCACGACCTCCGAGGGCCGTCGCCTCGCCGAGCCCGCGCTGCTCGCCCACGGGAACATCGCTCCGCTGAAGGCCCTGGCGGAGAATGCGAAGCCGGAATTGAAGCAGGAAGCGTGGGCCGGTCTGGGTAGGCTCGGCGGTGAAGAGGCGGCGAAGCTGCTGCACGAGGCCGCCTTCGACAAGTCTCAGTCCGTGGAGCTGCGCAAGGCCGCGTGGCGCGCCCACAAACGTGCACGTCGCGCCGTGGAGCGCGCGCGCAACCGGAAGGAAGGAACCCCGTCGTGACGACCGCCACCCGACACCCCGTCGAGCTTCGCTACGCCACCGCGAGCGACGTGGAGTCCACGTCGGACGCCTCCCGCGTGCTGCTGGCCCTGGAGGGCTCGCGCGGCACCGTGGGCGTGCGTGGACGGCTGAAGGACCCCGCCCTCTTCCGCGACGCGCTCACCGCCGCGTTCGGCATCCTCTCCAGCGACTTGCGCTACCGGGGCAAGGACCGCACCGCGTACCTCGCCTACCTCATGTCGAAGGGGAAGCGGGCGAGCGCGCAAATCTGGGAGGCGCAGAAGGCGTTCCTCGACAACGCGCTCGACGGTGAGGAGAAGCAGGACGAGGTGCTCGACCCCGTCCTCACCGTGGACCCGGACAGCGTGTCCCTGGAGGTCTTCTCCCGCGACGAGAGCGCCTACGCGCGCCTGTCCTTCGACAACAGCCTCTTCGAGGGCCGCGAGGCCGCGCACGGCTCCACCTTCCTGGACGTCCCGGCGAACCTCGCCACGCGGATGGACCGGCTGCGCACCTACCTGCCCGTGTCGCTGGAGGCCCACGTCGCCCTGCCCGCGAAGGCGACCCGCGAGCCTCGCAAAGTGGAGGTGCCTCACGCCTGGCTGCGCGGCTTCCTCCAGGTGCAGTCCGCCGCCACGCTGCCGGCGAACTCCTGCGTGCTGGCGCCCATCGACCTCTACAACCTCCTCTTCGCGCTGCGCACCCGCAAGGCGAAGAAGGCCCCGCGCGCGCTGCGCTTCGAGCTGGTCCCCGGCGCCCCGCCGCGGCTGGTGCTGGAGCCGTGGGAGCTGGTGCTGGAGTGCCATGGCGGCACGTACACGGGCACCGCGCCCGCCGTCGTGCGGACGTTCGGCCGTCAGCGCCTGGTGGCGCTCGCCCGACTGTTGCCCCACGCGAAGTCGGTGCGCCTGCAGCTCATGGGCCCCGGTCTGCCGGTGTTCTGGGTCATCGACATGGGCGCGGCCACCCTGACGTTGGGCCTCACGGGCTGGACGGAGAGCGGCTGGTCCTCCGCGGCGGCCTTCGATGTCCTCATGCCCCGCGCGGTGCCGGACGGGCTCGCGGAGAAGCTGCGCGGCAAGCTGCGCGCGGACGGGCCCCTGCCCTTCGACACGCTCGTCGCCGCGGCGGGTGGCGCGTCGAAGGAGCACGTGCGCGCCGCGCTCCAGTTGGAGTGCCTGCGCGGCAGAATCCTCTTCGACGTCGCCAAGGGCCAGTACCGTCCCCGCGAGCTGATGGCCACGCCGGTGGACGAGTCCGTCATCCGCTTCGGCAGCGAGCGCGAGGCGCGGGCCCACCGCCTGCTGGGTGATGGCGGCCCGGGCGCGGGCGAGGTGAAGCTGACGAAGGTGCACGACATCGTCGGAGAGGGCACCCGCATCCACGGCGAAGTCGTGGACCGCGAGGCGGTGCGCAGCTTCTTCCCGAGCTTCACGTTGGATTTGGAAGGCCGCGTGAAGGACGCGTCCTGCGGGTGTCCGCACTTCCGCCGCTCCGGCATGCGCGAAGGCCCCTGCGAACACCAGCTCGCGCTGCGCCTGGCCTACGCGCGCCGCCGCACCGAGGAAGAGGCCCTGCGCAAGACGCCCGAGGGGCGAAAGCTCATCCGCGCGGAGACGCGCTCGTATGTGCGGCGCGACGCGGAGAGCGGACAGGAGATGGTGTATCGCGTGTCTCTGGACGGCCAGGTCGTCGCCGTGGAATGGGGCCCTCGCACTGGCGAGGCGCGTCATCAGCGGCTCTGGTTCGACACGGACACGGAGGCGCGGACCGCGTATTTCACGCGCCTGGAGAAGCTTTCGGCTGAAGGCTACATCGACGCGGCGTCAGCCTTGGTGTAAACCCCCATTCACGGCTCGGCCGCTCACGCAGCGGCCAAAAGGGCAGGTGCGACGGAAGACACGATGAGACGCGCTTCACGCGCGAGCAGCCGAGAGAGGTCTGGAGTGCATCAGCCTGAGCGCCTCGAGCGCGGGAGCGGCGTTGCGCCGCTCCGGTTGGAATGCAGGACACTCTCCGCAAGGTAGCCTGTTCTTGGCTCTCTCCCTCCTAGGCACTACGGCCTGCGGGGGCAGCTGAGCCAACGACGCGATCGCCGTTTGCCCCCGCAGGCCGTAGTGCCTAGGAGGGGAGAGCCGGTGAGGCTACCGTGCACCAGGTAAGATGGTGGTGCTTTCCTGGCCTCCCTCGACTGCTCGTGATGATTGCCCGCCTCGTCCGACTCCGACGCGCCCCCTCGAGGTTCTGACATGACCGCCAGGCTGGAGTCGTTCGTCCCCGCAGCAGCGCCGCAGGCCGTTGCCACCCCCGCGCCCCAGGCTCCCGCCGCCAATGCGGTCGCCCAGCGCGAGGCCCGCCGCGCCGCGCATGAAGCCCTGCTCATCCGCTGGAAGGCCATCGTCGAAGCAGGCGGCGCCGAGTCGTGGGCCCAGGGCCAGCTCGTCTCGCGCGGCCTCGCCGTGGCGGACCTGGACTTCTCCGGCGCCTCCGAGAAGGAGAAGACGGCCTGGAAGGAGAAGAAGAAGGCCGAGGCCGCCGAGCTCCGCGCCCTGGGCCGCCAGGCCCATGAGGCCTGGAAGGCCACGCACATCAGCCATCTGGGCGCTGGCGTGCACTGGAAGGAAGACGCCGGCTCCGACAAGTTCGACGTCGCCCACCGCGAGGAGCGCGCGAAGTCCAACGGCCTGCCGGAGCTGGGCACCGTGGACGCGCTCGCCAAGGCGCTGGGGCTGAGCGTCTCCAAGCTGCGTTGGTTCGCCTTCCACCGCGAGGTGGACACCGGCTCGCACTACATCAGTTGGGGCATCCCCAAGCGCGACGGCGGCACGCGCACGATTACGTCCCCCAAGCCGGAGCTGAAGCAGGCCCAGCGCTGGGTGCTGTCCAACGTGGTGGAGCGGCTGCCCGTGCACGGCGCGGCGCACGGCTTCGTCGCGGGACGCTCCATCCTCACCAACGCGCTGGCCCACCACGGCGCGGACGTGGTGGTGAAGGTGGACTTGAAGGACTTCTTCCCCACCGTGACGTGGCGGCGGGTGAAGGGCCTGCTGCGCAAGGGCGGCTTGCAGGAGAACACCGCCACGCTGCTGTCGCTGATGGCCACCGAGGCGCCTCGCGAGACGGTGCAGTTCCGCGGCAAGACGCTCTACGTCGCCAAGGGTCCCCGCGCGCTGCCGCAGGGCGCGCCCACGTCTCCCGGCATCACCAACGCGCTGTGCCTCAAGCTGGACAAGCGCCTGTCCGCGCTGTCGAAGCGCCTGGGCTTCATCTACACGCGCTACGCGGACGACCTCACCTTCTCCTGGACGAAGACGAAGCAGCCCAAGGCCAGGCGGGCGCAGGGCCCCGCGGTGTCGGTGCTGCTCGCGCGCGTGAAGGAAGTCGTCGAGGACGAGGGCTTCCATGTTCACCCGAACAAGACGCGGGTGAGCCGCAAGGGCACGCGTCAGCAAGTCACGGGGCTGGTGGTGAACAAGGCCCGGGACGGCGTGGCGTCCGCGCGAGTCCCGCGCGACGTGGTGCGCCGCCTGCGCGCCGCCATCCACAACCGCCAGAAGGGCAAGCCCGGCCGAGAGGGCGAGTCCCTGGAGCAGCTCAAGGGCATGGCCGCCTTCGTCTACATGACGGACGCGGACAAGGGCCGCGCGTTCCTCAAGGACCTGGAAGCGCTCGAGGCCCGCGAGAAGGAAACCCCGAAGGTCGCCTGACCGTCGTCGTCAGGGCACCGCCGGGGCCGCGCTTCCGGCGGCCCCCTCCCCGCCCGACAGCAGCGCCGCATCGAAGAAGGCGCGCAGTCGGCGGGGATACTCCTGGGGCTCCACGTCGCTGAAGCCTCCATGACTCGCGCCCTGGATGCGCCAGGTCTGGGCGTACTCGCGCACGTGGGCGAACAGCTCGTCCGCGAGCGGCTGGCCGGACTCCTCCGTGCCCATGACGATGAGCAGCGGCCGGGGACGGATGTGGTCCACCGCGTCGATGGTGCGCACCTCGTCGAGCGCGATGCCCCGGCGCCAGAAGGGCACCAGCGCGCCGGACTGGGACACGAAGCCGAAGCGGCGAAAGTCATACGCCGCCGCCAGCCACAACGTGTTGAACGGAGACAGCAGCACCACCGCGCGCACGCCCGGGTCCTTCGCGGCGACCTCCGCCACGGCGGCCGAGCCAATTGAAAAACCGAGGGCCGCCACCTTCCCGGGGTCCACGTCCGGAAGGGCCCGCACGAAGGCCAGCGCGGCGCGCACGTCCAGCCGCTCCTTGTCACCCCACGTGGAGGTCTCACCCTGGCTCTCGCCATGGGCGCGCAAATCGAACAGCAGCACGCCGTAGCCCGCGTCGCGCAGGATGCGCGCCTCCGGCAGCAGGTCCGCGCGTGTCTGGGATAACCCATGCGCCATCACCACGGCGGCGCGGTTGCGCGAGGGCACATACCAGCCACGCAATTCCAGCCCATCCTCGGTGAACAAACGCACGTCTTGCGCCTGCGCGAAATCAGCGGGCCGCGTGGGAGGCGTGCGGGGATAGTGGAAGTACGCCTCCGAGTGGCGCAGGGCCCGTCCGAAGAGGGCCAGGGCGACGAGCACCCCCAACACCAGCACGCCCGCGACAACCCTCCAGCCCTTCATGAAACACCTTCCCCGGGTCATGCCCGGCTGCCCGTCCAGCTTCACGCGAGTCACCCGCGACACAGGGGGGCGTCCATGGTCAACCTCGCGCGGGCCAGCTTACACTGGCGTGATTCAACTCGCGGTGACGCATACCGCGCATCACCTTTGCACTCGCAGGGATGCTGTGAGCACGTCCAAGAAGACTTTCGATGCGGTGGTGGTGGGCTCCGGAGCGTGTGGCGGCTGGGCAGCCAAGCAGCTCACGGAAGCAGGGTTGAACGTGCTGGTGCTGGAGGCCGGGCGGAGCGACCGGGCGGACCGCCTGCTCTGGGTGTGGCACCGCCTCCGTCAGAAGCTGCTCGGCTACCAGGCGGAGACGGACACCCCGCGCAAGCAGCGGCAGTCGGTGCAATCCACCACCTTCGCCTGGCCCTTCCATCCGCACGCGTTCGTGGATGACGTCGACAATCCCTACACGACGCCGGGCGACGCGCCCTTCACGTGGATTCGCGCACGGCAGGTCGGCGGGCGCACGTCGGTGAAGGCGCACGGCCGCCAGTTCTACCGGCTGTCTGACTTCAATTTCAAAGCAGGCGGGCTCGACGGCCAGGGTCCGGACTGGCCCCTGACGCTGGCGGAGCTGGCGCCGCACTACGAGACGGTGGAGCGGTGGATGGGCCTCTCCGGCAACACGGACGGGCTGGACACGCTGCCCGACTCCGTCTTCGCCTCATCCATCGCGATGAACCCCGCCGAGCAGCACCTCAAGCAACACGTGGAGCGCCGCTGGCCCGAGCGCCGCGTCGTCGTCCGTCGCACCGCGGGCGCCCCCATCACCCTCCCCGCCGCGATGAAGACGGGCCGCCTCACCCTGCGCACCCACGCGGTGGTGAACCAGGTGCTGCACGACGCGAAGACGGGCCGAGTCACAGGCGTCACCTACGTCGACACCGAATCCGGCAAGACGCACGAGGCGCTCGGCCGCGTGGTGATTCTGGCCGCGGGGACCATCGAGACGACTCGGCTGCTGTTGCACTCGAAGAGCGCCGCGTTCCCGGACGGGCTGGGCAACTCCTCGGGGCAGCTCGGCCGCAACCTGATGGACCACACGTACCTGCTCGGCATCGAAGCGAAGATGAACCTGCCGCCGGAGCAGCAGCGCGCCGAGCAGAGCTGGGCGTACATTCCGCAGTTCCGCAACGTCACGTCCCGCGAGGAGGGCTTCGCGCGAGGCTATGGCGTGCAGGTCTTCACCTTCGCGGACAGCTGTCACTTCGTCCCCTTCGGGGAGATGGTGCCGCGCGCGGGCAACCGCGTGACGTTGAGCGCCACGGTGAAGGACCGCTGGGGGATTCCGGCGGCGCACATCGACTGCCGCCACTCGGAGAACGAGCTGCGGATGTGCAAGGACGCCGTGGCGTCGTGTCAGGAGATGATGAAGGAAGCGGGCTTCACGGTGGAGAAGGTGAACGACACCCTGTCCACGCCGGGCATGGCCATCCACGAGGTGGGCACCGCGCGCATGGGCACTGATGCGAAGACGTCCGTGCTCAACCCGTGGAACCAGAGCTGGGACGTACCCAACCTCCTCGTCATGGACGGCGCGAGCTTCCCCTCACAGGGGCCGCAGAACCCCACGCTGACGATGATGGCCCTCGCCGTGCGAGCCAGCGCGCACCTGGTCGACGAGCTGAAGGCCGGCAAGCTCTAGTGCCCTGACGCGAGCGACGCGGCCACCTCGCTCCACGTGGCCGCGTCCTCGAAGCAAGCCTCACGCGTCGGGCTTGGTGTGCTTCTCGTGCTCCTTGGGCTTCTCGCGCAGGCTGATTCTCGAGCTCCACATCGCGGGCGTCATCACCACGATGAGCAGCGTCAACAGCACGGTGCCAATCATCAACTCCCAAATCATGTCCATGGTCTCGCTCTACTGAAGGCGGGCTGACGGCATGCCGGAGCGACGGACCTCTCGCACACGGCTCCTGAATGCGTTCCGGAGGCGAGGGCGCGCGTGCCCCGAGACACGGGGACGCGACCTCGCCCAGGGCACGGAGCCGCAAGTCGTGGGCCTCGACAGGAGCCGAGGACACACCACGAGCCAGCCCCGTGCGCCGGAGCGCTCAGAGGAGCAGCGTGCGGATGCGGAGGAAGACAGGAGGCCCCTGCGACGGGGGCATGTTCCAGAGAGAGAGGGAGCGTTGCGAGCCCCACTCGGGCGCCTTGAGCGGCAACCAGGCGACCGGCGGCACGGCCACGGGCGGCGCGACGAAGGGACTGGCACTGGAGACACTGCCCTCGGTGGGAGCAGGCAGGTCCCAGTGTGGCTCCTCGCAGCAGTCCCACTGGAGCGTCGGCTGACCGTGGGAGTCCGCGTGGGAGGAGTCCGCCTTCGAGTGCTCATGACAGCGGCACTTGGAAGCGCGCGTCTGGACCTGCTTCTCGCAGTAGTGCCCCAGCCCCGCCACACCGCTGGCGGCGACCTGCCAGCCGAGGAGCAGCACGAGCGTGAGGAGACGCGACAGTCCAGACACGATGCCTCGGGTATACGCCCCGCCAGCACCCTCCGCAACGCGCGCACCCGGAGCGGACCGCGCCACACTGACAGGGCCCATTCGAGAAGCTCGCGGCCTCAGTAGAGCAGCCCGTCCTTGGGTTGCACGGGCTGGGGAAGCTCCGTCTCCCCGAGCATCTGTCGCAGGTTGATTTCGATGGTCCGACTGAGGGCCGTCATCGGCGTGTCGCTGACATCGTCCTCGAACGGTGTCTCGATATCCCGCCCGACGGCGTCCAGGCCGATGAACAGGAACGCGATGATGGCGGTGACGGCCGGAGTGAGCCAGCCCAGCTCATCCACGACACCGAGCGGCAGCAGCACCAGATAGGCGCGCGTCATCGCGAACAGCAGGCTGTCGTACTGGCGCGGCAGCGGCGTGTTCTTGATGCGCTCACAGGCGCCCAGCAGGTTGGTCATCTCGGTCAGTGTCCGGTCCATCGTCACGTGGAGGAAGAGCACCTTCTGCGGGTCTGACACCTGGCCATAAATGCGGCGCAGGCGCGTCGCCATCCACAGCAGAATCGCGGAGGGGACGTTGTGCTCCTCGCGCAGGGCGTCGATGACGTCGGGCCGGAAGAAGGCGACAATCTCCGGCAGCGGGTCCTGACGGCGCAGATGACAGCGCAGCGCGTGTACGAAGCCCATCTGCGCGTAGACCAGCTCGCGCGCGTCCTCGGTGATGTCTTCGACCATGCGGGTGATGACGCCGCGCGGCTCGCCCTGGGCCTGGAGCGGAGTGCCGAGCACCGCGACCTCGCCCGACGTGTCGCGCGCCCCGGAGGGCACCCGTGCCTGACCGAACCTGTCTCGGACCGCGCCGTCGCTCGCCCGCGTGCCGCGCACCGTCAGCAGGGCACTGGGGCGGTCCACCGCGCTGCGCAGCAGGCGCGAGGGCACCGCGGCCAGCTCCAGCTCCGTGAGCTCGTCACCCGGCTGGCGTCCGGGCCGGGGGAGCAGCGTGAGCACCTGACGAGCGAAGGTCCGAGACCAGTTCACCACGCCGCCCCACAGCGTGCGGGCCTCCCACCAACGGTCGTAGGCGGAGTTGTTGCGGAAGGCGAGCAGCACACCCAGCGCCGCGGCGAGCACGGAGATGGGCATCGTGGGCACCGCCATCCAGGACGCGTCGAACACGCGATAGCCCACGACGATGGCCAGGGCGAAGAAGACATGCACGGCCACGGGGATGCCCGTGTAGCGGAGGATGATGTGCCAGGAGAGCCTCCGGCCGACAATCATTGCGCGAGCGCTCCAGGGTGAGAACTGCCTGCCCGGAGCGTCTAATTCCGGAGGTGCGGGCCGACAACGGCCAGCCGCGCACCGCCGCGAGGATGTGTCACGCAGACGCGCTGTCGGGTGGCGAACTGTCCTGGAGCGAGCAGAGCCGCTTCGGCGGTGGCCCCTCTCCGCGACGTCCTCACCCCGTCACGGCCCGTGATGGGCACCCATGCAGTCCGCGAGCGTCGTCGCGAGCAACACCTCCGATGACCCGCGCGCCGCCGCGTCAGTACCGCTCGCCCCGTCCACCGAGCACCGCGCCACCGCGTCAGTACCGCTCGCCCCGTCCACCGAGCACCGCGCCGCCGAGCAGCGCCACCGCCATCACCAGCGCCACGGGCCCCAGCCAGTTGCCCCACCTCCGCGCCAGGAAATAACCCGCGGTGTGCCAGGGCACGCGCATGACGGCGGTGCCGCGCTGGCCATCGCCAATCTCCGTCAGGATTTCGCCCGTGTCGTCGATGAGCGCGGAGACGCCCGAGTTCGTCACCCGCACCTGGGGCCGGCGCGTCTCGATGCTGCGGAAGACCGCGTGCGTGAGGTGCAGCCTGGGGCCGGGCGTGCCCCCGAACCACGAGTCATTCGACAGCGTGAGCAGCAGGTCCGCGGTGGCAGTCGCCTCGTCCGCCACATAGGAGGGGAAGAGGGTGTCGTAGCAGATGAGCGGCGCCACCCTGAGTATCCGCCCGTCGCGCCGCTTCAGCAGCACCGTTCGCGGCCCCGAGCCCGGCGACCAGCGCCCCGTCCACGGCAGCCACTCGCGCAGGCCCGGAGAGTCGATGAGCTCCGGCACCCACTCCGTCAACGGGAAGAGCTTCGACTTGCGGTACACCTTGCGCGTCGGGGCCTCTCCTTCTTTGTCTCCCGGTGACAGGAACATGGCGGCGTTGAACTCCTTTCCGCCCTCCACGTCATACGAGCCGAAGATGAGCGGCACGTTCCGCGCGGCGACATAGGCGGAAATCTCGGCGTCCAGCTCCGCGCCCGCCTCGCTCTTGGGCACGCCAAAGGGCGTCGGGTACACCGTCTCCGGCCAGATGAGCACATCCAGCGGAGCCTCGCGCAGCAGCGAGTCCGACAGCGCGTAGTGCGTGTCGAGAATCATCCGCACCACTTCGTAGGTGCCGTGCTCCGCCTTGAGCTTCTCGTAGTTGATGATGTTGGCCTGCACCGCGCCCACCACCAGCGCCGTCTGCGTGCTCCGCTCCACCACATACTGGGCGAGGCGGAAGGAGCCATAGCCCAGCATCACCACCACCAGCGCCACCGCCGCCACCAGGGGCTTCAGCGCGCCCGGAGCCCCGCGCGTCCTGAACGCGCGCCCCATCGCGAACACGCACTCATTGACGAACAGCAGCGCCAGCGTGAGCCCGGGCGCGCCCGCGACGTCCGCGAACTGCCGCAGTCGCTCCGAGTAGACGAAGCCCTGCCCCAGCGTGTCCGCGAAGGGCTTGGGCGCGAGCCACTCCACGCCCACGTACACCAGCACGCTCACCATGGGCGGCAACCACCCGGCCCGATTCCCCACCGCGCGCCGCGCCAGCTGCCGCGCCAGCGCCGTGACAGGGAACTGGAGCTGGAACACCGGCGCCAGGAGCAGCATCAACAGCCAGCACAGCCACAGCGGCGCGCCCGAGTACGACTGCAGCGCGCCCGGAAACCACCCGAGGACGGCGGCGCTGAAGGTGACGCTGAGCCCCGCGCCCAGCAACAGGGCCTCGCGCGAGGAGCGGGCCCGGTCCACCACCACCAGCCACGGCACCAGCGCCACCCAGCCGAGCAGGGTCCACGGCATCCGGAGCAGCGAGAACACCCACAACGCCAGGGTGGTGGCGAGGACGGCGCCCAGGCCCCCGGAGAAGCGCCGGCCGGATGACGCCTCCTCACGCCCCAGCATCTTCAAGGCGTGTCCTTGGACTCGTCGGACTTCGGCAGCTCCAGCATGCGCACGGGCATGCCTGGGGGCGCCAGCTCCGCGGGCACCACGCGATTCTCTGGAATCTCCAGCGGCTGCCCGTTCGCATCCACGGGCTGGTGGTCCGGATGGAACATCAGGATGGCCTCCACGCGCTCACCTTCGTCCGTGGACTGGTAGTGGCGCACGTAGCCGGGAGGCAGCTCGAAACCCTCGGGCACGACGAGGCCGCGCTTGAGCGGCTTGGTGCCGGGGCGATAGAGCTGAATCCCCGTGGGGCCGGAAGTGGGCACGTCGGGCTCCGTGGCGGGCGCGGGCGGGGCGGTGGGCTCCCCCATGACGGGCGTGGCATCCCCCAACAGCGGCTCCTTCGCCGGAGGCCTGCGCACGGGCGCGCGCGCCACCACCGGCTCAGGCGCGGTGACGGGCGGCGGCGGGGCTTCGACATAGGGCGTGTCCTCCACCTCCACGTCGGAGGCGCTCAGCCACGCGCTCAGCGCGATGCACAGCACGGTGAAGACGAGCGCGCCGCCCACCAGCCACCGCGCGACACCTCCTCCAGGGGAGGAGCGAGTCGGGGCGACATGGGTGACGCCGTCACGGTCGACACGCCGTTCAGGGGATGGGTGCTGCGGCCGCATGCTCGCCGTGAGACCTCCGCGCTGCGTATGCTACGGACACCCTCTCGCCGAGGCAATGTGGCCACTCCCGGCGACCACTCCCCGCCCCTCGCGCCATGAGCTCCCCTTCCGTCGACACCCTCCCTGTCAGCGCGCCGCCGCCCACGGCCTCGCCCACCGTCGAGCCCGAGCGCTTCACGCTCCAGGCCTGGACCTCCGCGCGACGCGGCGTGGCGATGTCGGCCCGCTTCGTCACCGTGGGCAGCCTGCTCTTCTTCACCGCCTGGTTGCTGTGGGACATCCTCGAGGGCGCGGAGACGCTCAAGGCCGAGCCCCTCGTCTGGAGCCTCGTCCTGGGCGGAGGTCTGCCCGTGGCCCTGGTGGCCGTGCTGCGCTCGCGCGCCCGCGCCACGCTGGAGGTGGGCGCGAGCACCCTGACGCTCACGCTGCGCGACGGCGCCCGGCTGGAGATTCCGCTCGACGCCGTGGAGTCCGTACGTCCCTGGCGCCTGCCACTCCCTGGGCCCGGGCTGACGCTGCGCCTGAAGTCAGGGCGCGCGCTCGGCTACGGCCTGGAGGCCGAGGACGCGGTGCCGCTCCTGGAGGCGCTCGCTCGACGCGAGGGCTCACTGGGCGCGGCGGTGACACATCCGCTGGTCCGCTACGGGCGGGCGCGACGGGAGCTGTGGCGCAAGCGCTGGTATCACCTGGTGCTCAAGCTCGTCGTCTTCCCGCTCGTGCCCGCGGGCATCTTCTTCCGGGCGCACCAGTACATCGCCTTCGGCGGTCCGTTCGGCGAGTACCAGCTCAACGGGCTGAAGGCCTACCTGCTCTCGTTCGGTCGCTACTACGCGCCGGTGACGCTGAGCCTGCTGCTCATCGCGTGCTTCTGGCGGGGCGTGGCGGAGCTGGTGTCGCTGGCGGCGGCGCGCTTCACGCCCTCGTGGACTCGCGGCGTGCGCCGGGGCGTCGAGTGGCTCTGCCGGCTCGGGTACTACGCGGGCATCATGGCCTTCACCGCGTCGCGCTTCCTGATGTGACATGAGCGGCGCCGGAAACGACGAAGCCCCCGACTCTTCGCGAGAGTCGGAGGCCTCGAGGTGAAGCTCACCCGCCCGACGCGGGTGCGAGCATCAGGGAGCGGTGGGGTTGAAGCGGGCGCTCTCCCAGCCCATGCGCTCGTGGCCCGTCTTGTTCCACTCGGGGTTCTTGCCGTCGACCACCTGCGCGTCCGTGAACTGGGGCGCGCCCGTGCCGGAGCCCGAGCCGGAGAAGATGCTCACGCTGATGGTGGTGCCGAAGTACGTCGGGTGGGTGTTGTCCGACTGGATGTAGTCGTAGCTGGTGCTGGCGTTGACGAAGTGCGTGTTCGCGTCGCGCAGCGTGGAGCGCAGCGCGCCGGTGATGCGAGCGACATACGCATCCTCCGTCTCACCCGCGACGTAGCGCAGGGCGGCCGAGTCCACCTGGCCGTCGCCGTTCGAGTCGTAGTCCGCGCCCATCATCTCCGCGAAGGAGTCCGCGCACTGGAAGCCGTACCGCGCCGCCAGGTTGCAGGTGCGCCAGTTGCTGCGGGCCAGCAGGGGGAGGAACTTCACCTGCTTGTTGATGGTGGCACCCGTCGCCGAGTCCTTGCAGGCCGTCTGGACGTTGTCCGCGGCGAAGCCCGGGTAGTAGATGTTGGAGACAATCTTGACCTTGGCGGAGGTCGCGTACTGGTTGATGGCCTGCATGGCCCTCTCCGTGTACGTGGTGCAGGCCGCCAGCGCCGCCTCCAGGCCGCTGTAGTTACAGGTGCCCGTCTGGTCCGTGAAGGCGCTGCGCGCCTGCAGGTAGTCGTTGCCGCACATCTCGAACATCACGGCGCGCGTGTTGGCCGTCTGCATGTACGAGCGCTCGGAGACAATCTTGTTGTTGTAGATGTCGTCGGCCCGCGCGCCGGACTTCGTGCGGCGGATGACCTCGATGTCCGTGTTCCACAGCTTCGCCAGGTACTCGCCCTGGACAACGGGGGCCGCGCGGCGCGCCACGCCACCGATGCCACCGTTGTAGCCCGCATAGATGGAGTCGCCGTAAGCCACGACGCGATACTTCGTCGTGGACGTGGACCGGTCGATGGTCCACGACGTGTTCTGGTTGATGGTGCTCGCCATCGCGCTACCACTCACCGTGGCGGCCGCGACAACGGCGACGAAGGACAGCCCATTGCGACGGAAGGACATGCCCGCTCTCTTTTCTTCCCGCTGGGGGAATGTAGGGGGAAACCGAACGCTACACGCCGTCGATTCGCGAATCACCCGCAAACTGGAATAACGCGAGCAGTCAGAATTCGCGGATTGCATGGAACCCAAAGTGTCGCGCCCTTGGGTTGTCTGATTCCTGACGCGCCGCGACGTATGACGCGGTGTTTCACGATGTTTCAACAGTCTCGGAGGGAGGCGCGGTGAGGTGGACGGGAGGAGCGCGAGTGCTGGGGCAGTGGTTGGTGCTCGGGGCGTTGGTGGGGGTGGTGTGCGGCGTGGCGTCCGCGGGGTTCCTGTGGCTGCTGGACGCGGCGACACAGCTTCGTGAGCGACAGGGCGCGCTGGTGTACGCGCTGCCGTTGGCGGGGTGGGTGTTGGGGG
>NZ_VIFM01000886.1 GCF_006636215.1 Myxococcus llanfairpwllgwyngyllgogerychwyrndrobwllllantysiliogogogochensis | reverse complement strand
GGCCCAGCGTAGCCCGTTCCTGATGCTGGCGCGCCTCCGGCACCTCTTCCGCCAGCATCAGGAACGGGCTACGCTGGGCCAGCTCCGCCTCCGTCACCCGGCGCGCCAGGTATTCGTGGCCCTGAAGCCCGCCCGGTAACGGCAGCCAGCGGCTGCTGATCGCTGCGGCATCCTTATCTAACTGCGCGCGCACATCGGGGCGCAGGCAGGAGATATGAATATGGAAATGGTTTTGCGTACGTCCACTGCGCGAGTTGATCGCCAGCGATACCGCGTTATCAGGAACCGGCGCGCCGTGGCGCTGGCTCATGATTTCACGCCCCTGCCAGGCCTGCCAGAAAAAGTTCGGCGTCAACGGATCCAGCAGCAGCGGGCTTTCGGTGCCGTTGATGCGGTAGGTCGGCATCAGCAAAT
>NZ_VIFM01000885.1 GCF_006636215.1 Myxococcus llanfairpwllgwyngyllgogerychwyrndrobwllllantysiliogogogochensis | reverse complement strand
GGTATGGGTCTTCCAAACATGAAGAAGTATTCAGATTATTTTGAGATTGATTCACAAAAAGGCAAGGGTACAAGAGTATATATGATTATTTACAATAAATGACCATCTTTGAAATGTAGGGAAGTGAATTATAAATGAAAAATTTGCATTCTATAATGCTTGACAAAGAGAAATGTAAAGGTTGTACAAACTGTATTAAAAGATGTCCAACTGAAGCCATTAGAGTTCGAAACTCAAAAGCAAGGATTATTGACCAAAGGTGCATAGATTGCGGGGAATGTATAAGGACATGTCCATACCATGCAAAATATGCCATTACTGACAGTTTAGAAGAAATCAATAAATTTCAATATAAGATTGCACTGCCTGCACCTTCATTTTACGCCCAATTTGAGGTTGATGATGTAAATAAGC
>NZ_VIFM01000884.1 GCF_006636215.1 Myxococcus llanfairpwllgwyngyllgogerychwyrndrobwllllantysiliogogogochensis | reverse complement strand
GGATAAATGGAGGAATCGACCATGAGCTCACCCCTGTTGATTGCGCGCACGCTGGATAACGCGCTCTATTTACTGCCCGCGATGGCCAACCGCCATGGGCTTATCACCGGTGCGACCGGCACCGGTAAAACCGTCACCCTGCAGAAGCTGGCTGAGTCGTTCTCGGAGATTGGCGTGCCGGTATTTATGGCCGACGTCAAGGGCGACCTGACCGGCATTGCCGCCGCGGGGCAGAGCTCAGAGAAACTGCAGGCGCGGCTGGAGAAGATCGGCGTCAGCGACTGGGAGCCGCACGCCAACCCGGTGGTGCTCTGGGATATCTTTGGCGAGAAGGGCCACCCGGTGCGGGCGACGGTTTCCGATCTCGGCCCCCTGCTGCTGGCGCGCCTGCTCAATCTCAACGAGGTGCAGAGC
>NZ_VIFM01000883.1 GCF_006636215.1 Myxococcus llanfairpwllgwyngyllgogerychwyrndrobwllllantysiliogogogochensis | reverse complement strand
GAGTACTTCCACAACTGGACCGGCAACCGCGTGACCTGCCGCGACTGGTTCCAACTGTCGCTCAAGGAAGGCCTCACCGTCTTCCGCGACCAGGAATTCAGCCAGGACCTCTCGGGCAGCCCGTCGGCCCGCGCCGTGAAGCGCATCGAGGACGTGCGCGTGCTGCGCACCGTGCAGTTCCCCGAGGATGCCGGCCCGATGGCGCACCCGGTGCGCCCGGACAGCTACGTCGAGATCAACAACTTCTACACCGTCACCATCTACGAGAAGGGTGCCGAGGTCGTGCGCATGATGCACACGCTCGTCGGCTGCGACGGTTTCGCCGCGGGCATGAAGCTCTACTTCGAGCGCCACGACGGCCAGGCCGTGACCTGCGACGATTTCGCGCAGGCGATCGCCGACGCCAACCCGGAC
>NZ_VIFM01000882.1 GCF_006636215.1 Myxococcus llanfairpwllgwyngyllgogerychwyrndrobwllllantysiliogogogochensis | reverse complement strand
TCCTGAATCTGAGGGGAATATTGTGAACCGTTATTTTTCTCTCATCCCGGTTGTTATTATATTTACAACCGCTTGCGATCAGAAAGCACCCACCGTCGAGTCCGCCCCGCGCATGGTTAAAGTGGCGCAGGTGACCGCCGTGGGCAATACCCAGCAGCGAACGTTTCCGGCACGCATTGAGTCTGGCGATTCCACCGAACTGTCGTTTAAGCGGGGTGGCCAGGTGGAGTCGCTAGATATTCGTCAGGGGGCAAGCGTCGCCCAGGGGCAAACGCTGGCGCGCCTGAATGCCCGCGAGGCCCAGCAACGGGTCAATGAGCGGCAAACGGCGGCCACTCTCGCCCAGCGTCAATTCGACCGCTTCCAGACTCTGGCCGGGCGCCAGGCGATTTCCCAGGCGGAGATGGACGTGCAG
>NZ_VIFM01000881.1 GCF_006636215.1 Myxococcus llanfairpwllgwyngyllgogerychwyrndrobwllllantysiliogogogochensis | reverse complement strand
CGAACTGAAACCTGTAGCGGGACGTTAATCATGACTACTCAATCCAGCCCGATTATCACAGAGATGAAGGTCATTCCGGTGGCCGGGCACGACAGCATGCTGCTGAACATCGGCGGAGCGCATAACGCCTGGTTTACCCGCAATATCGTGGTGTTAACCGATAACGCCGGCCATACCGGCGTCGGCGAAGCGCCCGGCGGAGAGGTCATCTACCAGACGCTGCTGGCGGCGATCCCGCAGGTGGTGGGCCAGGAGGTCGCCCGACTCAATCGCGTGGTGCAGCAGGTGCACAAAGGCAATCAGGCGGCGGATTTCGACACCTTCGGCAAAGGGGCGTGGACCTTCGAACTGAAGGTTAACGCGGTGGCGGCGCTGGAAGCGGCGCTGCTGGACCTGCTCGGCCAGGTGCTTAATG
>NZ_VIFM01000880.1 GCF_006636215.1 Myxococcus llanfairpwllgwyngyllgogerychwyrndrobwllllantysiliogogogochensis | reverse complement strand
GAGCTGGCGGTGGCCCTCGATATCACTGACGAACAGCCAGTCACCTGGTTTAGCGCCCGGGACGACGATAATTCGCTGTCGGCGGCAATGCTTGATTTCTTCAACAACATCAATGAAGACGGCACCCTGGCGCGCCTGGAGGAGAAATACCTCGGCCACGGCAACGATTTCGATTATGTCGATACCCGCACCTTCCTGCGCGCGGTGGAAAATATTCTTCCGGAGGTGCAGCCGCTGTTTGAAAAATACGCCCGCGAGATTGACTGGCGCCTGCTGGCCGCCATCGCCTGGCAGGAATCCCACTGGGATCCGCAGGCCACCTCCCCCACCGGCGTGCGCGGTATGATGATGCTCACACGCAATACGGCGCAAAGCCTGGGTCTAACCGACCGCACCGATGCGGCGCAGAGTATCG
>NZ_VIFM01000879.1 GCF_006636215.1 Myxococcus llanfairpwllgwyngyllgogerychwyrndrobwllllantysiliogogogochensis | reverse complement strand
CCGTCGGCGGCAAGTCCGGCACGGCGCGCAAGCAGGTCGGCAAGAGCTACGCCTCCGGCAAGTACCGCGCCTGGTTCACGGGCATGGCGCCCATCGAGAAGCCGCGCATCATCGTCGCCGTGATGATCGACGAGCCCAGCGCCGGCTCGTTCTACGGCGGCGCCGTGGCCGCGCCGGTGTTCAGCGAAGTCGTGCAGCAGACGCTGCGCATGATGGGCGTAGCCCCGGACATGGCCGTGAAGCCCCGCATCGTCGCCAACAGCGTCGAGGAGTCGCTATGAACGAGATCGAGCCCGTTCCCGAGAACCCGACCCCGCCGCTGCTCGGCTCCGTGCCCGAGGCGCTGGAATGGCTGCGCGCGCGCATCGGCGCCGGCAGCGGCACGCTGCGCACCGACAGCCGCCAGGTCGGGCCC
>NZ_VIFM01000878.1 GCF_006636215.1 Myxococcus llanfairpwllgwyngyllgogerychwyrndrobwllllantysiliogogogochensis | reverse complement strand
ACCCGGGACAGGCCGAGATCGAACTCACCTACAACTGGGGCACCGAGAGCTACGACATGGGCACGGCCTACGGCCACATCGCCCTCGGCGTGCCGGACGCTTATGCGGCCTGCGAGAAGATCAACGCCGCCGGCGGCAACGTGACGCGCGAGGCCGGTCCGGTCAAGGGCGGCACGACGGTGATCGCGTTCGTGACGGACCCGGATGGCTACAAGATCGAGCTGATCGAACGCAAGAACGACGTGGGGTCGGGCACCGGCCTGCGCTGATGGTGTGCGGATCGCGTCGCTGGGACCCGGTCAGGGACAGCCGCATGTCTGGTTTAATCGAAATCTTGACGGTTCAGTCAAATTTAATCAATATGCAGGCCATTTAATCGTTTTTGGGCTCCGCCCCAGTTTCTTAAGTGCCTGAA
>NZ_VIFM01000087.1 GCF_006636215.1 Myxococcus llanfairpwllgwyngyllgogerychwyrndrobwllllantysiliogogogochensis | reverse complement strand
CGCATATCTCGCAGAGAAGCACCCCCTCTTCCGCCGCCGCCGCCGCCCAAGCCGCCTCCGGACCCCAAGGTCGAGAAGGCCACCAACGACAAGAAGACCGCGACGACGCTGCGCACCGACGCGAAGAACAAGTCCGTCAAGGCCCAGGCCGACGCCGCGAAGGCGAAGCAGGCGAAGACCGCCCATGACAAGTCCACCAAGGAGAAGGGGGAAGCGCAGAAGGCGCTCGACACCTCCAACACCAACTACCAGCGCCTCCTGGACCACGGAGACTCACCCGCCGGCCGCACCCCCGCCCACGCCGAGTCCGTGAAGAAGGCGAAGAAGCAGGTCGACGCCGACCAGGGCCGCGTGGACAAGGCAGCAAAGACCTTTAAGGGCACGGAGGAGAAGCTGACCCAGGCCGACACCACCGCGCGCGACTCCAAGCAGCACGCCGTCACCGCCTCGGACACGGCCCTCCAGGCGCAGAAGACCGCCAACGTCAGCGCGAAGCAGGCGGGCCAGCCCGAGCCCTTCCCCAAGGCGAACGAAGTCGTCGACACCTTCGACGCCGGAAGTCTCAGCAAGAAGGACCAGGCGAAGCTGTTCGGCACCTCCGCGCCGGTGACGCCGGAAGAGGCGGCGCGCGCCGACGTCAAGCACGTGGACAACGTCGTGAAGAACTCCCCGCACAAGAACGAGGAGGCCGTCGTGGGCGCGGAGGAGCTGCGCAAGCAACTGGCGCTCAACCCCGACCCCGCCTACCGCGCCGCGCTCTGGAAGGAGTCCAAGCCGCAGCGTGACGCGTTCGTCGACGCGCAGGTGAATGGCCGCTCGGTGCACCACTCGAAGATGCCGGAGCTCATGAAGTCGCTGGCCCAGGGCGCCGACATGGCGGGCCCTGAGGCGCGCAAGGAGCTGGCGGGTCAGCTCCTCTCGGCCTCGAAGTCCAAGTCGCTGGACGGCGTGGGAGAGCCCGGCCGCTCCTTGAAGGAGAACGCCAAGGACCCGGCGGTGGCGAAGCTGGGCGGAGAGATGGTGAGCCAGCTGCGCGCGGCGAAGCGCTACAAGGACGCCGACTCCCTCTCCAACGTCGACCCCGCCATCAAGGCCCAGTCCATGCCGAGCAAGCTGGACCAGAAGCTCCAGGCGGAGGTGGACCTCAACTCCGTCTCCGAGGAGCGCGACGGCCTCAACGCGCGCCAGAAGACGCTGGACCAGGAGACGCGGACCACCGCCCGGCAGACGCTGAACGACGTCGCGAAGAACCCCAAGTCCAAGGAGCCCTTCACCGTCGAGCCCGGCGCGACGAAGGACCACGCCGTCCTCGTGCGCAAGGACAAGGCGGGCAAGGTGACCGAGCGCCTGGAGGTGTCGTTCCAGGGCGACACCGTCAAGGTGGACTCGACCCATGTGGACAAGAAGGGCGACGCGCGCCGCACCGTCTTCGAAAGCGGTGGCCCGGAGGGGCCGAGCACGTCCACCGATACGCGCTGGAAGCAGGACGCCTCCACGCCCGCGCCGTCGATCGAGGACCTGGCCGCGGGCAAGGTGAAGGGCTCGTCCTACTCCGCCACGAAGTTCGAGGGCGGCAGCAACGCGAAGCAGACCACCACCCAGCGCACCCCGGACGGGACGCTGACGGAGACGAAGAAGGAGTACGGGGGCTCGGACAAGACGGACCACGTCAACGGCAAGTTCGACGAGTTCAAGAACCACTCCTCCACCGACACGGTCCACACCACCACCACCGTCATTCCTCCTCCGGGAGCCAAGGACGAGAAGGGCAAGCCCGTGAAGGCGATGGTCGTGGAGGGGACGTCGTACTCGCAGGGAAACGAGCTGCGGCTGACGAAGACGGAGACGAAGGCCGTCGACTCGCCGGTGAAGGGTGACCGCCCGGCCGGCGCGGAGGAACTGGCCAAGGTGGAGAAGGATGCCCGAGGCGCCGACGACGCCGCGCCCACCACCTTCGTGCTGGAGAAGAGCGGCGACGGCGAGCTGAACACGCAGACCTTCTTCGAGGGACAGCCCAACGTCACGCTCGTCACGCGCAAGAAGCTGGAGGGCAACACCGTCACCGAGACGACCGAGGGACGTGTGCCCAAGCCCACGGACAAGGACAAAAAGGAGCTGGTGGACATCAAGGGCACCACCACCACGACGTACAACGACCAGGGCCTCATCACCGCCAGCCACTCGGACCAGACGGACCCCACGGGTGTCCGCCGGGTGAAGGACTTCCAGCGCACCGAGTCGCGCAACGCGAAGGGCGAGGTGGAAGTCACCGAGCGCACCAGCGGCCTGGAGGAGGGCGGCGACAAGCCCAAGCGCACCTACGAGCAGGCGCTGACGACGGCGCAGACGCCCAAGGGCCCGCAGGTGGTGCGAGCGGAGTCGAAGCTCACGGGCCCGGAGGGCTCCGCGGAGGCGTCCATCCCGCCCGAGAAGCTGACCGTCAATGGCAAGCCCATCGCCGACCCCCAGCAGCTCAAGGCCAGCCTGCCGCCCGCGCAGGCCGCGCTGGGAGCCTATGCGGTGAACGGGTTGCAGGAGCAGCTCAATAGCTTCTCCAAGCTCTCGGCGCTCCATGCCCAGACGCTGGAGGGCGCGCCGGAGGCCCCGGAGAGCGCGGGCTGGGATGTCGCGGGAGACACGGTGGACTACGGGCTGGCGCGGCTGGCGCAGGAGGCCAACACCACCGCGGCGACGAAGCAGGGCAAGCCCGACCCGGCGAACAACCCGAAGTTCTTCAGCTTGAATCCCGTGGAGGAGTTCAACCAGGAGCTCACGCTGGACCTCGACAAGGACCAGCGCCTCGGGGTGGGCGCCGTGGGTGGCTTCCAGGTGATTTCCGGCGCGAAGGACGTCGTGTCCGGGGTGGGGGACTTCAAGAAGGCCCTGGACGAGCAGAACAAGCTCGACCTCGTCAAGAGTGGCCTGGGCATCATCGACGGGGCGAGCGGAGTGGTGGAGGGCGCGGAGCTGCTGCGCTTCGCGGCCAAGGGCACCGGCACCACCATCTCCCCCTCGGGAGAGCTGGGCGGGCGCGTCAATCCCATCAAGCTGGCGGAGTGGTCGGGCCGGCTCAGCGCGGCGGTGGGTGTCGTGAGCGGCGGAATCCAGGTGGCCGAGGGAATCGCCAACGACGACAAGTACCAGGTGGCGCTCGGCGCGGTGCAGGCCGGTGGCGCCGTGGCGGGCTACTTCGGCACGGCGGCGGCGGTGGGCGCCTTCGGCGGGCCCGCGGGAGTCGCGGTCGCCCTGTCGGTGGGGCTCGTCACCATCGGCATTGGCAGTGCGATTGAGCGCGAGCGCTCCCACGCGCTCGCGGACCAGAAAATCTGACCGAAGTCCTCCGCCCGGCCGGAACAAGGGCCGGGCGGAGCCCGACGTGGCCAGTGGGTGCCTTGCCTATTTGAATCCAGACACGCGCCGGAACTCAGTGGCGCATGGAATTCGAATCGCGAGTGGAAAACCCGCAATGACATAGGAACATCTGCGAGGTTTGTCTTTCGGGGATATGCGACGGGGCTCCTGTTTCCCTCCACCCCGAGGTATTCATGCGTCAGCGCGTCACGACAACGGGTCGAACCTGGATGAGTTTGTTCTGCACCGCCGCCCTCTTCACGGCGGCAGGTGTGGCCGCCGCGGAGGACCTTGTCCTGCCCGCGGGCAACATCCTGTCCAACCCTTCGTTTGAAACGAACCTCACGGGCTGGTCGACGTGGCAGGGGACGCTGGCCCGGGTGAGTCACGCGTCGGCACCGGATGGTGCGTACGTGGTGCGCGTCACGCGGTCGGCGGGGGATGCCTATTCGCTGGATGACGCTCCGGACGCGGTGGCCTCCACGACGGTGGGCACCGTCTACCGGGCACAGGTCTTCATCGCGGCGAGCAACGCCGGGACGGTGGGCAAGCCCGTGGTGCTGGCCGTCCGGGAGCGCAATGGCGCGGGGACCTCGGTGGGGTACGCGGAGTCTCCGGAGGTCGGCCTGACGATGGCCTTCCAGCAACTGACGGTGGAGACGACGGTGCAGCAGACGGGCAACACGCTGGATGTGTATGTCCTTCAGTCCAATGCCACGGCGGGCAATGCCTTCCTGGTGGACGCGCTGACGCTGGCGGTCGTCCCGCCGCCGACGCCGGGCGAGCCGAGCCAGTTGCTCTGGAGTGACGAGTTCGACGGACTCGCGGGCACCCTGCCGAATCCGCAGGTGTGGGAGCCCGTCACAGGCGGCATGTGGGACAACGGCCGGACGATTCAGCAGTACACGGCGCGTCCCCAGAACGTGCAGCACGACGGGAGTGGCCACCTGAAAATCATCGCGCGGCGAGAGACGTATACCGGCGCGGACGGCGTGACGCGCGACTACACGTCCGCGCGAATCCACTCGAAGGGCCGCATGGAGCGCCAGTATGGCTACGTCGAGGTGCGGCTCAAGGCGCCCACGGGGCTGGGCACCTGGCCCGCGGCGTGGATGATGGGCTCCACGGGGGAGTGGCCCGCCAACGGAGAGTTCGACATCTTCGAGGGCGAGGGGCCGTTGCCCACGCTGGCTCACGGCACCATTCACGCGCCCGGCATCGCCTACGGTTGGGGACCTCCGGGACAGGTGGACTACGCGCCCGCGCGCGTGGGTGACGCGTGGCGCACCTTCGGCATCTTCTGGAATGCCAACCGCGTGGAGTGGTACGCGGACCGAATCAAGCGTTTCACCTTCCCGCGTGGCACCACGGGGACGTGGGTGTTCGACCAGCCCAACCACCTGCTGCTCAACCTGGCGCTGGGGGATTTGGGCGGAGACCCGACGAACACCGTGTTCCCCCAGGTGCTCGAGGTGGACTACGTGCGCTGGTACGCCAACGCGCCGTCGAACTGACCGGGGTCTCCATGCCTCCAACCGGGGCCGTCCACGGCGGCCCCGGGCGACCGACCCTCTTCGGGCCAGGCGAGCATCGCCTGCTCCCTCGCTGACCCGGCGCCCTCTCGTTAGAGTGTCGGGCTCATGCTTTCACCGCTCCAGCCTCTCTATCTGCTTCTCGTGGTGGAGCCGTCGACCTGTCCCGAGCGACTCCGTGAAGTCGAGGCTTGGGAGGCGCGGTCCGGCCGCTCGCTTCCCGCCGTCGTGCGCGAGTTCTTCACCGGCCTTGCGACCATTCCGATGGCGCCCAATGAATACCAACGCAGGGTGTGGAATGCCCCCGAGCCAGGAGCCGTCATCGTCGGACGCGTGACCGACGATGAATGGGAGGTGTCGCTTCCGGACCTGTGGGCCGAATACCGCGATGGCACGCTCGAGACGCTGACGTCCGTGCTGCCCTCCGTCGAGCGCGCGACTGACGACGAGCTCGATGGCATCACGCCTCCGAGCGCTCTCCACGGGCCGCTGGTCTATTTCCAAACCGATGTCATGCGCCAGTGGCGCGTGTTCTTCGAACTGGACGGTTCGCGCGACCCGCCTGTCCATGAACACCACCGCGACCGTGGTTGGTCACCCCCGCGTTCCTTCTCGTCGTGGCTCTTCGAAGCGTTCTTGGACGGGTACCTCCACCAGGACATGGTGCCGTATTCGTTCTGGGGAAAGAACGCCGACCTCGCGCGCTCCGCAGCGGCGTGCCCGGTGCAGCCCTTCAGGAATGGTCGCTGGTTGCGAGCGTCGCAGGGGCCATTCAGCGCTGAAGCGCATGCGGCGCTCAAGGAGCGATTCTCTTCCTATTCACGCGCGTACGCGACGAAAGCCACGCTCCACGACTTCAGCCTGGCGGAGGGTGGTTGGATCTGGATTGTCGCCGATGAGGATTCGTCGGAATGGTGGATCGCCGGCGAGACGAACGAGCATGTCGTCGAGCTCGCTCGCGCGGCGCGCGACCTTGGCCAGTTGACGGCGCCGCTCGTCGCCGATACGCCCGAAGGCGCGGCGGTGCTCGAACTGCTCGGCGCTACCGTGCCACTGTGAGCCGTGTCGGGCGAATCCTGTTCAGGTCGGTCCTTATCCACCTGGCGCTGGTACGCCAATGCGCCGTCGAACCGACCGGGCCTCCGCGCCTCGAACCGGGGCCCTCAACGGCGGCCCCGGGCGGGTGCGTCGCTCAGGGCTCGTCGAAGATGAGCAACCCTCGTGCGTCATCCACCACGTACACGTGCCCATCTCCTGGCACGCGAATGCCGAGCGCGCCCTCGTACTGGCCGTCCTCGCGCTTGGGGTCTGACTCCCTGTAGGTGTTGAAGTGAGCCACCTGTCGGGGCTTCGTGGGATTGGAGACATCCAGCACGCGCAGGCCCTCATGGTACCAGGCGATGTACAGGCGCGTGCCCACCAGCAGCATGTTGTGGATGGAGGCGACGTCGCGCAGCTTGAACTCTCCGATGAGCTCGATGTTCGTCGGGTCATCCACCTTCAGCACACGCAGGTGGGCGCCCTGTCGCTCGCCGCCCTCGAACGCCACCGTGTGTCCGCCCAGGGTGCCCACCGCGCTGTGATGGCTCACCGCGCCGTAGTAGGTGTACTCGCCCAGGTGCTCGAAGTTCTCCGGGTTGCGCACGTCGAGAATCTGGTAGCCGCCGCTCATGTGACTCACATAGAGGCGGTCTCCGTACGCGAAGGCGTCGTGTGGCACGCCATAGACGCCGGTCCCGATGCCGCCCAGGCTCTCGCGGTGCAGGAGTCGTGGCTCGGTGGGGGTGGTCACATCAAAGAGCAGCACCTCGGCGTTCCGTCCGGTGGACATCGCATAGAGCCGGTCTCCATCGACCAGCACCGTGTGGATGTCGAGGGGCCCTCCGCCCGGGTAGCTCTGGAGAAAGACGGGACTGGCTGGATTCGAGATGTCGAAGACGATGAGGCCGGAGCTGGCGCTGGCGACATAGAGCGCGTCGCCCTTTGACCACACGCCGTTCCAGTAGTTGTCGCCCGGCAGGCTGATGGACGTCTTGAAGACGGGCCGTCGCCGGTCCTTCACGTCGAAGACCGTCAGCCCGCCCGGCTCTCCACGGCGCTGGATGGACACCACGTAGGCATGGTCCTTCGCGACAAAGACGTCCACGGACTGTCCCAGCTCCACGTAGGACTCGGAGCGCAGCTTCAATCCGCCCGAGGACTCTGCCTCGCCGCGAGCCCAGCTCATCCGCTCGGCGCGGAAGGTTCCATGCACATAGGTGGAGCCATCCGCGCAATAGCTGTAGCAGCCCACGAACTCCCGGGGAGACACCGCCTCGCAGCCCAATGCGAACTGTTCGAAGTACACACCAGAGGCCGTGTTGGTGTAGCCCATCGACGCGGAGAACTGCCCGTCGCCGAGCTGGGATGAACTGGAGGCTATCCCGTTGAGGAACTCCACCTGTCGCCCATCGGGGCTCAGTCGGAGGCCCACGGCCGCGGTGGCCATCTCCCTTTGTGGCTGCATGTATTCGACGCGGACCACGCCACGGTAGACGGCGCCCTCTCGCTCGAGTGTGTCCAGGGACGCTCGATTGCACGAGGAGAGGTCGAAGACCTCGGGTGAGCCGCAGGGGGCGGAGATGTCCTTTCGCACCGTGCAGGTCGCGAACGGACCGGTGTCCGCGATGATGTCTCCCTGCTCCTTCAGCGGCGTGTACAGCCCGTCCCACGGCTCCGCCTTCGGGTCCGAGTCACAGCCGGCCAGGGCCAGGAGGCCCATCAGTCCCGCGGTGCGGAGACCTTGCTTCATCCCAGTCATCGATGTCTCTCCAAGGAAGAGCCCCCGCACACTTCGGGGCTCAAGGCGACATGACTCTAGGACAATCCCCTGCGCCGATGCTCACGGTCTGCTTGTCGCTCGTTGCGTATGAGGAGTCCATGCGAGGAATCCACGAAATACACGCAGCTCATCCAGGTCCTGGATGAGCTGCTACCGGGTGCGGTCAGCGAACAGCTCAACTGCAGGGGACCCAGTCTGGGTGAACGACGGTGCTCGACTGGGCTCCCGTGGAGTCGACCACATACACCTTGGGTTTGATGGAGGTGTCCCCGGGGAATGTCTCGGTGGGAGCGTAGCAGCCATAGCCGCGCAGCGTGGTTCCGGGGTTGAAGAGCGAGGTGTAGACCTTGTTGGTGTCGTAGCGGTACGTCTGTTGCCCCCAGTAGAAGGTGTAGGGCGCGACGCCGCCCGATGCCGAAGCGACACAACCCAGGCTCCCACCCACGGGACGGGTACAGATCAATGTCGCCACAGGGACGACCAGTGCCTTGCTTGCAGTGCCCACATCCTCGGGGATGGGCTCACCCGCGCTCGGCTCGCCCTCGGGCATACCGCCACAGGCCGTCAGCGACAGGCTTGCTGCGAGGACAGCGACAAGGCTCCGGCGGGGCATTGCAGGGTATGACATTGTGGGCCTCCAGGGATGGAGGGGATTCTGCCTGACCTCTGTGTCTGGGAATAGTCGAGTCAGGAATGACATGGGGTGGGAGCCCTTTTGTTTGTCAGGGAATGCGTGTGATGCTGGCTGTCCTTTCGGCCTGGAATGGGATTTGATGTGTCTGGATGATGATGTGCGTTTGATTGAAGCGGCTCGCCCAGGTGTTCCCAGGGGCGGGCCGCTGTCGACCTGCCACCGAAAGCCCAGGCGGCATTGTTGATGCTGCTAGCCGACTGACGCGGATGGCGCCCGAGCGCATATCCACCAGCAGGCCGCGGTGAAGCGGACCTCCGTGCCATGCACGAAGGGCTCGAAGGCGACGCGGACCGCATCGACAACCTTGGTGCGAGTCCGCTCGTCCGTCTCCTGGAGGAACATTCCGACGGGCCCGAGCCGGGACAGGTAACGGACCAGCTCCTTCTCGGGAAAGGCGCACTCGACGTCGATGGGCCGGAGTTCGACTTCGGCCCAGCCGCTCTCCTCCAGGATGGATTGCACCCGGTGCGGGTCCGCGAAGGCGAACTGTCCCGGACCACCCGGCCGACGGGCGGGGAGGTTGGGCAGGAGCGGTGCCGCCGTGCGCTCGGAGGTGGTCATGAACGGATTCTCCGCGGCACTCCGCCAGGCGATGAACCGGAGCTCCGCGCCGTCCCTCGCGGCACTTCTCAGGTTTGTGAAGGCCCGGACCGGGTCATCGAAGAACATGACGCCGAAGCGAGAGATGAGCTGGTCGAAGCTCGCGGGCTCGAACACATGGCTCTGCGCGTTGGCGTGGACGAACCGCGCCGGCGTGCCTTCCCGCTCCGCCCTCGCCCGAGCGGTGGCGAGCATCGGGTCCGAGATGTCGATGCCGAGACAGCGACCTTGTGCCCCCAACCGTCGAGCGACGGCGAGCGTGGTGCCGCCCGTGCCACAGCCGATGTCGAGCACCCGGCCTCCAGAGTCCGGGGACACCGCCGCCACGAGCATGTCCTCGAGCGGCTTGTACATGGAGTCGATCAACTCCTGCATGTCGACCCAGGCGTGTCCGGCGGTGCCGTTCCAGAGTTTCGTCTGCTCGTCTCCAAGTGGGTTCGTCGCGGTCATGGATGTCTCCTCCGACTTGCCTTCAGGCAGCGTAAGCTCGACTGTGCCACTTCAAGTCGACTTGAGGTCAAGCAGGTGAGAGACCTGGACATCACGGAGGTGGCGCGGCGGTCCGGCGTTCCCGCCTCGACGCTGCGGTTCTATGAAGGGAAGGGGCTGCTTGCCTCCACCGGCAGGCGGGGCCTGCGCCGGCTGTTCGCTCCCGATGTCCTGGAGCGACTGGCGCTGATTTCACTGGGGCGCGCCGCCGGCTTCTCGCTCGATGACATCGCGCACATGTTCGCGCCGGACGGGCGGCTGCGCATCGACCGACCCCTGCTCGTGGCCAAGGCGGAGGAACTCGACAGGACGATTCGCGAGCTCGGCATCATGCGCGACGGCCTTCGGCACGCCGCAGTCTGCCCCGCGCCGAGCCACCTGGAATGCCCCACCTTCCGCCGCATCCTGCGCGCCGCCGCGTCCGCCCCGACGACGGGCGCGCGAAGGAAGAGGACTCCGAGGCGCTAGCTCCAGGAGCACCGAGTCCGCTCCGGTGACCTGACACGCCCTCCGCTCGACCCCTCGTCCGCCCGAGCCGCCAGGCCGATGCCGTCGTTCACGCGGCCCTTCACCTTCAGGCGGTGCCCGGGAGGCCTGTATGAGCAAGGACAAGCGCAAGAATCAGGGTGGCAACGGTGGCGGTGGTGTGAAAGCGGACACGATGAAGACCTACCGGGAGGGAGAGCGCTTCCCTGGCCGGATTGGTCGCACGTACGAGGAATCAGAGCCGGCCTTCCCGATGCCACCCAAGGCGCCGAAGGACGCGCCCAACATCCTCTACGTCATCCTGGACGACGTCGGCTTCGGCTGGTGTGAGCCCTTCGGCGGCATGATTCGCACGCCCACGCTGATGAAGCTGGCACAGCAGGGCCTGCGCTACACGCACTTCACCACCACCGCGCTGTGCTCGCCCACGCGCTCCTGCCTCGTGACGGGCCGCAACCACCACTCCGTGGGCATGGCCAACATCACCGAACTGGCCACGGGCTTCCCCGGCTACAACGGCCGTCAGCCGCAGGACAAGGCGGGAGTACCCGCCATGCTCCATCAACACGGCTACACCAGCTACTGCATTGGCAAGTGGCACAACACGCCTTCCGAAGAGACGACCATCGCCGGGCCCTATGACCGCTGGCCCACGGGCTCCGTCTTTGGCTTCGACCGCTTCTATGGCTTCCTCGGAGGCGACTGCGACCAATGGGAGCCCAAGCTCTTCCTGGACCGCGAGGCCGTCGACCCGCCGGCCACGCCCGAAGAGGGCTACCACCTGTCCGCGGACCTCGTGGACCGGGCCATGAGCTGGATTTCGCAGCACCACTCGGCGGACCCGGCGAAGCCCTGGCTGACGTGGCTCGCGCTGGGGTGCGCGCACGCGCCCCACCACGTCGCGCCTGAGTGGGCGGACAAGTACAAGGGCCAGTTCGACCTGGGCTGGGACGCCTACCGCGAGAAGGTGCTGGCCCAGCAGAAGAAGCTGGGCATCATCCCCGAGCACGCGAAGCTCGCGCCCATGCTGGAGGGCGTGCAGAAGTGGGACTCGCTCTCCGCCGACGAGAAGCGCCTCTTCGCGCGCATGGCGGAGCTGTACGCGGGCTTCATCGAACACGCCGATGCGCAGCTCGGCCGGCTGATGGAGTTCCTGGAGCGCACGGGGCAGCTCGACAACACGCTGGTGTTCGTCTTCATCGGGGACAACGGCTCCTCGGGTGAGGGCACGCTGACGGGCCTGTTCAACGAGCAGTCCGTGGCGAACAACGCCGAGGAGACCGTGGCGCAGAACCTGGCGCGCATCGACCAGTTCGGCCAGCCCGGCTCGTACAACCACTACCCGGTGGGCTGGGCCATGGCGGGCAACACACCGTTCCAGCTCTGCAAGCAGTACACACACTTCGGCGGGGTGCGAAACCCGCTCATCGTCCACTGGCCGCGCGGAATCGAAGCCAGGGGCGAGCTGCGCACGCAGTACCACCACTGCATCGATATCGTCCCGACGATTCTGGAAGCGATTGGCGTGGAGGCCCCGCGCTTCATCAACTCCGTGCAGCAGGAGCCCGTCGAGGGCTACCCGATGAACTACTCGTTCAGCGACGCGAAGGCGCCAACCAACCACGTCACCCAGTACTTCGAGATGCTCGGCAACCGGGGCCTGTACCACGACGGCTGGAAGGTCGTGACGTACCACGGGCGCAAGCCGTGGGAGAACAAGGCGCGGTGGAGCTTCGACGAGGACCACTGGGAGCTCTACAACGTCGTGGAGGACCCCACCGAGTCGAACGACCTGATGAAGGGCAGGGACCGCGCGAACCTGAGCGACCCGATGGTGAAGAAGCTCATCGAGCTGGTGGGCCTGTGGTGGGCGGAGGCGGGGCGCTACCAGGTGTTGCCGCTGGATGACCGCTTCCAGATGCGCGCGCTGGGACGCGCGGGGCTCTACGCGGAGCGCGAGCGCCTGACGTATTACGAGGGCGCCGTGCGCATCCAGGAGTTCGCCGGGCCGGACACGAAGAACCGCTCCTGGGAGATGACGGCCCAGGTGGAGGTGCCCGCGGGTGACGCCCGAGGCCCCGTCGTCGCGCTCGGCGGAAGCTCCGCGGGCTTCTCGCTGTACCTCAAGGAGGGCGTGCCGGTGTTCTGCTACAACTTCCCCGGGCCCGAGCTGACGTATCTGCGTGGCAAGGAAGCGCTGAAGCCCGGCAAGCACGTGCTCCGCTACGAGTTCGAGAAGACCGGACCGGAGCCCTTCGGCGCGGGTGGCACGGGGCGGCTCTTCGTCGACGGGAAGAAGGTGGCGGAAGCCCAGATTCCCAGGACGGTGCCGGTGGGCTACTCCATGGATGAGACGTTCGACGTGGGCTGGGACAAGGGCACGGCGGTAAGCCCCGAGTACCCGTCCAATTCCCGCTTCACCGGCCGCGTCCTGCGCGTGGACTTCGACCTGAAGCCGGACTTCCACCCGGACCACGCGGACCCGACGAAGAAGGCCGAGGCCCGCTTCCAGCACGAGATGATGCGGCAGTAGCACCGCGCCGAAACGCTCCCGGTGGGCCACACGCCGGGAGCGCCTCGCCCGAAGTCACTTCAGACAGACGGCCTCGACGTTGTTGCCGTCGGGGTCCTTCAGGAACGCGGCGTAGTACGTGGGGCTGTAGTCGGCGCGCACGCCGGGCTTCCCATTGTCTTGACCGCCGGCCTCCAGCCCGCTCGCGTGGAAGCGGTCCACGGCGGCGTGCTGCGAGGCGCGGAACGCCAGGTGGGTGCCAGGCCCCGTCGCGCCCTGGGTGGGGTAGAGCCACAGCGCGGGCTCACCCGGAGGGCCAAAGCCCGCGCCCGAGTCGTCTCGCGAGCACAGTCCAAATCCCAGGGGCGCGAGCGCGGCGGTGTAGAAGCGCACGCTGGCGTCCAGGTCCTTCACCTTCAAGCCGATGTGGTCGAACACGATGACCTCTGTGTGAGAGAGGCCGTCACCGTACGGGGCGAGGGGCGAGTCGCTCTTGGAGGAAATTGCGCTCGCCCCGGGCCGCCTGACGGAAGCGTCCGGGGGACACTCCGGCGGCGCGGTGGAAGGTGCGCACGAAGTTGGAGAGGTCGCCGAAGCCGACGTCGAAGGCCACGTCGGTGATGGAGCGCGAGTCGTCCGCGAGCAGCCGCGCCGCGTGACGCAGGCGGGAGCGCAGCAGGTACTGGTGCGGCGTCACGCCGACGACTTTCGAGAAGAGTCGCAGGTAGTGGAACGGGCTGAGCCCGGCCTCCTTCGCCGCGCCCTCCAGGTCGATATCCTCGCCCGAGTGCGCATCCAGCCACAGCGCCGACTCCACCACGCGCCGCCGGTCCACGGGCCGCGCCGAGGGCGCCTTGTCGGTCCGCCCCGTGACGACCTCGGCGAAGCGGGCCGCGAACACCAGGCCCACCTCGTCCATCCCCACGTCGCTCGTCCCTTCGGCGGTGGCCTGGGCCAGCTCCCCCAGCACCATCAGCTCCGGCAGGGGCGGAACCCCGCCGCTGCGCCAGCCATCGGGCGAAAGCCCCATCGACTCCAGCAGCGCCGGAGCCAGCTTGAAGGACAGGCACTCATCGCCGCGGAGGTGCTCGTGCGAGCACATGTACTCATCCCCGGGGTGACCTATCAGCAGCGAGCCCGCGACCAGCTCGAAGGACTCACCGCGCGTGCGGTAGCAGAAGGTGCCCTTGCGCACGTAGGCCACGGAGAAGGCGCGGTGCACCTCGGCGAAGGGCGCGTCATCGGGGCCGGCGTCGCACCGGAAGTCCATGACTTGAATCGACTCACGCTCAAGGACTGTCGAGACCCGCATCGCCCGCCCAAGCTAGCGGCCGGTCCAGACCCGGGCAATGGAAACGACGGCCGTGGCTACTCGTCCTCCTGCTGGCCGAAGAGCAGCCGCAGCAGGGCCAGGTCCTCGGTGTGGCTGATGACATACACGTGGTCCCCTTGCTGGAACACGGTGTCGCCCTTGGGGGCGACGAGCTCCTGGCCTCGCACCAGCAGCATCGCGGAGGAGCCCGGAGGAAAGGGCAGGTCCGCCAGTCGCTCGCCGGCCACGGCGGAGGCCTGGTGGATGTAGAACGAGCTGACCTCGCCCTTGAGCAACTGCGTGGAGGCGATTTCGAGCACGGCCTGGGGCGGCTCGGGCACGTTGGCCGCGAGCCCCAGCTTGCGTGTCACCCACGGCACCGTGGCGCCGGGTACCAGCCCGTTCACCACCACGATGAAGAACACGATGTTGAAGATGTCTCGCGAGCCCTCCGTGCCGGACAGCACCGGGAAGGTGGCCAGGATGATGGGCACCGCGCCGCGCAGTCCCACCCAGCCCGTGTAGACGATTTCCCCCAGGGGAAACCGGAAGGGCAACAGGCACAGCAGCGCCGCCAGCGGCCTCGCCACGAAGGCGAGGATGAGGCCCAGGCCCAGGCCCACTCCGGCCACGCTGATGAGGTTGCGCGGATACACCAGCAACCCGAGCACCAGGAACATCAACACCTGGGACAGCCACGCCAGCGCGTCATGCACGCGCAACAGGCCGGTGCGGTAGCGGATGGTCTCGTTGCCCAGCGCGATGCCCACGATGTACACGGCCAGGAAGCCGCTGCCGTGCAGGAGCGTGGGCAGGCCGAAGGACAACAGCGCCAGGGCCAGCGTCATCACCGGATAGAGCCCCGCCACGCGCAGGCGCAACCGCTTGAGCAGGAGCCGCGCGCCCCAGCCCATGGCCAGGCCCAGGCCGGCGCCCACCACCATCTGCACCACCGCCTCCACCGCCAGCTCCCACCCCGGAGGCTTCCCGCTCGCCAGGGTGTGCGTCAGGCCGGTGGTGAGGATGACGGCCATCGGGTCGTTGAGGCCCGACTCCAGCTCCAGCGTGGTGCCCACCCGCCGCTTCAGGTGCAGCCCGCTGCCTCGCAGCACGGAGAAGACGGCCGCCGCGTCCGTGGAGGAGACGATGGCGCCCAGCAGCAGCGCCTGCGTCCACGGGAAGTCGAAGAGGAAGTGCGCCGCCGCGCCCATCAACGCGGCCGTGGCCACCACGCCCACCGTCGCCAGCACCGCCGCCGGGCGCAACGCGGAGTGGATGGCCGCCAAGGGCGTGTTGAGGCCACCGTCGAAGAGGATGAGGACCAGCGCCACCGTCCCCAGGCGGAAGGCGAAGCCGTAGTTGTCGAAGTCGATGCCGCCGGGCCCGTCGGAGCCGGCCGCCATGCCCACGCCCAGGAACAACAGCGCCACGGGGATGCCAAAGCGGCCGGACGCGCGGCTGAACAGCACGCTGAGCGCGAGCAGGGCGCCGCAGACGGCGAGCAGCAGGGCGGTGGGAAGCGGCTCCGTGGTGATCATCCGGGGAGGACTCTACCCGTCCCCGGCGAAACTCAGGCGTCCGCGCGAGGGCGTGGGCGGCCGGAGTGGGGCGCGGTGGACACGTGGGCCAATGGCAGCGTGAAGGAGAACGTGCTGCCCTCGCCCGGAGCGCTCCGCGCGTGGATGCTCCCGCCGTGGGCCTCGACCAGTCCCTTGGCGATGGCGAGCCCCAGCCCCGTGCCCCGGCTGGCCGCGTCGCGCGCCTGCCAGTACCGGTCGAAGATGTGGGGCAGCGCCTCCGCGTCGATGCCCGCGCCCGTGTCCCGGACGTGGAAGCACACCTCGCCGTTGCGCACGGACGCCCCCACCTCCAGGTCGCCGCCCGCCGGGGTGAACTTCACCGCGTTGCCCAGGAGGTTGCCCATCACCTGGAGCACCCGCGTCCTGTCGCACCGGGTGCGCACGTCCTCGGCGGGAGGCTGGGGGTGCAGGTGCAGTCCCTTGGCCTCCGCCAGGGGCCGGATGGACTCCATCGCCTCCGCGACGAGCCCCGCCACCGAGTGCTCTCCCAGCTCCAGCGGCAGCCCGCCCGCCTCCAGCCGGCCCCAGTCCAGCAGGTCGGAGATGAGGCGCGACATCCGGTCCGTCGCGTCCTGGATGCGCGTGGCCTGCTTCGTCACGCTCTCTCCGCCCGGCCGCGCGCCCGGCCCGCGCAAGAGCAGCGCCGCGCCCAGTTGCACCACGCCCAGCGGGTTCTTCAAGTCGTGCGACACCACGGCCAGCAGGTCCTCGCGCGCCCGGGCGGCCCTGCGCGATTCACCCACCAGCCGCGCGTTGTCGATGGCGAGGCTTGCGCGCAGGCACAGGTCCTCCGCCAGCGCCAGGTCATCCGGGCCGTACCGCCGCCCCGAGCCCGAGGAGACGAAGGTCACCGCGCCCAGCGTGTTCCCGCGCGCGCGCAGCGGGATGATCATGTACGAGCGCGCCTGGAGCGTGCGCAGCAGGGCCGGGTGCGCCGGCTCCGCCGCCGCCGCGCGCAGGAGCGAATCCGTCACCGCGGGCACCAGCTCCGGCTCCCCGGTGTACAGCACGCGCAAGAGACCCACCGGTGCGTCGTCGCGCTTCTCGATGCGCTGGGGCAGCGTGCTCGCGCGCTCCTGCTGCGTCGGGTCCAGGCAGGCCGCCGCCACGCGGGACACCCACGGGCCCTGCTCCAGCGCATCCACCAGACACCAGTCCGCCAGGTCCGGCACCGCCAGGTGCGCCAGCAGCGTGTACATGCCGTGGGGGTCGGGCGGATGGGTGAACAGCGTCGTCATCGCCTGGTAGAGGAACGAGCGGCGTCGCTCGGCCTGCTCGACCTCCGCGCGCGCCGCCTGCTCCAGCTCCAGGGCGCGGGAGTACACGGCCTCGGCTTCCGTGAGCGGCCTCGCCGTCACCAGCACGGTGCTTGTGCCCTCCTCGGTCGCAAGGGGCGTGAGCACCAGCGCGTGGCGGCGCAGGCCCGTGTCCACCGGCCAGGGCAGCTCCACCGTGACGGCGTCGCCGCGAGTCGACGCCTGGACTCGCGCCACCTCCAGTCGCGCGGCGTCCTCCACGGGTACGCCGAGCTCGGTCCACTGACGGCCTTCCAGCCCATCGGTCCCCCGGCCGAACGCCCGCGCTCCCGAGGCGCTGCACGCGAGGATGCGACCCGTGGCATCGAGGACGTAGGCCGGGTCGGGGAGCGCGGTGAAGGCGGAGACGAAGGAAGGCAGGGCAGGGCTCATCGGAACGCGGAAGGGCTGACGGGATATTGACACCCCAGGACCCGGAGGCCATTCCGGGCCAGGCAGGCGCCCAGCAAGGATTCAGTAGCGGATATTGTGGCTCACCCCGGCTGCGTGTCCGCCCGGACAGCGAGCAACAAGCGGGAAGGCAGGGCGGCCAGGGAGACGACCTCGTCCGCCAGCCCCGCGCTCACCACGACGCCGGGCATGCCGAAGACGACCGAGGACTCCTCGTCCTGGGCCAGCACGCGGCCTCCGGCTTCGCGCAGCTCTCGGGTCCCCTCCAGGCCATCCTGGCCCATGCCGGTGAGGATGACCGCCAGGGCCTCGGGGCCGTGCGCGCGCGCGACGGAGCGGAACAGCCACGTCGCGGAGGGACGGAAGCCGTTGACGGGGGCGGCCTTGGACACCTGGGCCCGGCCGTCCTGGACGCCCAGGTGCCGGTCGTCCGGCGCCAGGTAGACGTGCCCGGGCAGGAGCAGCTCCCCCTCTTCCGCCACCCGCACCGGCAGCGGGCCCGCCGTGGCCAGCCAGGACGCCAGACCCTGGCCGAAGCCGATGGCGATGTGCTGCACCACCAGCAGGGGCGCGGGGAAGTCCGCGGGCAATTCCGACAGGAGCCGGAACAAGGCGGCCGGTCCACCGGTGGACGCGGCCAGGGCGACCACTGACGCCCGGAGCGACTTCGCGCGAGGCGCGGGCCTGGGGGCGGGCGCGGTCTGCGCGGTGCCCCGGTCCGGCCAGCGGCGGACGACCTTCACCTCGGCCATGGCCTTGAGGGTGTCGCGCAGGCGGCGGCTGTCCGCGTCGAAGTCGGGGGACTCGGGGCCCAGGGGCTTCTGGAGCACCGCGAGCGCTCCGGCCCTCAACGCCGCCATGGACGTCTGGATGTCGCGCTCCACCAGCGTGGAGACGACGACGACGGGCGTAGGCACCTCCGTCATGATGCGACGGGTGGCCTCCAGGCCATCCATGCGCGGCATCTGGATGTCCATCGTCACCAGGTTGGGCCGCAGACGCTGGGTGAGTTCCATCGCCTCCACGCCGTCCTTGGCTTCGCCCACCACGCTCAGCCCCGGGTCGGCGCGGAGGATTTCCACGAGCAGTCGACGGGCGGTGGGAGAGTCCTCGGCCACCACGATGCGCAACGGTTCTGTCCTCATAGAAGTCGTCTCAAGGTCTCCAGCAGGCTCGTCGGGTCGAAGGCGCTTTTCACAAGATAGGCACTGGCCCCGGCTTGCAGCCCGCGAGCCTTGTCCTCGGGCCGTCCCCTGGCGGTGACGAGGATGACCGGCAGCCTCGCGAAGCGCGGGGAGGCACGCACGGCCTCGGTGAGGGCGATGCCGTCCATCCGAGGCATCTCCACGTCCAGCACCAGGGCGTCCGCGCCGCCCGCCTGGAGCCGCTCCCAGGCCTCGGCGCCGTCGACACAGGGCACCACGTCGTAGCCAGCGCCCTCCAGGATGCTCTGCTCCAGCGCGCGGGTGGTGGGCGAGTCGTCCGCCAGGACGATGCGTCGCCGCGTCCGCTGGGTCACCGGGGCGGGGAACAGCGCCGTGGAGGGACGGCCCCCCGCGGCCCGCACGAGGGACACGGGGTTGAGCAGGAGCGACAGCCGTCCGTCTGGCAGCACCGCCGCCGCGGACACGTGGCGAGCGCGCCGCACGCGCGGCCCGAGCGCCCGGACGAGGGCCTCCTGTTCGGCCAGGACCTCATCCACCACCAGCGCGGCGCGCGCGGTGCCGGCCGCCAGCACCACCGCTCCCCGGCGCTGACGCGGCGGCCCCGGGGGCAGCCCCAGCACGTCCGCCAGCGAGGCCAGGGGCACCAGCGCGTCTTCCGCCACCCATGTCGGACGGCCCTCCACGTCGCGCACTTCGTCGGGGGACAGCCGCACCAGCCTCGCGACGCCCTCGCTGGCCAGCGCGAGAATCTGTCCTCCCGCGGACACCAGCAGGACGCGCAAGGTGCTCAGCGTGAGGGGCACGTCGAGCGCGAAGCGCGCGCCCTGGCCCGGCTGTGTGCTCACCTCCACCGTGCCGCGCATCGCCTCCACCTGCGTGCGCACCACGTCCAGTCCCACGCCTCGGCCCGCGACCTCCGTCACGCGCGTGGAGGTGGACAGTCCGGAGTGGAACGCGAGGCGCGCGGCGTCCTCATCGTCCTCGGGGGCATCGATGCCGTGGGCTACGGCGCGTGCTCGCAGCGCATCCAGATTCAGTCCGCGTCCATCGTCCTCCACCGTCACTTCCACGCGGCTGCCGCGCAGGCGCGCGGACAGGGTGACGCGGCCTTCCTCGGGCTTGTGCGCGCGGCGGCGCTCCTCGGGTGACTCCAGGCCGTGGGCCACGGCGTTGCGCACCAGGTGGAGCATGGGCTCGCGCAGGGATTGGAGCAGGGAGCGGTCGAGTTCGAGCGCGCCGCCGTGGACCTCCAGTCGCGCCTTCTTGCCTTCGGAGCGGGCCACGTCGCGCGCGGCGCGCTCCAATCCCTCGCAGCCTTCCAGGAAGGGCAGGGTGCGCGCGCGGCGGACCTCGTCGTCCATGCCCGTGGCCACGCCGCTCAGGGTCCGCTGGTCCGCCGCTAGCTCGCGAGTCACGCGCGCCAGCTCCTTCTCGGCCCGGCGCAGCGAGGACTCGGCCTCCGTGCCCTGCACCGCCTCGCGCATGCGCGCCAGCTCCTCGCGCACGCCCTCCAGCGTCTCCGTTCGCCCTTCCAGCCGCAGCGAGGCCACCCGCAGCTCGCCGCTACGAGAGAGCAGCGCGTCCAGCTTCTGCGCCGATACGCGCACCGGCAACGTCGCTTCCAGCACGGGGCTTGAGGGCGGGGATTCGGGCGCGGAGGATTCGGCGGAGGCGCCGGGCATCCGAGGAGACTCGGCGGAGGCGCCGGGCATCCGAGAAGACTCGGCGGAGGAGCCGGGCATCCGGGAAGACTCGGCGGAGGAGCCGGGCATCCGAGAAGACTCGGAGGCGGCGCCCGCCGCGCGCGAAGGCTCGGCGGCGGAGCCCGGCGCACGGGAACGCGCGGCGGATGCGCCCGGTGCACGGGAAGACTCGTCGGTGGCGCCGGTAGGTCGTGCCGCCCCCGGTGCATGGGGCGTCGTGCCCGTCGCGTGGGGCGCCGACACGTCGCCGTTGGCCGCGCGCTCCAGGTCCGGCAACAACGTGTCGAGCGGCGAGCCGGCCAGCTCCTGCTTCGAGGCGAGCCGCCTCCCCGCGTCGTCCAGCGCATCCACGGCGGCGAAGCACAGCTCATACAGCTCGGGCGACGCGGTGCGCCCGTCGCGCAGCGGCTCCAGCACTTCCTCCAGCCGGTGACACGCCGTCTCCACGAGCAGGGCACTGGCCGCGCGCGCGGCGCCCTTCACGCTGTGCAGCGTGCGCAGGAGCGCGGCAACCCGCTCCGCGGCGCGCGGCGTCCCCTGCTCCCGCTCCAACGCGAGCAGGTCCCGGTTGAGCGAGGCCACATGCCCCTCGAGCTCCTCGAGGAACGTGGCCAGCAGTGCCTGGGCGAGCCGGTCGCGGTCCATCAGCGCCCGTACTCTTCGAGCAGGTTCTTGAGCTTCTGGCCCATGCCGTTGATGTCCTGCATGGCCCGCTCCGTCTGGCGGGAGGACATCAGGCCCTGCTGCGTGGCCTGGTTGACGTCATGCATCGCCTGGCGAATCTGGGCGATTCCGGTGGCCTGCTGGTTGGCGGACGCGGCGATTTGCGCGGCGGTGAGCGACGCCTGGGCCAGCAGGTCCGACAGCGACTGGATGGTGGAGCCCGCCTCGGCGACGATGCGCGTGGTCGCCGCCACGCTCTTGGTGCCTTCCTCGGTGGTCATCACCGCGCCGTGGGTGGCCTTCTGAATCTGTCCCAGAATCTGACGCACCTGACCTGTGGCCTTCTTGGACTGGTCCGCCAGCGCCTTCACCTCGGCGGCGACCACGGCGAAGCCCCGGCCATTCTCTCCGGCGCGGCTGGCCTCGATGGAGGCGTTGAGCGCGAGCATGTGCGTCTGCTCTGAGATGTCATTGACGGTGGTGATGATGTCGCCAATGGCCTGGGCCTGCTCGGCGAGGGCGAGGATGCGCGAGGCGATGGACTCCACCTGCTCGCGCACGGTGCCCATGGAGGCGACGGCCTCTTCCACGGTGCGCCGTCCGCTGCGTCCCACTTCCTCGGCGTGGCGCGCGGAGTCGCTGACGTTGCGAGCGCGGCCAGCGGCCTCCTCGGACGTCTTGGTGATTTCCTCGATGGTGCTCACCGTCTCCGTCACCGCGCTGCCCTGCTCCTGCGCGCTGGCCACCTGCTCCGTGGTGCTGGCGAGGATTTCGGAGCTGGCGCCCGCGAGCTGATTGACGAACTCCGCCACGGTCCGCAGCGTGTGCTCGCGCTGCTCGGACTGCTTGGCGATTTGTGCCTCCGACTGTTGGCGCCGCTCGGCCATCTCGTTGAAGGCGCGCGCCAGCTCCGCCATCTCGTCGCGGCCCTTCAGGTCGATGCGGTGGGTGAGCTCGCCGCGGCCGAGCTGCTCCGTGCCAATCATGAGCCTGCGCAGCGGGAGGGTGATGCTGCGCGTGACGAGATAGCTGCCCGCCGAGACGAGGATGAGTCCCAGCACGGTGCAGATGGCGAGCACCCACATGATTTGCCGCGCGGTGTCCCGAGCAGCCTCGGAGTGCTCGGTCCAGCGCTCCTGCTCCTCCGCGAGCATCTCGTTGATGACGTCGCGAATCTGGTCCATGAGCTGCTTGCCCCGGTTGCCCCGGACGATGGGAAGCGAGCCCTCCAGACCCTTTTCACGGCGCTGGCGGATGCCCTCCTCGAGCAGCGCCAGACGGCCCGTCACGAGCGGCTCCAGTCGCACCATGCGGTTGCGCTGGTCGGGGAAGGGGGCCATCGCGTCGCGCAGCATGTTCATGTCCTGCTGGAGCGAGGAGAGGGCCGCCTGATAGGGCTCCAGGTACGGGTCCTCGCCCGTGAGCAGGAAGCCGCGCTGGCCGGTCTCCGCGTCGATGAGCAGGGCGCGCACCTCGCGGACGAGGCGGAAGTTTTCATGGGCCTTGAGCAGCCCCTCGGTGGTGTCCGTGAGCTGGCGTGCGCCCTGGAAGGCGACGACCGCCAGGATGAGCAACACCATCAAGGACAGTCCGAAGCCGAGCGCGATGCGGTTCCCGATGTTCATACGACTCCTTCGTCGGACAAATCGAACACGAGGCGACTGTCACCCAGCAGTGCCTCGCCCTCCAGCAAGAGTGTTCCGTCCCTGTCGGCCGCGAACACCAGTCCCCCGGCGGAATCCGCGAGGGTGACGGGGGCGGGCAACAGGTCCTGGCTCGACACCTGGGTGACTTCGTGGACTTCCTCGGTGCGCACGCCCAGCTCGGCCCGGTTCGTCCCCAGCACCAGCAGGGGGCCCGAGCTCTCCGCCGGAGCGCGGCCGAAGAGCGGGGCGAGCTCCACCACGGGGAGGACCTCGCCATGGAGCAGGGTGAGCCCGCGCAGCGTGGGAGGCGAGCCGGGCAGGGGCACCACCTCCGCGGCGCGGACGACCTCCAGCACGAAGCGTGACTCCAGGGCGTAGGTCTGGCTGGCGGCGCGAAAGCGCACCATCTCGCGCAGGGTGCCGGGAGCGACCTCGGGCGTGGGGGGGCGGCTCAAGACGCGAGCGCGCTCGTCGAGGAGCGCGGCCTCCGCCTCGGGGCTGAGGGCGCCTTCTGCTTCGCGAGAGGCCACGAGGTTCGCGAGCCGGGCGCGGACGGAATCCCAGTCGATGCCGTGAGGGCCAGCCATCAGGGTGCCTTGCCTTCAGTCAGGGGGTTCTCCAAGCGGATGCGTTCATCGCGCGCGGCGCGTGCGAGGTCCCGGGCGTGTTCTCCCTCCGCGAGTGGCAGGGGGGCATCGGGAGGAAGGGCTTCACAGAGGGCCTCTGCTTCGCGCAGGGCCTTGAGCGCGCCAGGGGTGTCACCGAGTCGGCGCAGCACGCGTCCCAGGACGAGCCACGCCACGGCGAGGGTGGGCTCCAGGTACAGGGCCTGACGGACGGAGCGCTCGGCGTCGGGCAGACGTCCCTGGCCGAGGAGGAGCAGGGCTTCGAGGTAGCGCAGGTCGGGGACGAGGGGATGGCGGGAGGCGGCCTCGGCGCTGGCGTAGACGGCGGCCTGGGCGTCGAGGTTCGCGATGGCGCGCACGGCGGCGGTGGCCGTGTCCGGGTCTGAATCGAGCGCGCCCATGCGAAGCGCGGCCTCGCGCCAGTCCCCGCGCTCCAGCGCGCGGCGGGCAGCGGAGAGTTCGGAGGGGCTCGGAGCGCGAGGCGAGGGACTCCCAGTTCCCTGAATCGCACCCGGTGTGCCCGCGCCTGGTGCAAAGCCAGACACGCCGACGTTGCTTCCGTGAGCCGCGCCCGCCGTGCCCGCGCTCGTGGGGCCCGTGCCTCGTCCGTGAGTCGTTCCCGCCGTGCCCGCGCTCGTGGAGCCCGAGCCTCGTCCGGGAGTCGTGCCCGATGTACCCGGGCCTGGAGGGAATCCGGGGGTGCCTGTCGTCGTGCCCGAACCGGGAGCGAAGCCAGGGGCGCCGCTGCCTGTCGCCGCGCCCGAGCCCGGAGCGAATCCAGAGGTGCCGATGCCTGTCGCCGCACCCGAAGGGCCCGAGCCCGGAGCGCCCGCGCGGCCTCCGGAGGGGCTCGCGGCTCCACCGCCCGGGAAGCGTGTGGTGCTGCCGGAAGCCCCTGTCTCGGTGCGCGCACTTCCTCCGGGTGCGGTACCCACGCCGCCCTCACCCGAATGCGCGGGGTGGCCTCCGCCGGAAGGCGGCACCGTCATCCGCCCCCGGTCACCGAACGGCGACGCATCGGGGACGGCCACGGTGGTGCCGGGGGGGAGCCGTCGGTAGAACACGCCCCACTCGGTGAGGACGGGCTCCAGCGGAGCGAGCCCTCCGAGCGGTGGGTCCGAAGGTCCGGTGAAGAGGACACCGCCTTCACCCAGCGAAGCGTGGAGTCGGCGGGCCACGGCCTCGATGGTGGAGCCGTTGAAGTAGATGAGGACGTTGCGACAGAAGACGACGTCCAGCTTCCAGATGCCCGAATCCGGCGACGGCCACGTATCGAGTGCGAGGTTCAGGTAGCTGAACCGCACGCGTTGCTTCACCTCGGGCGACAGGACGTACTGCCGGCCCTCGGGGCGAAGGTGGACCCGCATCCGTTCAGCCCACGGGCCCCGCATGGACCACTCGCCGTAGTGCCCGCGTCGAGCCCGCGCGAGCGAGGCGCGAGACACATCGGTGGCATACACCGCCATGTGTTCGCCCCAGCCTTCGCTCATCAGCAGGGCCGCCATCGAATAGGGCTCCTCGCCGGACGAGCAGGCCGCGCTCCACATCTTCACGGTGTAGTCCGGGCCATGGCGTTCCCGGAGCGCGGGCAGGACCACGCGGCGCAGGAACTCGAAGTGCTCGGGGGTGCGGAAGAAGTACGTCTCGCCGATGGTGAGCTCGGTGAGGAGGTCATCCATCGCGGCGGAGTCGGAGGTGATGCGCGCGCGATACTCGTCGAAGTCACTCACGCCGGCGCGAGCCATGGCGCGAGAGATGCCTTCCTCGGCGGAGGCGGGGCAGCTCGGCGGGGCCAGGCCGGCGCGCTCCTCGACGAGCGCGAGCACGGCGGGGTAGCCCTCGTGGCTCCACGGCCCTTGCCTCACGGACGCTCCGTCGAGGTGGCGAGCGCCGTGTCCAGCTCCAGCGCCTCGGCCTCGGAGAGAAAGCCGCGCAGGTCATGGACCAGGACCAGTCCGTCTTCCAGCTTGGCGGCGCCGGCCACGTAGCCCACGCCGGGCAGCTCGCGGGGCGTCTCATCCCATTCGCCTGGAGCGAGCACGCGCAGGCCCTCGGCGCGGTCCACGCGCAGCGCGACCTGACGCGGGCCCGCCTGGGCGATGATGAGGTGGTCGAGCGCCGAGAGGGGACGTGCCGGGTGACGGAAGCGCCGGCGCAGGTCCAGCACGGGGAGCAACTGGCCATGCAGGTTGAGCAGGCCTTCGACGACATCGGGTGCGCGGGGCAGCGGTGTCAGGCGCACGGCGCGAATCAGCTCTCGCACGTCCTCCATGGGGAGGCCGTAGCGCTGGCCTTCCAGGGTGAACAGCAGCACCTCTCGCGGAGCGGGCACCATGTGGGAGGGACATAGACGCTGTCCTGCGGGCTGTCGAACACGGCGTGCGCCCCGCACGTCGTGTGTCCACCAGTTCCCACTGGCGTCCCTGGCCTCCTGCCGCGACACACGTTTTCCCGCTTTCCGCACGCGGGTGCCTGGACCTGATAGATGCCGACGCGGGTATCACCGTGAGCGAGGCGCGTTTCTCCCAGACCCTGCTGTACTTCGACGCACCGCCGCTTCCTGGCGACGTGCCGGCGCGCCTCCCCAGCCCATTCGAGTCAGGCCCCCCGGTGCGACTGGCCCGTCTGGCCGCGGAGGCGTTGCAACAGCGACTGCGGCGCGAGCATGCGCGGTGGGAGGAGTTGTGGTGGCCCGGTGGCGGCAAGATGTTCGGAGTGCTGGTCGTCGCGGCGCCGGAAGGACGGCTGGGGTACTTGTGCGCGTTCTCCGGGATGTTGGGCGGCTCTTGGGACGTGGAGGGCTTCGTCCCGCCCGTGTTCGACCCCGTGGCGCGCGCCGCGTTCTGGCCCGAGGGTGAGGCGGAGCTGGCCGAACTGGGACGGAGGCACGCGGAGCTGACGGAGCAATGCGCACGCCTCGCCCAGGAGCCCCGAGGACGAAAGGCCGAGTTGAGGGAACTCCAATCGCGCCGGAGCGAGGTCGCGCACGAGCGGGCCGAGCGTTCCCGAGCCCTCTGGCGTCAACTGTCGCAGGGCTTCGCGGTCCCCAACGCGAGAGGCGGGCAGCGGTCCATGGCCGCGCTGTTCGCGCCGCGTCCGCCGCCGGGAGGCGCGGGAGATTGCGCCGCGCCCAAGCTGCTGGCCTGCGCGTACCGTCACGGATTCAAGCCCCTGGCGCTCGCGGAGTTCTGGTGGGGCGCGGAGCCGCTCGGAGGAGGCCGTCGGTCGGGTGCGTATTACCCGGCGTGTGACAACAAGTGCGGAACAGTGCTGCCGTTCATGCTGGAGGGCCTGGCCGTGGACCCCGCGCCCGCTTCGCCAGTCACGTCCCGCGACGAGGACGTGCTCCGCGTGCTGCACGAGGACGCGGCGTTGCTCGTGGTCGACAAGCCCCACGGCTTGCCATCGGTGCCGGGCCGGCATTCACCCACGCGCGACTCGGTGCTTGTCAGACTCCTGCCACGCTTCCCGGATCTGAGCGCCGCGCGCTTCGTCCACGAGCTGGAGTCAGAGGTGTCGGGCCTCCAGGTGATTGCCCGGGACACCGCGACCCAGTCCGCGCTCCAGCGCCAGCTCGCGCGTGGCGAAGCCGAGCACCGGCACGTCGCCTGGGTCGAAGGACTCGTCGCCGTCGAGCAGGGCCGTATCGACGTGCCCTTGCGAGGCACGACGTCAGGTGCCCTTGAAACGCTCGCGAACCCGAATCACGGCAAGCAGGCCGTGACGGAGTGGCGTGTCACGGAGCGAAGCGAGTCGCGCACACGCGTGCTGCTCTGGCCCCGGACGCGTCATGCGATGCAATTGCGCATCCATGCCGCGCATCCGTTGGGGCTGGGCCTGCCCCTCGTCGGAGACGCGCGCTTTGGCGTCGAAGACTCGCGGCTGATGCTTCACGCAGAGGGGCTCGACTTCACCCACCCTGCTTCAGGGGAGCGTCTGGACTTCTCCTCGCCCGCGCGGTTCTGACGACCAGCGCCGAGCGCACGGAAGGGCTCCCTCGAGCCGCGATAATCCGGACTGAGTCGAAGGGCAGGAGGGCAGACGAGAGGGCACACCCTTCATGGCCCCCACGCCCCTGCGTGCCAGTGAGTCGGAGGGTCACCAGCCTTAACCGGACTTTGCACGCGGCGCGGCACGGCCGGGCCGCATCGGAGGAGTCCGCTCATGGCCAGCAATCGCGGCGTCGTCTATCTGGGTCCCGGAAAGGTGGAGGTGCGCTCCATCGACTACCCGAAGATGGTGAACCCCGAGGGGAAATCCATCGAGCACGGGGTCATCCTCAAGGTGGTCTCCACCAACATCTGTGGCTCGGACCAGCACATGGTGCGCGGACGCACCACTGCGCCGAAGGGCCTGGTGCTCGGCCACGAAATCACCGGAGAAATCATCGAGAAGGGCAAGGACGTCGAGTACCTCGCCATCGGCGACCTCGTCACCGTGCCCTTCAACGTCGCCTGTGGTCGCTGTCGCACGTGTCGTGAGCAGCAGACGGGCGTGTGCCTCAACGTCAACAAGGGCCGCGCGGGCGGCGCCTACGGCTACGTGGACATGGGCGGCTGGGTGGGCGGACAGGCCGAGTACGTCATGGTCCCCTACGCGGACTTCAACCTCATCCGCTTCCCGGACAAGGCGCAGGCGCTGGAGAAGATTCTCGACCTGACCATGCTGTCGGACATCCTCCCCACGGGCTTCCATGGTGCCGTCATGGCGGGCGTCGGTGTCGGCTCCACGGTGTACGTCGCGGGTGCCGGTCCCGTGGGGCTCGCGGCGGCGGCCTCCGCGCATGTGCTGGGCGCGGCGGTGGTGATGGTGGGTGACATGAACCCGGAGCGGCTGAAGCACGCGAAGGCCTCCGGCTTCGAGCCCATCGACCTGACCAAGAGCGACAAGCTCGAGGAGCTGATTGAAGCGGTCGTCGGTGTGCCGGAGGTGGATGCCTCCGTGGACGCCGTGGGCTTCGAGGCGCGCGGCCATGGCGCCCAGGCCACCACGGAAGCTCCCGCCACGGTGCTCAACTCCCTGATGGCGATTACCCGCGCGGCGGGTGGCATCGGCATCCCCGGGCTCTACGTCACCGAGGACCCGGGCTCCAAGGACGAGGCCGCGAAGCAGGGCAACCTGCGCATGCGCTTCGGGTTGGGCTGGGCCAAGTCCCATCGGTTCTTCACGGGGCAGACGCCCGTGCTGCGCTACAACCGCCAGCTCATGCAGGCCATCCTCCACGGCCGGCTGCCCATCGCGAAGGCCGTCAACGCCACCGTCATCTCGCTCGACGACGCGCCGCGCGGCTACCACGAGTTCGACACGGGCGTGGCTCGCAAGTTCGTCATCGACCCGCATGGGATGTTGAAGAAGAAGTCCGCCTGAGTCCCGCGACCAGGGACGTCTTCCTCCACGTGGGCACGTGCGACGGCTCGCCACGTGCCCCCGGGTGAATTCCTCGTGCCCTCCACCTGCGCTGTTGCCACCGCGTGCGGGCGGGGGCACAAGGCGCGCGGCGCTCCTCGGGCGACACACGCTCGGGGACGCCGTTCGCCGGAGGCGAGATGTCCCGCACGTGGAACATGGTGGCGGCCGTGTGGTTCGCGGCCTGTGGCATTCAGGGTTGTGTTTCATCCGAAGAGGCTCAAACACCGGAGCAGGTGTCGCGCGAGGAGGCGTGGGAGGGCGAGTTGGAGGTCCGGGTGGTGGATGCGCCCTCGCTCGACGCCTCTCATGAGGAGTACGTCCTCGTCACCGGTCGCGAGCGTCACCCGGTGGTGTTCAAGGGCGACGCGCCGAAGGGCCTGCGCAGTGGCCTGCACGTGAAGCTGCGTGGACAGAAGACGGCGCGCCAGCTCGTCGCTCAATCGGTGGAGGTGGACACGCGGACCCGGTCCGCCAGCTCCACGCTGGGGACGTGTGGTGTCACCGGTGTGCAGCGCAGCCTGGTCATCATGGCGGCGTTCCCTGGCATGGCCACTCCCTCGAACACGCCGCAAGGGATGGAGGAGGCCTTCTTCTCCACCACGCGCCGCTCGCTGGCGGGGTACTGGAGCGAGGTCTCCGAGGGGCGCACCACGACGACAGGTGACGTGGTGGGCTGGTACACGCTGGACCGCGCCTATGCCTGCGAGGAGTCGGACGCGATGCGCACGGCCGCGCTCCAGGCGGCCGACGCGGACGTCGACTTCACGCAATATGACCGCATCTTCATCGTCCACCCGCGTCCGCAGGCGGGCTGCTACTACGGGGGGCTGGCCACGTTGTCCTGCGGTCAGGTCGCGACGCCGGACGGCACCGTGACGGCGTCCACCGCGTGGCTCGTCGCGCAGTCGATGAACACCCACGACAGCGCCGTGCAGCTCATCACGCACGAGGCGGGGCACAACCTGTCGCTGAACCACTCGCAGACGCGCGACTTCGGCGCGGAGCCGCTGTCGCTGCTGAACCTGGCGGGCACGCTGGACGAGTACGGCGACGTCTTCTCCACCATGGGTCGTTGGAACCTGGGCCACTACGCGGTGCCTCACAAGGCGCGCATCGGCTGGCTGGCTCCGTCCTCGGTGGTCCAGGTGGATGGCGTGGGAGGCACCTTCACGCTCGCGCCGGTGGTGGCGTCAGGCGGCGTGAAGGCCCTCAAGGTGCGAAGGGGGCAGGGCAATGACGCGTGGCTGTGGCTGGAGTACCGCCAGCAGGTGGGCAGCTACGAGTCGACGCTGCCGTCCCAGGTGTTCGGTGGCGCGCTCATCCACTACGAGGACGCGGACACGCGGGATGGCACGCACCTGCTCGACTTCACGCCGGGGACCGCGTCCTGGAGCGACCCGGCCTTGCTGCCGGGCACGACGTGGGAAGACCCGTACAGCAACCTCTCCGTGACGGTCGTCTCCGCCACCAGCACCGCGCTCACGGTGACCCTCCAGTACCGTCAGGCCGCCTGCATCCGAGCCGCGCCCGAGGTCGAGGTGACGCCCTTCGAGCCCACCGTCTGGCCTGGAAGCCGCCCCGAGGTGGAGCTGCTCATCATCAATCGTGACTCGGTGGGCTGTACCCCGAGCGTCTTCCAGCTCGCGGCCATCCTCCCGCCGGGCTGGAGCTCCGACCCGCTGCCCGCGCAGCGCACCATCGCCGCGTCGGGTTCGACGTCGCTGACGCTCCAGCTCTACACGCCGTACGCCGCGGCGCCGGGGACGTACACCACGGGCGTGGACGTCACGCGCAATGGCCATACCGTGAGGGGCACGGCCGCGCAGGAGGTCGTCGAGCGCTGTATCTCCGCGACTCCCACGCTCACGCTCTCGCCCACGGCGGTGACGGCGGCGCCGGGCACGGACGTCACCTGGACGGTGTACGTGCAGAACCACGACTCCGCTTCGTGCAATTGGGTCTGGTACGACTTCTGGAACAACGACACGACGGGCTGGGACACGAGCTGGTCTGACTGGGGCGTGAACCTGCCGCCGGGTGGCGACTTCACCTTCACGATGACGAAGGCCATTCCCGCGAATGCCCAGGGCACCCACACGGTGGGCCTGGAGCTCTTCCAGGACGAAGTCGGCATCGTGGCGAGCACCACCGCCACGGTCCACGTGGTTGAGTAGCTGAAGGGGAGGGGAGCCGGCCCGCGCTCGCGTCGAGCACCCGGCTCCTCTCGGCCAGGCGACCCATTGGCTGCTCAAGGGCTCTCAAGCCACGGCGGCGAGCCGGGTGCACGGACCCTGTTCAGTTTGCTCCTGAGGCACAGCCCGAAGGAGCCGCTCATGTCCAAGTTCCAGCGCATCACCCCGTTCCTGTGGTTCCCCGACCAGAAGCAGACGGAGGCCGCCGTCGCGCTCTACACGTCGGTCTTCCCGAACTCGCGAGTCGTCACGACGACGCGCTACAACGAGCCGAGCGCGAAGGTGAGCGGTCAGCCCCTTGGCGCGGTGATGACCCTCGAGTTCCAGCTCGACGGCCAGGACTTCGTGGCCATCAACGGAGGTCCCCACTTCAAGTTCACGGAGGCCCTGTCGTTGGTAGTGAACTGCGAGTCGCAGGCGGAGGTGGACCACTACTGGTCACGCCTGTCCGAAGGCGGTGACGAGCGCGCCCAGCAATGTGGCTGGCTCAAGGACCGCTTCGGCGTGTCGTGGCAGGTGGTGCCCACCGAGCTCGTTCGACTGCTCGCGGGCCCGGACTCGGAGAAGTCCCGCCGCGTGACGGAGGCGATGTTGAAGATGAAGAAGCTCGACCTCGACGCCCTGCGCAGGGCGGCCGGATAGCTGTCGACGCGCCCGCGAGGACTTTCGACAGAATCGTCACGGCATCCATTCGCGAGCCAGGAGACGGTGCGGCTTCGCACGATGCGCGAGGGAAATGACATGCGTGGATTGAAGCGGCCGTTCATCGGTGTGCTCGTCGCGTCCTCCTGGCTCCTGGGAGGATGCGGAGAAGTGGAACCCGCGCTGCGTGACACGGAGCTGGAGGCTTCGCTCCCCTTCACCCAGCCGCTGGCGGCCACCCAGAGCACGTCATTCCAGGACGGCGTGGCCCCGACGACGGACTACGCGGGCACCCGGGACGCGATGATTGAGGAAGAGGACTCCGACGCCAACCACGGGAGCGACACGAAGCTCTCCGCGAGCGGAGACACGCCCGCCGGCAGTGGCAACGAGAACTTCGCCCTGCTGGCGTGGGACGTGTCCGCCATTCCAGCCAACGCCGTCGTCCGCTCCGCCTCGCTCACCGTCACCGTGTCCGACAAGGCCGACCAGGACTATCAGCTGTATGCGCTGACGCGCGGTTGGACGGAGAGCCAGGTCACCTGGGAGCAGGCGGACAACAACCAGGACTGGGCCTCGAACGGCGCGGATGGGACGGGAGACAGGGACTCCACGGTGCTGGGCACGCTTCGAGCGCCCGCGACGGGCACGTACACCGTGGCGCTGAATGCCCAGGGGGTGGCGGCGGTGCAGCGGTGGGTGAGTACACCCGCGAGCAATCAGGGCCTCATCCTCGCCAACAAGGACAATGACAACCGCCTGGAGCTGCGCTCGAGCGAGTACTCGACGAAGGCGTCGCGTCCCAGGCTCACCGTGACGTGGGAGGCATCGGGGACGCCTGGAGGCGAGGTGCCCGCCTCGGGGACGTTCAAGGGCACCTGTGACGGCTCCGGTGGCGCCTGGGTGGATGGGACGCACTTCCTGAACGTGAATGACGAGTCCCAGTCCGTGCGCATCTACACGCGGAGCCAGAGCGCCACCGCGGTGAAGACCCAGGACGTGAGCGCCGCCATCGGCCTCTCGTCGTCGGACGAGGCGGACCTGGAGGACGTGGCCCGCGTGGGCAATCGCCTCTACGTGACGGGCTCGCACGCGCGCAACAAGGACGGAGAACTGGAGTCGTCGCGCTACAAGTTCTTCGCGCTGGATGTCGCGGGCACCGTGCCCTCGGTCACCCTGCAGGTGGCGGGGACGTCCTCGACGCTGCTGCGTGACTTGCTCGACGCCGCCAACTGGGATGCTCCGGACTCGGCCGTCATCACGCTGCTGAATGCGCGCTCACGGTTGGCGGAGCCCACGGTGGCCTCGCTCGCGCCAAAGCTGAACGGCACCAACGTGGAGGGGCTCGCGGCGTTGCCCTCGGGCGAACTGGCCATCGGCTTCCGCAACCCACGCGTGGGCTCCAGTGCCCTGGTGGTGACGCTGACCAATCCGGACGCCGTCCTCACGGGAGCCACTGCTCGGTTTGGTCGAGCCATCCCCCTGAATCTGGGAGGCCAGGGACTGCGAGGCATGGCGTGGTCGGAGGCCCACCAGGCGATGTTGCTCCTCAGCGGTCCACATGACGAGAGCAGTGGCCCCTTCGCCCTCTGGAAGTGGTCGGGCGACGCGAGCAGCGCGCCAGTGAAGGTGGTGGACCTGACCGCGCCGGAGAACTCCGCGCCGGAGGCCGTCATCCCCTATCCCGGCTCGCTGGATGTGCAGGTGCTCTTCGACATGGGCTCGCGCTTGATGGGGGGGACGGAGTGCAAGGACGTCGCATCCTCCAGCCAGAGCTTCAGCGACGTGTTCGTGCACGTCGACTGATTCAGGGCGCGGAAGATGCCCGGGGCGAGACTCCGGGAAGAAGAGGAGTCTCGCCCCAGGAGGGGTGTGGGGACTTCGAGGGGGGCTTCAACAGCCAGAGATGCAGATGGAATAGACGGCGGAGCAGCCCGCCAGGCATCCCAGGTTGCCGCCACATCTGCCGTTGCAACTCGACAGATTGTCGGAACACTTCTCCCTGCAGGTCTTCGTCGCGGCCGCGGAGACCTCCCTGGTCTGAGCGCTGTCCTCGGAGGGGGTGTCCAGCGTCTCGTCGGGCTCCATGGGACCACAGCCCACGGTCAACACGAGGGCCGCCATGCCTACCAACCACGCCAGGGGATTCTTCATGTTCGTGACTCCATGTCGTCGGGAGCGAGCGCTCCCGTGTGTTTGACGTCAGGTTGAAAGTCTTGGATGGATTTCGAGGGGGAAGCAGGTGGCCGTGAGTGATGAGGGCCTACCGCGGCTCCTGCTCACCGTGGGTGAGCGCGAGGAGCGCCTTGAAGGGGTCCTCCGTCCGCGCCTCTGGCGTCGGAGCGCCCGTCGGCGTGCAGATGGCGCCCGGGAAGTCGGGCATGAGGTTCACGGGGCTCTTCGGCTTCTGGGGCTCGAAGCAGCTCGTCGCGCCCGTCGGAGACGGCATGGCCGCGGATGGCTGGGTGCCCGGAGTGTCGCAGATGGGCTTGGGCAGCGTGTTGTCGACTTTGGGCTGGTTGATGAACTGCTTGATGGAGGTCGCGCTTCCAATGCTCATGGTCCTGCTCCTGTCCGAGGGGCTCTGGACGACAGCAAAGCAAGGCCGGGGCCACGACCTAAGGGCGCGAAAGGACGAGCCGGCGCGGAGCCGGTTGTAGGCCGCGGACTACAAGTCGCCGCGGGATTGCTGGCTGGAGACTGCAATCGCGCAAGCGCTCTCCGAGCCCCGCGAAACTCCTCAGCGCCCTGGGTGAGCGCTCACTTCACCAATCGCAGCACCGCTCGCACCGCGCGCTCCGTTCCGTCCACGCCTTCCAGCGCGGCGGCGAGCGCGCGGGCCCGGGCCGTGACGGCGGGCTCCAGGAGTCGGGAGAGGGCACTGGCGACGGAGGTCGCGTCGAGTGCCGAGGGAAGCACCGCGACGCCCACGCCGAGCCGCTCCACGCGACGCGCGTTCGCGAGCTGGTCCCCGCCGAAGGGAATCACCACCATGGGTCGGCCCGCGGCGAGCGCTTCCTGCACGGTGTTGTTCCCGCCATGCGTCACGACGAAGTCCACGCGCCGGAGCAAGGGCACCTGGGGCACCTGACGGAACACAAGCGTGCGAGGGCCGGCGCGAGGCTCCAGTCGGCCGAAGCTGGCGCCCGCGCTGACGACGGTGTGGACGTCATGTCGCGCCAGTCCGTCGAGGATGGCGTTGAACACGCGAGGCTGTCCGTTGAACACGGTCCCCAGCGACACGTACACATGGCGGCGCCCCGGCTGAAGGGCGCGCAGCGCGGGGTCGTCCTGGTCCGCGTCGCGGGCGCGCGGGAGGCAGGGCCCCACCATCTCCACGGGGCCCGGGAGGAGCTTCAGGCCCGGCTCCAGCTCGGGAATCGTCATCAGAAGATTGAGGTCGTCGGAGATGGGCGCGGAGAGCAGCCCTCCCCCGCGGAGCTGCACACCCAGCGCGCTCGCGTCCCGTGCGACGCGCTCATCGAACCAGCGGCCGAGCGACTGCGTCGCTGCCTCCGCGCGCGCCCAGGTCGCATCACGGGGCGCATCATCCGGAAGTCCACTGCCAAAGGGTGACGCCCCCTCCACGGGGAAGGGCAGCGCCGAGTGATAGAGCGCCGCATAGGGCCGCTGTGTCAGTCGGGCGGCGAGCAGTGCGGCCGGCATGAGGTAGTCACCGAGCACCACATCGATGTGGGCCGCCTCGATTTCCCGGGCGAGGTGGCGGGCCTGGGACTTCATCCCTGCGGTGAACAGCCGGAGCGCCAGGGCCAGCTCGTCGACGCCGCGGGCGCGCGGGATGCGGGCCCCATACCAGAGCATGGCGGGCGAGGGCTGGAGCCGGATGAGGCGCAGGCCGTCGCGCTGGATGGCGTGGGGCAGCGTCGTCGCGACGCGCAGGGGCTCGGGCCAGAGGTCGGAGAAAGGGAGGGGCGGCGCGGCCAGGGCCATCGCGACGTCGTGGCCCAGCTCGCGCAACCGTCCGCCCAGGACTCGCAAGGCGTTGGTGTGGCCCGCCGTCGGATGGGCCGCCATCAAGATGCTCGACATGGAGGACGCTTAGCACGACCTGTCGTGCCGCCTGCCCCCCGGTGTGCCTGCCCGGGTGTCACAGCGGGGGCTCCACCACTCCACGTCAGAGGGAGCCACGGTGGCTTCCCTTCGAGCTTCGAGAGGTGGGGACCATGTCCAAGGAAACGCAGTCCTTCCTGACGGTGCTGCTGTCACTCGTGCTGGTGCCGGGAGTCCTGCTCCTCGTCAGCGCGGTGACGGGAGGCGCCTTCCCGGCGGGCGTCGCGCTGCTGCTGGGGCTACCGCTGGGGCTGGGGTACGGCCTGGAGGCCGGGCTCTTGCGCATCTATCCGCTGCCCTCCGCGCAGGGCTGGGTGGAGCTCATCATCGACCTCACCTGGAGCCTGCCCAACACGCTGTTCGGCTTCATCTTCGGAAACATCGTCTATGTCTTCTTCGGCAAGCTGTCCCGCCCCGACTCGGAGGGACAGGGCTGGATTGTCTATCGAGCCAACCCGGGAGGCTCGTTCGGAAACAACGTGCTCCAGACGCTGGGCACGGTGAACCTGGGCGGCGCGGGACAACACGAGAAGATGCACCTGCTCCAGGCGCGCATCTTCGGCCCCTTCTACCTGCCCTTCGTCGCGGCCTCGTATGTCATCACGTCCCTGCTGCAACTGCTCTGGACGTGTACCCTCGGCGGGCTCCTGAAGCTGCTCGGCATGCGAGACAAGGCCTACCTCCGGCCGCCCGCGCGCTCCGCGGTGGGAGGCTTCTTCGGGTGGATCTACTACGCGACGCCCATCGAGCTGTGGGCCTACGCCACCGGCAATCCTTGAGACAGGCTGAGTCATTTTTGCCGTCTTGTCCTGCTTTGCGCGACTGATGCTAGGTTTGCTCCACCGGAAGCCCAATCATGGCCCGGTGGAGGGTGCACACGTGCGCAGCAGGAACATCCTGGGTGGGTTGTTGACGGCGGCACTGCTGACGATGGGCTGTGGTGGCATGGAGCCGGCGCTGGAGGAGGAGCAGGCCGCGCTCGACACGCGCGAGGACGCGCTGCCCTTCTGCGGCAACCAGTCCTACTGGATTGATTACTACTCCGACGCGACGTACACGAAGTGGGTCGGATACATCTCATGTGAGTGTTATCAGACCGCGTGGCTCTCCGGCCGCCGGACCAGCTTCGCGGTGACGGACTTCTCGTCCACCTGCGGCTGATGCCCCTGGCTGCTCGCGGGCCCTGCCCGATGCTCCCTGTGAGGGGCATCGGGCCGAGCCCCTGGAACTAGGGACAGATGTTGTAGCAGGAGCCCGCGCCGCGAGCCCGGCACTCCGCGGTGGAGGAGCAGCTCGAACAGTCGTAGGAGCAGTAGCCCAGCAGACCCACCGGCTCGTCAGAGAAGAGGGCAGGCGTGGCGTCCAGCGGGAGCCCGCTGCGCGCCCTCGACATGAGCAGCTTCTGCTTGTCCGCGTCGCAGGCGCTGGCGGCTGGGGTGGTGGAATCGTCCGCGACAGGTTCATCCCGAGGGAAGGTGGCGGCAATCATTCCCACCGCGACGGTCAGCGCCAGCACGAATCCAAAGGCAGGCTTCAGCGTCATTCAGAGCTCCTGGTGAAGGGAACACCGCGATGATGCATCCGAGGCCTGACTTGCTCGCATGCGTCATGGGCCGCGCTGTGCAGCTCTGAACAGCGCGGCTCGCGGGTGCGCCAGGGTCCGGGGAGTCCTCACTGCGCGGTCCTCGCGCCTCGGCGGGCACCTTGTCGCTGCTGGATGCCCCGGCGCAGCTTGGCGATGAGCACCTCGGGGCTTGCGGAGCGGACCAGGACGTCATCGGCCCCGGCCTCCAGGCTGGCGGTGAACACGCCGGCGTCTTCCTTGTCGACGATGAGGTAGACGGGAAGGTCCTCGGTGGCCGGGTTCTTCCGGAGCGCTTGCAGGAGCGAGTGCAGGTCTCCATCCGGCAACGGGTTGGCCAGGATGGCCGCCTGCGCGCCGGCGCCCACGGCCTTCTCCACGTCCGCGCGCGTCCGGGCGCGCACGGTGCTGAAGCCCTCCGCCATGAGGCGGATCTGCAGCGTCATCGCATTGGCGCCGTCCGTCTCGGCCACCACCACCCGGGGCGCCGTCTGGTCAGCCAGCGCGCTGGCCTCCAGCTCCGTGGTGAGCGCCTCCAGGACTGGGATGGGCAGGCGCGCGTCCTGGCGAAGCGCCTGGAGCGCCTGGGCCGCCCTGGCCGGCGTCGGCTGCGCGCTCTGGACCTCCTGGACGAAGCGCGCCGCGCCCAGCAGGGCCCCCGCCGCGCGTCCCACGGGAGGAGCGCGCTCCTCGCCTTCCGGCAGCACGGCGACCAGCAGCTCGGTCACCTCGGGCATGCCGCTGCTCGCGAGCACCAGGGCGCGAGCGCGCGAGGGCAGCGTGAAGCGGCGGGGTTCCTCCAGTCGCGCGGCCAGGGCCAGGGCGCAGGCCGCGGTGCCGAGCACGGCCTCGTCCACGCGCCCGGCGCCCAGCCTCACCGCGATGCGTCGCGCCAGCTTCGTCAGGAAGGGCGCCAGCGTCGCGCTGCCGCCGAGCATCGACAGCATTCCATCCAGCAGTCGCGCCTGCGTCTCGGCAAGCCGCGCCAGCGGTCCGCCCTCGCCCATCAACGCCGCGCTGTAGGAAGGCAGCAGGCGCACCTCCACCTGGGGATGCGCGGCGCGCAGCTTCTGCGCGAGACCAGCGGCGTCCGTCACAGAGTCCTCGAGCACGAGCACCAGGTCATAGCCCCCGAGCGCGAGCGCGCGTCCGGCATCGGCCGAGGGACTGGTCGCCGCCGCCAGGCCCTGCATCAACAGCAGTCGCACCACGGCCTCGCGAGGCTCGGAGGGCTCCGCCACCAGCAACACCATGCGCGCGCGCACGTCGCTCCGGGGCGGCGTCACCCGGCTCGCGGTCTCCATGGAGGCGGGAGTCCTGGTGTCCGGTGACTCGGTCGGCGTGAAGGTGTGCTCGTCGAGCACCGCGCGGCCGGTGAACTGCTCCGCGAACTGGAGCACGCGCGCGTGCCCGCCGACATCGGGCTCCTCCTCCAGCTCGATGGGGACGCGCTCCCGGGGGCGGGGCTCCTCCTCGGTGTAGAAGCGTTGGATGGCCTTGCGAATGGCCTGCTCCGTGGCGAACAGCCCCTGGACGGCGACGGCGCGCGTGGAGAACTTGAGCGCGTCGGTGACCTGCACGTCCCGAGGGTCCTGCACCGCGCAGAACAGCTCGCGTCCACGCAGTCCCATGGGGACGGCGCACAGTCGCTCGCACAGCTCGCGGGGAATCTGTTGGATGAGCTCCCTGGGCACCGGGAGGGCTTGGAGCTTCTCGTCGGTGATGTGTGGCAGGCCGGACTGCTCGGACAGCGCGCGCACGAGGTTCTCGGGCTCCAGCCAGCGCTCGTGGACGAGCAACTGGCCCAGCCTGCCGCCCTTGCGTTTCTGGAGCGCCAGGGCTTCGTCCAGGACGTGGGGCGTGAGCATGCCGCGCGTCAGCAGGATGGCGCCCAATTGCTGGCGTGTCCGGGCCGCGCGGGGGCCGGGCGGAAATGGCGCGGGGGCCAGTCGCGTGG
>NZ_VIFM01000877.1 GCF_006636215.1 Myxococcus llanfairpwllgwyngyllgogerychwyrndrobwllllantysiliogogogochensis | reverse complement strand
CTCGTAGCCCAGCGAGGCGCGGTCCTCGATCTGCAGCTTGAAGCCGCCCGTGGTGCCCAGGCCGGCGACCGGCGGCGGCGGGAACATCGCGATGAACGCGTCCTGGATGCTGCCGAAGGCCTGGTTCAGCTGGCCCGCGACCGCGCCGCCGCTCTGGTCGGCGCGCCTGCGCTCGGCGAAGGGCTTGAGCGTGACGAACACGATGCCGGCGTTGGAGCTGTTGGTGAAACCGTTGATCGACAGTCCCGGGAAGGCGATGGCGTCCTCCACGTTCGGGTTCTTCTTGACGATCTCGCCCATGCGGCGGATCACGTCCTCGGTGCGGTCCAGCGTGGCGCCGTCGGGCAGCTGCGCGAAGCCGACGAGGTACTGCTTGTCCTGCGCGGGCACGAAGCCGCCGGGCACGGCCTTGAAC
>NZ_VIFM01000876.1 GCF_006636215.1 Myxococcus llanfairpwllgwyngyllgogerychwyrndrobwllllantysiliogogogochensis | reverse complement strand
CCTGCCGACAGTCCGGGGAGTGCCGACGGCATGTACAGCAGGTCGCCTTCGTCCAGCCGCGGCATGAACTCACCGCCGATGTGCTGCAGCGGCCACAGGCTGGTGGCCAGCACCACGACCGCCACCGCGAGCGTGCGCTTCGGGGCGCGCAGCACCCTGTCGAGCAGCGGCCGGTAGACCGCGATCAGCAGGCGATTGAGTGGATTGCTTTTCTCGTCGGGAATGCGGCCACGGATCAGGTAGCCCATGAGCACCGGGATCAAGGTCACCGACAAGCCTGCCGCAGCCGCCATGGCGTAGGTCTTGGTGAACGCCAGCGGCGAAAACAAGCGCCCCTCCTGCGCTTCCAGTGTGAACACCGGCACGAAGGACAGCGTGATGATCAGCAGTGAGAAGAACAGCGCCGGCCCCACCTC
>NZ_VIFM01000875.1 GCF_006636215.1 Myxococcus llanfairpwllgwyngyllgogerychwyrndrobwllllantysiliogogogochensis | reverse complement strand
CCTCCGGCGCCTCCACCGAGGCCAGGGCACGGGCGACGCGCCGGTAGAGCGTCTCGGCATCGGTCTCGCCGGGCTTGAGGTATTTTTCGCGCAGCACGTCGAGGCTGATGGGCTGCTCGGGCAGGCGGGGCGCCGCATCGGGCGCGAGGGAGTCGATCGGATCGCGTTGCATGGGTTCCAGTTTCCCGAGGAGGCGCCAGCCGGGGAGCGCCGGATCACGGCCAAACCGTCTTTCTACTCCTGCGCCGTGTCGCCGCACTGGGCTATGTCAACGTCGTCGCAAAGGATTTGTCCGTCGTGTTCGACGTAGGGTGCTTAGGGGCTGGTGCCGCTGTGGTCGGCGCTCGAAGCGGCCACGAAACCGGCCTGCTCCAGGTCGAAGACATGCACCTCGCCCTCCTCGATCACGTAGTGCC
>NZ_VIFM01000874.1 GCF_006636215.1 Myxococcus llanfairpwllgwyngyllgogerychwyrndrobwllllantysiliogogogochensis | reverse complement strand
CCCCTAGAGGGCGGTGCTCCCGAGGGCGCCTTCGATGGCTTCGAGCAGGGGCTGTGCCGGAGCGCCCGGAAGCGTCGTGCAGCCCCGCGCCAGCTCCCGCTTCATCCGCAGCCGGTCCGGGTGTGAGCGCGCCTCTCCGGCCAGCGCCTCCGGGTCCACCGGCGTGGCCAGCAGCGTCGCGCAGGTGCGGAAGGTCTCCAGCCGGTCCAGGTCCTCTTCTTCCAGCGTGACGGGCGTACCCTCCAGCGCCAGTCCGACGAAGGACAGCCGCCGAATCTCGTCCGCCGTCAGCACCAGCGCCCCGTTGAGGGTGAGCCGGGGCGGAGGCTGCGGGCCCGGTCCTCCCGCCAGCTCCACCACGCCGTCCACGGGTTTGGGCAGGCAGGGCACCTCTCGCAAGGACAGCAGCTCATCTG
>NZ_VIFM01000873.1 GCF_006636215.1 Myxococcus llanfairpwllgwyngyllgogerychwyrndrobwllllantysiliogogogochensis | reverse complement strand
GGGCGGAAGGCCCTGCATGTAACGCAGCGATTGGTAATACAGCTCGCCCACGGGATCGAATTTCTTGTACCGTCCCGGCACCGGCCCGGTCCGTCCGAACTGATTCAGATAATTGACGACCCCGCTGACACCGAACACCGTGTCGGATTCGGGATTTTTCTTGAAGACACCGGTATCGGCATCCCATTCGGCCCTGGCATTCGGGGCGGCCTCCTCGCGCCCCAGCGCATCGAAGTTTTTCTGGCCCACATACTTCATCGGCGCGCGCAGCACCCCGCCGTAGCGGCCACCGGCTTCACTGGCCGTCTGGTCCATGAGGTAGCCGAATGCCGCCAGCCGCAGCTGATCTGAGTAGTTCTGGACGACGCCCACGGGCTTGTAGAAGCCGCTCGGATACTGCATGCACAGGTCGAAAT
>NZ_VIFM01000872.1 GCF_006636215.1 Myxococcus llanfairpwllgwyngyllgogerychwyrndrobwllllantysiliogogogochensis | reverse complement strand
GCCCGGAAGCTCAAGCAGCTGGCGCAGAAGGAAGGCGCCACGCTCTTCATGGTGCTGATGGCTGCCTACCAGACGCTGCTGCACCGCTACAGCGGCCAGCAGGACTTCGCGGTGGGCTCACCTGTCGCCAACCGCCGGGCGCCCGAGCTCGAACCGCTCATCGGCTTTTTCGTCAACATGCTGGTGATGCGTGCGGATGCGTCGGGGGACCCGACCTTCCGCTCGTTCCTCCACCGAGTGCGGCAGGTCTGCCTGGATGCCTACTCACACCAGGACGTGCCCTTCGACAAGCTGGTGGAGGAGCTGCAACCGCCCCGCGACCCCAGCCGCAACCCGTTCTTCGAGGCCGTCTTCGTCCTCCAGAACGTGCCTCAGCCGGCCCTGCGGATTCCGGGCCTGCTCGCGCGCTACGTGGA
>NZ_VIFM01000871.1 GCF_006636215.1 Myxococcus llanfairpwllgwyngyllgogerychwyrndrobwllllantysiliogogogochensis | reverse complement strand
AAGATGGACCTGCCCTTTGACAAGACCTTGCTTCACACAGTGCGTGGCATGGGCTATGTGATGGAGGACCGACAGCAATGAACCCCGCGCTGCGCGCGCACTCGTTGCGCGCTCGTCTGTCGTTGTGGCTCGCTGTGCAGAGTTTGGTGGGCTTGGGCATCGTTTGCCTCGTCGTCTACCTGGTCACCGCCCACAATCTCAGCGCACGCCAGATAGAAACCCTGGCTCAGAGAGAGGCCATCGTCAGGCACTTGTTGAGCAACATCGACGAGCATGCCAAAGAAAGCTCGCAGGAGCACCCGCTGAGCGATTTCCTCATAGGCCACGAGGATTTTCGCCTGATCGTGCGCACCCAGGATGGTGACCTGGTGTTCCCCAAAGCCGCCCCGGATACTGATAGCGCGCAGAGGGTGTCGC
>NZ_VIFM01000870.1 GCF_006636215.1 Myxococcus llanfairpwllgwyngyllgogerychwyrndrobwllllantysiliogogogochensis | reverse complement strand
CCTCGACGAAGCGGCTGTAGCTGGCGCTGTTGCGAAAGCCGAGGAAAATCGCAATCGCAATCCCCAGCAGGCTGAACGGCGCCACGGTTAAGTGGATCCCCAGCTGTTCGTACCATTGATAGCTGATAATGGCGATGATCGACATCAGCACATTTAGCAGCAGGCGAAAGATGATTTTCGACAGCACGGAGCCGTGCCAATCAAATAGGCGAAGAAACCAGTGTTGTTCTGGCCGAATGATCATTGTCTGACTTCCTGAATTACCGCTCTGGTCATTATCTCTGAATACAGAATAGAGATTATCTATGAGCCGATTGGTTTATTTTATCGTTAACTGCGATGGGCAGATCTGCGCCATTATTTAGCGATGGTAATGGCGTTTTCAGTATGGGCCTTTTTTATATTTCAGGCAATCAA
>NZ_VIFM01000869.1 GCF_006636215.1 Myxococcus llanfairpwllgwyngyllgogerychwyrndrobwllllantysiliogogogochensis | reverse complement strand
GCCTTCTACAGCACGGCGGGGGTCGGCGCTTCTGCGGCCGCGTCCTCCTCCGGCACGCCCGCGCGGCTGGCGGACCTGCTGCGCGTGCCCGACGCGGGCCTCAGGGCGGTATTGGAGGACTGGCTGCAGGGCTGCCACACGGCCGCCACGCTCGACGAGGCGCTGGACCGCCGGTCGCAGCTGCGACCCGGCGAGGCGATCTACGTGCCCGGCGGGCATGCGGTGGCGGCCCATGGCGTGACCTTCTATGCACCGGACTCGGAGCAGGCCGGTCTGCTCGCCCGCGCGCAGGAGATCGAGCACCTGGAAAAGGAATTGCGGGCGCAGGCCCTCATCCACGAGGAATCGCGCACGGCCCTGGTGCGCGCCGAGGCCGCCTACGCGGATGCGTCGCAGCGCCTGGTCGCCGCCCGGCGC
>NZ_VIFM01000868.1 GCF_006636215.1 Myxococcus llanfairpwllgwyngyllgogerychwyrndrobwllllantysiliogogogochensis | reverse complement strand
TTTTTAAACTGGAGCGGGAAACGAGACTCGAACTCGCGACCCCGACCTTGGCAAGGTCGTGCTCTACCAACTGAGCTATTCCCGCATTATCAAGCTTATTTGCTAATCACTTGATTTTGTTATCGTCTGGCAAGCTGTGTCGCCGTTCGATGCGTTGCATTCTACTTACCTGGCGCAATGAGTCAACGATATTTTTTAAAACCTTGCGCCGTTTGCTGAAAATTACGCCGAAACGATCACTGATCAAGCAAATCGCCGCGCGCCGCGTTCAAATATTGCAGCATCGACCACAGAGTCAGCACCGCCGCAACGAGGAACAGCACGATCCCGGCCCCTTCAACCCACTCATTTGGCCGCCACAGCATCCACACCAGCGCCGTCATCTGCGCCGTCGTTTTGACTTTGCCGATCCAGGAA
>NZ_VIFM01000086.1 GCF_006636215.1 Myxococcus llanfairpwllgwyngyllgogerychwyrndrobwllllantysiliogogogochensis | reverse complement strand
GGCCCCGGTTTCGCGGGCGGTGCGGGTGCCCGGCAATGACCCCTTCAACGAGGCGTCCGAGCCCCGGATGCCCATGGGGGGCTCGCCAGAGGACAAGCTGGAGTACTTCCGGGCGGTGGTCCGGCAGAAGACGGAGACCCTGGCCCGCGCCCGCACGCTGTACGCGGAGCGCGACGGGGAGGTGAACGGGCTGAAGCAGTCGCTCACCCAACTGCGCAAGGAAGCGGCGGAGGCGAAGGCGCAGTTGCTGGCGGTGAAGGACTCGCCCGCGAAGCTGGTCCAGACGTCGGAGGCGCTGTCGGGCGCGGAGAAGCGCGCCGCCGAGGCCGAGGCGAAGCTCGCCGGCCTGGAGGCGGAGCTGGCCTCGTTGGAGGCGGACCGCAAGGACCTGTCGCGCGCGCTGGCGGAGGTGGAGTCGGAGATCCCCCGGCTGACGGCGGAGCTCCAGGACGAGCGCGAGTCGCGGGGCGCGGTGGCCGAGGAGCTGGTGGGCGCCAAGGAGGCGCTGTCGCTGGCGCAGGACCGCGTGGCGGAGCTGGCGGCGGAGAAGTCCGAGTCGCAGGGCGCGCTGGAGGCCGTCCAGGAGCAGTACCAGCAGGTCGTCGCGGACGTGGAGCGGCTGGGCGGCGAGCTGGAGGAGATGACGGGCGAGCGCGACTCGCTGAGCCTGCGCGCCGGGCAGTTGGAGACGGCGCTCGCGGAGGCGCAGGGCGCGCTGAGCGCGGTGGAGAGCGAGAGCGACTGGTCCAAGAGCTCGCTGGAGGAGGCGCAGGGGCGCGCGCAGACGCTGGAGCAGGAGCGCGACGAGGCGCGCCGTCAGCTCGCGGTGGTGGAGGAAGGGCTGCGCACGCTCCAGGGCCAGACGGCCGAGCTGGAGAAGGCGCTGGCGCTGAAGGACGCCGAAATCGTCGGGCTGCGAGCGGCGCTCACCGCGCGCACCACGGAAGCGGCGGAGGTGCCTGTGTTGCGGCAGGCGCTGGAGGGGCGCACCTCGGAGCTGGCGCGTCTGGAGGCGGAGGAGGCGCGCGCGACGGAGCGTGCGCAGGCGCTCGAAGAGGGGCTGTCGCAGGCCGGTGAGCGGGCGTCGGTGGCGGAAGGGGAGGCGGCGGCGCTGAAGGAGGCGCTGGAGGCGCTGGAAGTCGAGCAGGTGGCGCTGCGCGACAGGATGGAGGCGGACGCGGCGGCGCTGGGCGAAGCGGCGCAGCAGGCCGAGGCCAAGGTGGCCGAGTTGACCTCGGCGCTGGAGGCGGCGCAGGTCGAGCGCGAGGCGCTGAAGAAGCAGGTCGGCGCGGCGGAGATGAAGGCGGCGACCACGGACGCCGAGCGCGTGGGACTGGCCGCGCGCGTGTCGATGCTGGAGACCGCCTCCGGGCAGCGTGAGGCGGAGCTGGCGCGGGTGCAGGGCGTGCTGGCGCAGGCGAAGGAAGACGTGTCGCTGGAGCGCGTGCGTCGCGAGGCGGCCGAAGCCGAGCGCGCGGACGCACAGGTGCGGGCCGCGGAAGAAGAAGCGCGCGCGGACTCGCTGGCGGCGGGGAAGGGCGGCACCGAAGCGGAGCTGGCGGAGCTGCGCGATGAGCTGGAGGCCACGCGCGCGGAGGCGGACAAGGCGGAGCGGCTCCAGCAGCGCTTGAAGATGCTGGAGGGTGCGCTGGAGTCGGCCAAGGCGGAGGCCACCCGGGCGGCGCAGGCGGCCCAGGTCGCGCAGGCCGCGAAGCAGAAGGAGACCGAGGCGAAGCTGGCGCAGGTCGAAGCGGCGCAGGCGAGTGCCTTGAAGGAGGCCGCCGAGAAGCTGGCGCAATCCGAGGCCGCGCAAGCGAGCGCGCTGAAGGCAGCCGCTGAGAAGCTGAGCCAGACCGAGGCCGCGCAAGCGAGCAAGCTCAAGGACCTCGAAGCGAAGCTGACGCAGACCGAGGCCTCGCAGGCGAGCAAGCTCAAGGACGCCGAAGCGAAGTTGTCGCAGGTCGAGGCCGCGCAGGCGAGCAAGCTCAAGGACGCGGACGCCGCGCGGTCCGCGACGGAGGCGAAGCTGTCCCAGGCGGAGTCTTCGCAGGCGGGCAAGCTCAAGGACCTCGAAGCGAAGCTGGCTCGGGCGGAGGCCGCGCTGGAGGAGTCGCGCGGCGCGAAGGTGGGGCAGTCGAAGGACTCGGACGCGGCGCGAGCGGCGGTGGAGGCGAAGCTGACGCGCGCGGAGTCCTCGCTCCGGACGGAGCAGGAGGCTCGCGCGGCGCTGGAAGCGAAGCTTGCCCAGCTCGAGAAGCAGGCGAGCGGAAAGCCCGCTGGCGGTGCCGGCGACTGGGAAGCCGAGCGGGAGGGGCTCAAGGCGGACGCGGCGAACCTGAAGCGAAAGCTGATGGCGGCCGAGACGGCGCTCGAAGCGGCGGCTGGCTACAAGGCGAAGATCGCGAAGCTCGAAGCGCAATTGAAGGGCCGGAAGTAAAGGTTTGCCCCTCATGCCGTTCGACGCACCAGTGGACCCGCTCACGGGGATGGCCGCGGCCCGCTTCGGGCTGTACCTGCATTTCCCCTATTGCCTCGCGAAGTGCCCGTACTGCGACTTCGCGGTGGCGGTGGCGAAGCAGGTGCCCGAGGAGCGCTATGCGAACGCGGTGCTCGCGGAACTCGACACGCGGCTCGCGGCGTCGCCCGGGCTGCGCTCGAAGCCGCTGGAGTCCATCTTCCTGGGCGGCGGCACGCCTTCGCTGTGGCACCCCCGCTACGTGGCCCGCGTGCTGGAGGGCATCGCCGCCAGGCTGACGGTGTCGCCCGGCGTGGAGGTGTCGCTGGAGGGCAACCCGGAGCGCGCCGACGCGGAGCGCTTCGCGGGGTATCGGGCCGCGGGGGTGAACCGGCTGTCGTTGGGCGTGCAGTCCTTCCGCCCGGAGACGCTCAAGGCGCTGGGCCGCGCGCACGACGCGGCGCAGGTGGAACTCGCCGTGGAGCTGGCCCGGCGGGCGGGCTTCCCGGTGGTGTCCATGGACTTCATCTACGGCGTGCACGGGCAGAGCGTGGCGCAGGTGGAGGAGGACGCGCGACGGGCGGTGGCGCTCGCGCCGGAGCACCTGTCCACATATGCGCTGACGGTGGAGCGCGAGGTGCTGGCGGAGGACACGCCGCTGTCCAAGCGCCTCAAGCGCGGCGAGCTGGAGCTGCCCGCGGACGACGACGTGGTGGAGATGGCCCGGGTGGTGCGCGAGGTGTATGGCGCGGCGGGCCTGCGCCGCTATGAAGTGTCCAACCACGCACGGGAGGGCTTCAGCTCCCGGCACAACGCGCTCTACTGGACGGGGGGCGAGTACCTGGCGCTGGGCGTGGGCGCCACGGGCATGCTGCTGACGCCCGAGCCCTCGCGCTACGTCAACGTGCGCAGCCCGGAGAAGTACCTGGGAGAGGTGGAGGCGGGCCGCTTGCCGGAGGAGGGGCGGGAGGCGCTGGGGCCGGAGGAGCTGTTCGCGGAGCGGCTGTCCATGGGCTTGCGGCTGGTGTCCGGCGTGGACTGGGAAGTGGTGTGCGAGCGGTACGGGCAGTCGGTGGAGGCGCGGCGGGTGGAGGTGGCGCGGCTGGTGGAGCACGGCTTCGCGACGCTCACGGGTGGGCGGCTGGCTTTGACGGAAAAGGGCGCGGACGTACACAGCGCCGTCTGCGCGCGACTGCTCTAGTCAGCGGCGCGCGCGAGGGATGTCGAGGAACTTATGAGCAAGTGGATGTTGTGGATGTTCCTGACCCTGCTGACCGGCAGCCCGTTGCTGTCGCTGGGCCTGGTCATCGTCTTCATCTTCGTGGCGGACCGCTTCACGTGGCGGCTCTTGCCCAGCCCGGTGCGCATGTTCAAGCGCTTCCAGCGCGCGGGCGAGCTGGCGGGGACCATCCTCACCAACCCTCACGAGCGGCGCGCGCGCCACGAGCTGGCGGACATCCGCGTCGAGCAGAAGCGGTACGACGAAGCCGTGGACATCCTCAAGCCCAACCTGGAGGCGGGCGACGAGGACGTGGACACCCTGTACCTCCTCGGCGTGGCGTACCTGGGCTCCGGAGACGCGCGCCGCGGTGAGCTGCTGTTGGACGAAGCGGCCAATCTGGACGCGGGCTACCGGCAGGGCGCCATCGACCTGGAGCGAGGCCGCTTCCGGCTGAAGCGCGGCGAGGTGAAGGGCGCGATTGAAGCCCTGGAGCGCTTCTGCGCGGTGCGGCTGGGCTCGGTGGAGGGGCGCTATCTGCTGGCGCGCGCGCTGGCGAAGGACGGGCGCGCGGCGGACGCGGCGCGGATGCGAGAGCTGGCGTGGGGCGAGTACGTGGCGGCGCCGGGCTTCCAGCGTCGCCGCGAGCGCCGGTGGGCGTGGCTGTCGCGCCCCAGCCGGCCGCTCACCTACGCGGTGCTGCTGGCGTTGGTGCTGGGGACGGGCGCGGCGGTGGCGAACCAGCTGGGCCTGTTCGCCCCGCGCGCGCACGGCCGCCACGGGTACTACGGCGACCGGTACTCCGGCGAGCTGCCCTCGGCCACCGGCCTGGAAGAGGACGTGGACTAGCCTGGAGGTCGCCACAGGCCCGCGTTGCAATGACAGACCCGGGCGCGCGGCTCGTGAAGCGAGGGCCCGGGTTCAGGGCCCGTCGTAGCAAGCGAAGTTGCAGTACGGCTTGCTCTGGTTGCCGTTGGGCGCCAGGTACCCGGGGCAGCACTGCACGCTGCCGCAGACCACGGTGGGCGCGGCGAGGTCACACGTTGGAACGCAGGTGCCCACGACGCAGGTCTGGGTGCTGGGACATTGAGATTCGTGCGTGCACGGCCGGCTGTGTTGCTCCGTCGTGCCCAGCTCCTGACCGGGGTCCTCCACCGAGCCTCCACAAGCGGCGGTGAGACAGAGCAGCGTGACCGCGATGCTGCGTGAGAGTGACTTCATGGGCGTCCTCCAGGGGTGTGGAGCCCCATCCTAGACCCCTCCGGGGCGGTGCCCGCGCCGTGTTCGAGTGACACAAGGGGCCGTCGCCCCGCGTCACCGTGGTGCCCCGGGCGCACCTGGCCGTGCGAGCTGTCAACGGTTGCATGTGAGGCTTCGCACCCTGAGTGAATCCGCCTTCGCTCGCTGTTCGAATCTCTCCGTGAAAGTACGACTCCCTGGAACATGTCTGGAGTCACTGGACAGCGGGAGCGAGGGGGAGCGTAGGCTTCCGGGGCCAGCCCTTCTCGCGTCCACAGCCGAGGCACCGCTCCATGTTTCCCACCCCGTCGCAGGTGCTCCGCCAGCGCGAGGGCTTGCTCGCCGACACACCGTTCCCCCTGCTGGTGCATGCGCTGATGGTGGAGGAGCGCACCTGTACGCTGGAGCTGAAGGTGCGGCAGCGCGAGAAGCGCATCCTCTTCGAGGACGGCTCACCAGTGGCGTGCCAGTCCAACCTGCTGCACGAGACGCTGGGCAAGTACCTGGTGGAGAAGGGCCGGCTGACGGAGGCGGACTACCAGAAGTCGCTGGCGGAGAGCGTGTCCACGGGCATGCAGATGGGTGGGCTCCTGGTGCAGAAGGGGCTCATCAGCCCCTTTGACTTGTACAAGCAGCTCCAGGCGAACCTGGCCCACAAGCTCCTGGATTGCTTCCGGTGGGTGGACGCGAAGTACCGCCTCATCGCGGACGCGGAGACGCCGGACGCGAGCGTGCGGACCAACCCCGCGCAGCTCATCCTGACCGGCGTGGAAGGGGTGATGCCCTTCGACGCGGTGGCCACCCACTTCACCTTCACGGACGAGCGGAGATTCGGGCAGATGCCCGGCGTGGAGTCCGGGCCCAAGCTGTCGTCCAAGGACGCGCGGCTGTTGCAGCAGCTCCGGCAGCGGCCCACGTTCAACGAACTCCAGGAGCGCACGGGCTTCGACACGGAGACGGTGCTGCGGCGGCTCTACGCGCTGTGCCTGCTGGGCGTGGCGGGCTTCGTGGAGGACGCGGACGCGAAGGCGGCGGAGCTGTCCGCTCGCGCCGCGCCGGTGCCCGTGGCGCCACCCCCGGAGCCTGTCGCCCCGGAGCCCGTCGCCGCGCGGGGCACGCCGTTCTCCGACGAGGACGTGGCCGCCAGAGACGCCCTGGTGACGGCCTTCCTCGCGCACCGGAGCAAGGACCCGTTCGCCCTGCTGGAGGTCCCCGAGGACGTGCAGCCCCTGCCCCTGCGCCGCGCCTTCCTCGCGTGGGCGGAGCGGTACTCGCCCCTGCGCTTCCAGACGCCAGAGCTGAAGGAGAAGGCGGAGGCCCTGCTGGCGGCCTCCGCGAAGGCGTACGGCGTGCTGTCGGACGCGGAGCAGAACCTCTTGTGGCGCAAGCGCCGCGCGGCGCACCGCGAGAAGGAGCGCGCCACCACGAGCCGCCCCAGCACCGCCGAACAGTTCCGCATCCGCACCGACCTGCTGGATGCGACCACCCAGTTCGACGAAGCCCGACGCAGGCTCGCCGCGAAGCACTACGCGGGCGCGTTCGAGTACTTCGAATACGCCTGCGACATCGAACCCAAGCCGCTGCATCACGCCTGGCGCGCCTGGGCTCGCTACCTCATGAAGCCGGAGGCCCACGGCCGCCTGGCACTCCAGGAACTCCAGGAAGTCGTGCGCCAGGAGCCCGGGCTGGAGGACGGCTGGGGTTTCCTGGGCGAGGTGGCCCAGGGCGAGGGGCAGTGGGCCCTGGCGGAGGACTCCTTCCGCAAGGCGTTCAAGCTCAACCCCAAGAACCGCCGCTACGTGGAGCTCATCCAGGAGATCGCCCGACGGCGCTGAACCCGGGCACGGGACTCGCTCATCCGCCCGCCATGCGGGCGCGCTCATGGCCATCCGCGTCACTTGCTTTTGCAACCGTTGAGAGTTTTGGCGCGACCCATCGGTCATGTGGCCGCCGGGAGTCTTCTGGCGCGGCTTTTTTCCCAGGGAGAGGGATGCTTCGAGCCTGCGATGACGGCCCGCGAAGTTTTCGTCTCCGCGCCGGCAACATTAGGGTCGTGAATCGCGAGATCAGATTGTCAGTGTAACTTCGTGGTGCTCGGGGCGTGCGGTACCCCAGCGCCCTTTCGCGAGGCTGGATGCGCTCCCTCACCACAGCGACCCAATCAGGCCAGGCCGCGGTGGAGTCCGCCATCGTCCTGCCGCTCTTCGTGTTCCTCATCCTGGGCACGCTCCAGCTCGGGCTGATGCACCAGGCCCGGCTCCTGACGAAGTACGCCGCCTACAAGGCGGTGCGAGCCGGCTCCCTCCACAACGCCAACGTGAAGACCATGGAGGCCGCCGCGCTCGGGGTGCTGCTGCCCATCCTCAGCAGCCGGGCCGGTGGCGCGGGTGGCATCGAGTACACCCGCCCGGTGGGCAGCGCGCAGGAGTTCGAGACCAAGTTCAACGAGCTGAAGAGCAACGAGATGCCCGGCGTGGACCTGAAGTACGCGGAGGTCACCGTCTGCGGCCCGACGCAGGAAGAGGTCTCCGGGGGAGCGGAGTTCGACTTCGACGACCCCAAGAACACCAGCCCGGCCAACTGGCGGCAGAACCACCGCACCAAGCTGCGCATCCAGCTCACGCTCAACTACCGGCTGCTGATTCCCTTCGCGGACTGGGTCATCTACCAGGCCGCGCGCGGCCGCGAGATGCCGATGCTGATGCGCATGGGGAAGGTGAAGGCGGCGGAGCAGGCCAAGGTCTCCACCCGCCGCTTCGGAGGCGCCGCCACGGGTGAGAGCCCCTACGAGAGCGCCGCCGGCCAGGGCATCTACATCATGCCCATCCGCGCCACGTACACCATGCGGATGCAGTCCAATCTCTATCTCAACACCAACGCCCTGCCAGCGAGCAACGCATGCATCTTCCCGTTCTCCTACTGAGCCGGACGCGCCGTCGCATCCAGCGGGGACAGGCCATCGTCCTGGGCTCGCTGTCGTTCCTGGTGCTCGCGCTGATGGTGACGCTGAGCTTCAACCTGAGCCACGCGCTGCGCCAGAAGATGAGCCTGCAGCAGCACAGCGACACCCTGTCGTTCTCCATGGCGGTGCTGGAGGCGCGCGCGCTCAACTACTACGCGGTCAGCAACCGGGCCATCGCCACCTCCTACGTGGCGATGAACAGCCTGCACGCATACATGTCCGCCGCCAGCCTCACCGGCGAGATGATGCGGGCCTCGTCCAACAACTTCATGCAGATCGCCCTCATCGAGTTCGGTCTGTGTGTCGCGTGCGAGTTCATGTGCGACCACTGCGAGCACATCGCGGAGGCGATCCAGATCGCCAACGACTTCAGTGACGCCGGCGACGACTACGACGACAAGGTCAAGGACTTCGAGTCCAACTTCAACACGGCCATGGAGGGGCTGGACCTGATGGTGGACAACATCCACACCGCCCAGCGCTCGGTCCACGACAAGACCCTTCAGGCGGTGAAGGATGGCAGGAGCCACGGCCTGTCCCAGCTCAAGAGCTACACCGCGCCCAACGCGAGCGAGCTCGTGTCGGCGGTGGGTTCCATCAACGCCAACGAGTTCAACTGCGCCGTGGATGGGATGGAGTGCCAGGGCAGCGAGAGCAACTCCTCACCGGAGGCCCGCGCGCGGGTGATGACGGAGATCGCCAACGCGACCCGCTCCGGATGGCCCGCGACCCGGACGAGCCCGGGAATGGGCTCCCCGATGAACAAGCCCAAGTACCTCAACGCCCAGTTCTTCCAGGAGATGGACGACATCCCGAACAACGAAGCCCAGAAGATGATCAACGGCACCCGGGGGACGGCCAAGACGGTGAAGGACAATGGACAGCTCACCCAGGGCGGCCGGGAGGGGGGCAACGAGGGCTCCATGGTGGCGGCGCAGGATGAGGGCAACATCACCCACCAATGGAAGCACGGCTTCGGGTTCAGCTCCTTCAAGTCGGAGATCTGGAGCGACGACAGCGGCGGCGACCACAAGGGTGATGGCGCACACTCGGGCCAGCATCGGTTCGAGGGCGTCAACGTCCGGGCGCTCACCGGCTGCGCGGGCTCTGGAAACTGCTTCATGAAGTTCCGCGCCAACCCGGACCCGGACCGGGACTGGGGCCAGCCGCGCGTCTACAGCTACCTGTCCATGCGCTTCCGCGTGGGCGACACGAAGCGCGCGCCCTGGGAGCTCAACTCCTCGGCGCAGGTGAAGCTCACCCATGGCCAGCAAGGCGATGGAAACCTCACCGTCGCGGCGACCGAGGGCATGGCCATGTCCAAGTCGCTCGTCTACTACCACCGCTTCGGCGACGACGGTTGGAAGGAGGCCCCCAACCTCTTCGCGCCCTACTGGCGCGCCAAGCTGCACCCCTACACCAAGGGAGATGCGCAGCAGGTGCTGGAGGCCGCGGGCAACTCGGAAGCCGCCCAGATGTCGCAGGTGGAAGGGGTTGCGCTGTGAGGACTTCCAGACATCGCGCGGCCAGGGGCGCCGCCGCCGTGGAGACGGCGCTGTGCATGTTGGTCATCATCCCCGTCTTCATGTACGCGCTCTTCCTGGACGACCTGCTGAGGCACACGCTGGATTCGCAGGAGACGGCGCTGTCCACTGTCTGGGATTACGCCGTGCAGGACTATCCGACCCCGCCCAAGGACCCGCCCGAGTCCGGCCCGGAGCCCTTCAATGGCTTCACCGGCGCGCAGTACTTCGCGCGGCTCATGTACTGCGACCACGAGTCGGGCCTCGACAGCTTCGGCCCTGGCAAGGGTCCCGAGTGTGAGAACGACGAGGGCCACCACGCGGAGGTGTCCGCGCATGCGTGCTGGCTCAACCCGGGAGCGCAGCAGGTGCAGTGCACGCTGAACCAGGCCGACCCCAATGGCGGCGGTGGTGGCGGCCCCGCGGGCGCGTACAACGTGGACCTGCACCAGTCGTACATGGACCAGTTCGGCAAGGGCGGCGTCATCCGCTGCTCGGCGCGCCTGGGCGTGCAGAACTACCTGCTGCCCAAGTCCTTCCTGCAGGACTTCAGTCAGGTGGGGCTCGCGCGGCAGACGAAGAAGCGCTCCGATGGCATCCACGGCAACGCGACGGGGGGCGACTTGCAGGACGACCCGCGCGGGCTCGAGGGCGACGTCTACCTGCTGCCCTGGGAGCGCATCGCCATCGTCACCGATACGTGGGCGCTCACGAAGGCCGCGAACCAGGGGCCGGGGACGACGAACGGCGAAGAGGACAACCTCTACGTGCGGCTGGCGCAGGTCTACAAGAACCAGGACAACGCGGGGTACACCCAGATGTCCTCGGCCGCCGAGGCGCTCGTCAGCCAGGCCACGCAGGAAGTGCTCAACAGCGCGATTCGCCTGGACTCCATGCCCCCCGGGGATGACCCGCGCGAGCCCAGCCTCTCCATCAAGCCCTTCCCGTCGAGCGGCGGGCCGGTGCAGACCCTGGATCAGAACGGCGGAAGCGCCAGCTACTTCAACAGCGAGTGGAAGGACTGGGACAAGGACAACAACGAGGCCACGCACGACGCCCGGGGGAACAACTACCTGGGCTGTGCCCAGGCGGAGAGCTGCTGATGTCGCGTGCCTCGAGCCTGGTCATCCGCGTGCCGGCGCTGCTGTTCTCCGTGGCCGTGGTGGGCTCGTTGATTGGCTTTGCCTGGGAGGGCGCCGTCTACGGGCGGCGCGACGCGACGGAGGAGTGGGCTCCTCCGCCCTCGCTCGATGATGCGCCCCCCGCGAAGCCCGCGGGGCGCTCGCCCGAGGAGGAGGCCGCGCTGAAGCGCGCGCTGGTGCACTTCCCCGCGTATCCCCGGGCGAGCCGCGCGGAACTGCTCGCGGTGGACTACCTGGGCCCGGACGTGCCCATCGCCGTGGCGTGGTTCTCCACGAAGGACACGCCGGAGCAGGTCCTCTCCCACTACCGGCAGGTGCTGCTGGACAATGGGCTGCCGGTGCTCGGCGAGCGCCATGGCGAGCACGGGGGCTGGGTGGGGTACTGGAGTCCGGCGACGGAGGAGATGCGGCTCGTCTCCGTGCTGGCGCAGGGAGGAGAGACGCTGGGCTTCGTGTCGGCGGGGCAGGTGGCGCCGCTGTTGAAGCGGGCCTCGCGGGTGCCGCCCTGGATTCCGTTGCCGCCCGAGCTGGGTCAACCCGTCACGCTCTCCTTCTCCATGGAGGGGGCCTCGCACCACGTCGTCTCCGGCCAACTGCCGGAGGGCTCTCCGACCTCGGTGGGTGAGCGGTACCGGAGCCTGCTCACGCAGCAGGGCTGGGACGTGGGGGCCGTGGAGCCGGTGGACGCGAACGGCATCGCGTTCGAGTTGATGAAGGGCACCACCCTGGGGCGGGCCACCTTGCGCACGCGCGCGGAGGCGCCAGGGGTGGAGCTTCAGGTCTCGCTGCTCCAGCGAGGTGCCGCTCCGTGAACGACAGGAAGGATACAGCGATGGCGAAGTCACCCCGGAGGCTGGGGCTTGTTCGGGCGCGCGGTCAGTCGATGGTGGAGTACGCCGTGGTCACCGCGGCGCTGATGGGCTTTACCGTGATGGGCTGGCCGTTCCTGGTGCAGTTGCTGAACGCGCTGCAGCGGTACTTCGGTTCCATCTACTACGTCATCCAGTCGCCCATCCCGTAGGGGCATGGAGTCGCCCCCGGCATGGGGGCGGGGCCCGTGGCATCGAGGCCAGGACGGAGTCGTGACTCGCGGATGCCGTGAGTGAGGCCACGCGGGCTTTCCCGTACGTGAGCGCACCGGAACCGCGCCACCTACGTGTTTCCCCCGAAACATGTGCTCAAGCGTGCGAGGGAGGCCTGGCTGCCCCACGGGCCAGCAGGCAGTGCATGGCCTCTCATGCCTCCCAGCAATGTCGGGTGTTTGTCATATCTCCGTGTCGTGGGTTCCCACCATGGAGCATGGCTGTATTTGTCCGGTGCATGTGAGGGCAAGCGGCCGAGGTGACGCGATTGTGACGAAGGCAACGCCTCGTGGGGAATGATTGTCATTCATGTGCAGGGGGCAACATTGCGGGTTTTGAGTGGAGGTTTTGAATCCCGGGGATTTTGAGGAGGGCTCTGTGGGTGTGGTAGTGATTGGTGTATGCGATGTCGCCTCTGCTTTCGCCTTGCAAGGGCACAGTCTGGACAGGCTGCGGTGGAGTCCGCGATTGTCCTGCCGCTCTTCGTCTTTCTCATCCTGGGCATCCTGCAACTGGGGTTGATGCACCAGGCCCGGCTCCTGACGAAGTACGCCGCCTACAAAGCGGTGCGGGCCGGCTCCATCCACAACGCGAGCGTGAAGGAGATGGAGCGGGCGGCGGTCGCCGTGCTCCTGCCGATGCTGGCCAAGCGCTCCTCGGGGCCGGACGGCATCGAATATGTCCGCCCGGTGAACAGCGGGCAGGACTTCACGACGAAGTGGAATGAGCTGAAGAGCAACGAGATGGCGGACACGGACTTGAAGTACGCCGAGGTCACCATCTGCGGGCCGACGAGGGCGGACGTGGGCGGCAGTGGAGGTGAGCTGGACTTCGACGACCCGGACAACGCCACCTCCGACGACTGGAAGCAGAGCCACCGCACCAAGCTGCGCGTGCAGGTGACGTTCAACTACCGGCTCGTCATCCCGTTCGCGGATTGGGTCATCTACAACGCCGCGCGCGCCCGCGACATGCCCATGGTGGTGCGCATGGGTGAGGTGAAGGCGGCGGAGAAGAGCAAGGCCGCCGGGCGCAGGTTCGGGAGCGCCGGCAAGGGCGAGAGCCCCTACGACAGCGCCGCCTCCAAGGGCATCTACATCGCGCCCATCCGCGCCACGTACACGATGCGAATGCAGTCCAATCTCTACCTCAACACCAGCGACCTTCCAGGGAGCAACGTATGCCTCTTCCCGTTCTCCTACTGAGCCGGCGTCGCCGCTCCCAGCGCGGACAGGCCATTGTCCTGGGCTCGCTGTCGTTCCTGGTGCTCGCGCTGATGGTGACGCTGAGCTTCAACCTGAGCCACGCGCTGCGCCAGAAGATGAGCCTGCAGCAACATGGCGATGCCATGTCGTTCTCCATGGGCGTGCTGGAGGCGCGGGCGCTCAACTACTACGCGGTGACCAACCGGGCCATCGCTGGCTCCTACGTGGCGATGAACAGCCTTCACGCGTACATGGCCACCGCGAGCATCACCGGCGAGATGCTTCGGGCGGGGCAAGAGAACTTCAACCAGATTGTCATCACGGAGACGGCCAGGTGCGTCGCCTGCAGGGGAACCTGCCCTTGCTGTAAGCACCTGATAGAGGCCGGGAAGATCGCGGCGGAGTTCGGCAAGAAGGGCAGGCTGTACGACCGGGACGTCAGGGGCCTGGAGGGGAACTTCAGGGCCGCCATGACGGGGCTGGACCTGATGGTGGACAACATCCACACCTCGCAGCGAGGGGTCCACGAGAAGACCGTGCAGGCGGTGAAGGACGGCTCGAGCCATGGCCTGTCCCAACTCAAGACCGACACCGCGCCCAACGTGAGTGACTTGTCCTCGGGGGTGGGCGCGCTCAATGCCAACGAATTCAACTGCGCCGTGGACGGGATGCAGTGCCAGGGCAGCGTGGCGAACTCCGCACCCGAGGCCCGTGCACGCGTCATGACGGAGATTGGCAATGCGAGTCGCTCGGGGTGGCCCGCGAACCGTAACGGCAGCGGGATGCCTCCGAAGCAGCTTCATCCGCTATTCCTCAAGGAGTTCATGGACATCCCCGGCAACAAGGGGACGTACTCGGTGTTGGGACACAAGGGCTCCTCCAAGACGGTGCAGAACCGGAACAAGATCTACGAAAGCGGTCAGAGCTCGGGCAACCAGGGGTCCACGGTGGCCGCCACCGAGTCGGGGATGCTCTCGCAGGTCTCGTGGGAGGATGCCATCCCTCCGCTTCCCGCGGACTATGAGGCCTTCATCTGGAGCGCCTCCGGAGGCGGTGGCCACACGGTCAGTGGCCAGCAACACAAGGGCCAGCATCGCTTCGAGGGCACCAACGCGAAGGCCCTCACGGCGTGCGCGGGCTCGGGCAACTGCTTCATGAAGTACCGCGCCAACCCGGATCAGGGACGGGACTGGGGCCAACCGCGCGTCTACAGCTATTACACGATGAAGCTGAACGTCGGTGACCCGAAGAAGGCCCCGTGGGAGCTCAACAACTCCCGGCGCGTGAAGTTCGAGCACGGCGCCCAGGGCTCGGGTGACCTGACGTTGGCCGCTGGCGAGGGCATGAGCCTGTCCAAGTCCCTGGTCTACTACCACCGCTTCAAGCAGGGCGGCTGGTCGGAGCCTCCCAACCTCTTCGCCCCCTACTGGCGCGTGAAGCTGCATCCCTTCACCCCGCAGGAGGCCAAGAAGGTGCTGGAGGACGCGGGCAACAGCGACGCGGCCACCATCGCCGAGGCACCGGAGGTGTCGCTGTGAGGCCCATGAAGAGAGCTGGGACGCGAATCGCTCGGGGCGCCGCCGCGGTGGAGACGGCCCTGTGCATGCTCGTCATCATCCCCGTGTTCATGTACGCCATCTTCCTGGACGACCTCTTGCGCCACGTGCTGGATGCGCAGGAGACCGCGCTCTCCACCGTCTGGGATTACGCGGTGTCGGACTACGCGGCGGAGCCCAAGGGAGGAGAGTCCTTCGCGGGCTTCTCTCAGACACAGGGCCTGGCCCGGCAGATGTACTGCGACCATGAGTCGGGCCTCGACAGCTACGGCCCCGACAAGGGAATCGAGTGCAAGGATGACGTGAGCCACCACCAGGAGCTGGTGGCCCACGCGTGCTGGCTGCACCCAGGCGCCCAGCAGGTGGAGTGCACGCTGAATCAGCAGGCGGTGGGCAGCTACGGTGTCACGCTGCACGGGTCGTACATGAGCCAGTTCAACCGGGGCGGGCTCATCCGGTGCTCGGCGCGAAGCGGCGTGCAGAACTACCTGCTCCCCAAGACGCTCTTCTCGGAGTTCAGCGACGTCGACCTGGCCAAGGAGCCGAAGGACCGGGGCGCGAAAGACGTCCACGGGAACGCCCAGAAGAAGCGGGACGTGGAGCAGGACACCTACCTGCTCCCGTGGGAGTACATCGCGCTGGTGACGGACACGTGGGCCCTCACCGAGAGCCAGAGCTTCCAGCCCGGCGACTCGCAGAAGAAGGCGGGTGACCTCTACGCGCGCGTGGCGCAGGTGTACACGAACGGCGAGAACGCGGGTTACACGCAGATGCAGACCGCTGCCCAGACGCTCGTCACGCAGGGCATCAGCAACAAGCTGCTGTCTCCCACGTTGGTGCTCAGCGGCGCGAAGCCCGGTGATGACCCGACCCGGGTCAGCATGTCCATCCAGCCCCAGAACGGTGGCGCGCCGACCCAGCGAATCAACCAGGGCCAGGGCCAGGGCACCTACTTCAACAACGAGTGGCGTGACTGGGACGCGAACAACAACGAGAAGACGCAGCAGAAGCGTGGCGACTACTACATGGGCTGCAAGAAGCCGGGGGCGTGCTGATGGCGTCGTTGTCGCGTCGCAAGCCGCGCGGCCAGTCGATGGTGGAGTACGCCACCGTCACGGCCGCCCTGATGGGCTTCACGGTGATGGGCTGGCCGTTCCTGGTGCAACTGCTCAACGCGCTCCAGCGGTACTTCAGCTCCGTCTACTACGTCATCCAGTCCCCCATCCCTTGAGGACGGGGGACCGGGGCGTCACTACGGCTTCACTGTGGTGACGAACTCCGCCTTGCCGCCGGCGACCTTCAGGACGACGGCTTCCTTCACGGCATCACGATTCGCATCCAGGGTGATTCGCCCCGCCACGCCCGGGAAGTCCTTCGTCGCGGCAATCGCGTCGCGCAGCGCCGGGCCGCTCGTGTCCGGGGCGCGCTTGAGCGCCTCCACCAGCACCCGCGCCGCGTCGTACGACAGCGCCGCCACGCTGTCCGGCACGCTGCCGTACTTCTCCTTGTACCGCGCGAGGAACGACTGCAGCACCGGGTCCGGGTTGCCCGGCGAATAGTGGTTGGAGAAGTAGCTGCCCTCCAGCGCGGACCCGCCCAATTCGAACAGCTTGTCGGAGTCCCAGCCGTCACCGCCGAGCAGCGGCACCTTCAGCCCCACCTCGCGCGCCTGCCGCGCGATGATGCCCACGTCGGTGTAGTACCCCGGCACGAACACCGCCTCCGGCTTCACCTGCTTGAGCGCCGTCAGCTGCGCGCGGAAGTCCGTGTCGCCCTTCGAGTAGCTCTCGTTGCCGACAATCGTCCCGCCGAACTCCTGGAACTTCGCCGTGAAGACTTCCGCCAGTCCTATCGAGAAGGCGCTCTTGTTGTCCGTCAGCACCGCGACCTTCGACAGCTTCAGGTTCTCCCGTGCGAACTTCGCCATCACCAGGCCCTGGAACTCGTCGATGAAGCAGACGCGGAAGATGTAGTCGCCCTTCTTCGTCACCTCGGCGCTCGTCGAGGTGGGCGTAATCATCGGCACCTTGCCCACCTGCGCCTTCTCCGCCATCGCCATGGAGACGGAGGAGGCCGCCTCGCCCAGAATCGCCACCACCCTGTCTTGGGTGATGAGCCGCGTCGCCGCCTGCGCCCCTTCCTCCGGACGCCCCTGGCTGTCGTACACGCGCACCGCCAGTGGGCGGCCCCGCACTCCGCCCGCGGCGTTCGCCTCGTTGAGGGCCAGCTCGATGCCGTTGCGCGCGGAGACGCCGAACGTCGCCTCGCTGCCCGTCAGGCTGCCTACCTCGCCGATGAGGATGGCCCCCTTCGAGTCAGGAGCCGCGGCCTGTGCGTCCGAACCCGCGGGCGCTTGCGCGGGTGTGCCTGCCTGGGTGCCAGCGGCCTGCGTGTCGCCAGCCTGCCCGGTGGGCGGAGTCTCGGTGGGGGCGGACTTCTTCTCGCAGCCCGCCAGGGCCAGGGCCAGCGTGGCGAGCAGCAGCAGTGAACGCATGAGCGGATTCCCTCCGGAAATCAGGACTCCCACCCTAGCCCTCTCCCCCTTGCCCTCCAACCCGGCGCATTTGAGCACGCGGCCCAAAATGCAATGTGGACTAAATCGGTCCAGATTACATATGACGCGCCCGGTGGCCATGAGGCCCCGTGGGAATGGACCCAGAGAGGAGAGGCGTCCCGCATGCTCCGGATGAGCAAGATGACCGACTACGGCATCGTGCTGATGACCGAGCTGGCTCGCGCGGAGGGTGGCACCCGCACCACTCGCGAGCTGGCGGCGCGCACCCGTGTGCCATTGCCCTCGGCCAGCAAGGTGCTCAAGGGCCTGCTGCAGGCGGGGCTCGTGGTGTCGCACCGGGGCGCCAACGGCGGCTACGGGCTGGCGCATCCCGCCGCGTCGCTCTCCCTGGCGGAGCTGGTGGCCTCGTTGGAGGGCCCCGTCTCGCTCACGGAGTGTGGCGTCCACACCACCGGCGGCGCGCCCTGTGAGCTGGAGGCCGTGTGCCAGGTGCGGGGCCACTGGCGGCTCATCAATCAGGCCATTCAGGAGGCCCTGGGGCGCCTGACGCTGGCGGACCTCATCGCCCCGGCGCCGCGCATGCCCGAGCGCCTCATCGGCCTGGGCATCCCCGCGCGGGCCGCCCCGGCAGCCGCCGCCAACACCTCGACATCTTCCGCCACGACAGGAGTTCGCTCATGACCACCGACACCCTCCAGGAACTGACGCGCCGCCCGTACGCGGCCGGCTTCGTCTCCGCGGTGGAGGCGGACACCTTCCCGCCGGGGCTGAACGAGGACGTCATCCGCGCGCTGTCGGAGAAGAAGGGCGAGCCCCCCTTCCTGCTCGAGTGGCGTCTGAAGTCCTACCGTCACTGGCTCACGCTGCGCGAGCCCACGTGGCAGGCCGTCACGTACAAGCCCATCGACTACCAGGCCATCAGCTACTACTCGGCGCCCCGGTTCAAACCGAAGAAGGACAGCCTGGACGAGGTGGACCCGGAGATTCTCCGCACCTACGAGAAGCTGGGCATCCCGTTGGTGGAGCAGCAGCGGCTGCAGAACGTCGCGGTGGATGCCGTGTTCGACTCGGTGTCCGTGGCCACGACGTTCAAGGACAAGCTGGCCAAGGCGGGCGTCATCTTCTGCTCGTTCTCCGAAGCCGTGCGCGAGCACCCGGAGCTGCTCCGCAAGTACCTGGGCTCGGTGGTGCCGCACTCGGACAACTTCTTCGCGGCGCTCAACTCGGCCGTGTTCAGCGACGGCTCGTTCGTCTACATCCCCAAGGGCGTTCGCTGCCCCATGGAGCTGTCCACGTACTTCCGCATCAACGCCGCGGAGACGGGCCAGTTCGAGCGCACCCTCATCGTCGCCGACGAGGGCTCATACGTGAGCTACCTGGAGGGCTGCACCGCGCCCCAGCGCGACACCAACCAGTTGCATGCGGCCGTGGTGGAGCTGGTGGCGCTCGAGGGGGCCACCATCAAGTACTCCACGGTGCAGAACTGGTACCCGGGTGACGCGGAGGGCAAGGGCGGCATCTACAACTTCGTCACCAAGCGCGGCATCGCCCACAAGCGCGCGAAGATTTCGTGGACGCAGGTGGAGACGGGCTCGGCGATTACGTGGAAGTACCCGAGCGTCATCCTCAAGGGGGATGACTCGGTGGGCGAGTTCTACTCGGTGGCGCTCACCAACAACCTCCAGCAGGCGGACACGGGCACGAAGATGGTGCACCTGGGGAAGAACACCCGCAGCACCATCGTGTCCAAGGGCATCTCCGCGGGACGCGGGCAGAACACGTACCGCGGGCTGGTGAAGGTGCTCAAGAGCGCGGAGAACGCGCGCAACTACACGCAATGCGACTCGTTGCTCCTCGGAGACAAGTGCGGCGCCCACACGGTGCCGTACATCGAGGTGAAGAACGCGTCGGCGCAGGTGGAGCATGAGGCGTCCACGTCGAAGATTGGCGAGGACCAGCTTTTCTACTGTCGGCAGCGCGGCATCTCTCAAGAGGACGCGGTGTCGATGATTGTGAATGGCTTCTGCCGGCAGGTGTTCAAGGAGCTCCCCATGGAGTTCGCGGTGGAAGCACAGAAGCTGCTCGGAGTGAGTCTGGAAGGGAGCGTGGGGTAGGTATGGCTTTGCTGTCCGTTCGGAATCTGCACGCCCGTGTGGGCGACAAGGACATCCTCAAGGGCATCGACCTGGAGGTGGGCGCCGGAGAGGTGCACGCCATCATGGGGCCCAACGGCTCTGGGAAGAGCACCCTGGCGAGCGTGCTCGCGGGGCGGGATGCCTACGAAGTCACGAAGGGCGAGGTCCTCCTCGATGGGAAGCCTCTCCTGGAGCTGGCGCCCGAGGCGCGCGCCGCCGAAGGTGTGTTCCTCGCCTTCCAGTACCCGGTGGAGATTCCGGGCGTGGGCAACCTGCACTTCCTGCGCACCGCGCTCAACGCGCAGCGCCGGGTGAAGGGGCTGGAGGAATTGGATGCGATGGACTTCCTCCAGATGGCCAAGGAGAAGTCCAAGCTGGTGCAGCTCGACGCGGCCTTCATGAACCGCTCGGTGAACGAGGGGTTCTCCGGTGGCGAGAAGAAGCGCAACGAAATCTTCCAAATGGCGGTGCTGGAGCCGCGGCTGGCCATCCTCGACGAGACGGACTCAGGGCTGGACATCGACGCCCTGCGCACGGTGGCGGGTGGGGTGAACGGGCTGCGCTCGCCCCAGCGCGCGATGGTGGTGATTACGCACTACCAGCGGCTCCTGGATTACATCGTCCCGGACAAGGTCCACGTCATGGCGGGCGGGCGCATCATCCGCTCCGGTGGACGCGAGCTGGCGCTGGAGCTGGAGGAGAAGGGCTACGGCTGGCTGGGGCTTCAGGACGGCAAGGGTGCCGCGACGAAGGGCGGGGAGGCACGGCGATGACGCCGGGGCTGACTCGTTATGTGGACGTGGCCTCGCGCTTCCAGGCGCGGGACACGGCGACCACGCCCGCGTGGCTCCAGCGCGTGCGGCAGGAGGGGCTCGCGCACTTCGCGCGGCTGGGCCTGCCCACGACGCGTGACGAGGCGTGGAAGTACACGAACCTCGCGCCCATCGCGGACGGAGCCTTCGTGCCTTCCGCGACGGCGGGGAGCACGGCGGAGCTGGCGGCGGTGGTGGCGCGGCTCGCGCTGCCCGGTCCCCGGCTGGTGTTCGTGGATGGTCGGCTGTCGCCGGAGCTGTCGTCGGTGGCGGGCCTGCCGCGGGGCCTGACGCTGAAGCCACTGCGCGACGCGCTGGTGGAGGACGGGGCGTTCCTGGAGGCGGAGCTGGGGCAGCGAGCGCTCGCGGCGGAGCATGCCTTCACGGCGCTCAACGCGGCGTTGCTGGAGGACGGGGCCGTGCTGCGCCTGGCGCCGGGGGCGCTGAGTGAGGTGCCCGTGCAGCTCGTCTTCCTGACCCGGGGTGATGCGCCGGTGCTGGCCAGTCCGCGCATCCTCGTGGTGGCGGGAGAGGGCAGCGAGGCGACGCTGGTGGAGACGTACGCCAGCGCGACGGGCGGCGGCTCGGGCCAGGGCTTCACCAACGCGGTGACGGAGGTGACGCTCGGCGACAACGCCAGCTTGAAGCACTACCGGCTCCAGGCGGAGGGTGACGCGGCGGTGCACGTGGGAGGTCTGCACGTGCGGCAGGGCCGCGACAGCCGCTTCGTGTCGCACACCTTCGCCTTCGGCGGCGTGCTGGCTCGCAACGAGGTGCATGTCACCTTCGCGGGCGAGGGCGGCGATGCCACCCTCAATGGCTTGTACGTGGGGCGCGGGACGCAGCACCTGGACCAGCGGACGGCGCTGGACCACGCGGTGCCCCGCTGCACCAGCCGCGAGCTGTACAAGGGCGTGCTGGATGACCGCGCGCGAGGCACCTTCCACGGACTGGTGAAGGTGCGGCAGGACGCGCAGCGCACGGACTCGCGGCAGCAGAACCGCAACCTGCTCCTGTCGGAGCACGCGCAGGCGGACACCCGGCCTCAGCTCGAAATCCTGGCGGATGACGTGAAGTGCGCGCACGGCGCCGTGGTGGGGCGGCTGGATGCGCAGGCGCTGTTCTATCTGCGCTCGCGAGGCATTCCCCGCGCGGAGGCGGAGCGGTTGCTCACGTATGCCTTCGCTCGGGAGTTGGTGGATGCGGTGCCGGAAGGGCCGGTGCGCGCGAGCGTGGAAGGGCTGCTCGCCCCGAAGCTTCCGGGTGCACCCCGGACGGAGGTGACGGCATGAGCACGTTCGACGTGCAGCGCGTCCGTCAGGACTTCCCCCTGCTTCACCAGGAGGTGCGGGGCCGGCCCCTGGTGTACCTGGACAGCGCGGCGACGGCGCAGAAGCCGCAAGCCGTCATCGACGCCATCGTCCGCTTCTACCAGCACGACAACGCCAACGTGCACCGGGGGGTCCACGTCCTCTCGGAGCGGGCCACCGAGGCCTACGAGGGCGCGCGCGAGACGGTGCGTGGCTTCCTCAACGCTCGGGACGCGCGGGAAATCGTCTTCGTGCGCGGCACCACCGAGGCCATCAACCTGGTGGCGCAGACGTATGGCCGCAAGCACGTGGGGCCCGGGGATGAAATCCTCATCACCCAGATGGAGCACCACGCGAACATCGTCCCCTGGAAGATGCTCTGCGAGCAGACGGGGGCGACGCTGCGGGTGATTCCGGTGGATGACCGGGGCGAGCTGGTGCTCGACGCGGTGGACGCGCTGCTCACGGAGAAGACGCGCATCCTCGCGGTGACCCACGTGTCCAACGCGCTGGGCACCGTGAATCCGGTGAAGGAGTTGACGCGCCGGGCCCACGCCAAGGGCATCCCCGTGCTGGTGGATGGGGCGCAGTCGGTCACGCACTTCCCGGTGGATGTGCAGGATTTGGGCTGCGACTTCTATGCGCTGAGCGGGCACAAGCTGTTCGGCCCCACGGGCATCGGCGTGCTGTACGGGCGCCTGGAGCGCCTGGAGCCGATGCCTCCGTATCAGGGCGGCGGCGACATGATTCTCTCCGTGACGATGGAGAAGATTACGTACAACCGCGTGCCGCACCGGTTCGAGGCGGGGACGCCGAACCTGGAGGGCGCGGTGGGGCTGGCGGCGGCCATCCGCTATCTGCAGGCGCTGGGGCTGGACGCCATCGCCGAGCATGACCGGGCGCTGATGGCCTACGCCACGCAGGCGCTGGAGTCGGTGCCGGGGCTGCGGCTGGTGGGCACCGCGCGCGAGAAGGCGGGCGTGCTGTCCTTCACGCTGGAGGACATCCACCCGCACGACGTGGGGACGATTCTGGACCGCGAGGGCATCTGCATCCGCACGGGCCACCACTGCGCGCAGCCGGTGATGCAGCACTTCAAGCTGCCGGCGACGGCGCGGGCGTCCCTGGCGCTCTACAACATGCGCGAGGACGTGGACGCGCTCGTGCGTGGATTGCACAAGGTGAGGGAGGTGTTCCGATGAGCTCGGGCTCGGACGACTTGAAGGACCTCTACCAGGAGGTGGTGCTGGAGCACTCCAAGCGGCCGCGCAACTACCGCGTGGTGGAGGGCGCCAACCACGAGGCGGCGGGGCACAACCCGCTGTGCGGAGACCAGCTCTCCGTGACGATGAAGGTGGATGGAGACGTCATCCGCGACATCGGCTTCCAGGGGCAGGGGTGCGCGATTTCCCGCGCCTCCGCGTCGCTGATGACCGGGGTGGTGAAGGACAAGACGCGCGCGGAGGCGGAGGCCCTCTTCGAGAAGGTGCACAAGCTGGTGACGGAGGGGCCGGAGTCGGTGGACGTGGAGGCGCTGGGCAAGCTCGCGGTGCTGTCCGGCGTGAGCGAGTTCCCTGCCCGGGTGAAGTGCGCCAGCCTCGCGTGGCACACGATGCGCGCGGCGCTGGAAGGGCGAGATGAAGCGGTTTCCACGGAGTAGGGAAGGAGGAAGCGGACCATGCGAGGCGTGACGGCGATGTTGGAGCGGGAGGTTCCCGCGACCATCATTCCCAGTGGTGACAGGGTGGTGCTGCCGGAGGGCGCGGAGCTGCGGGTGATGCAGACCCTGGGCGGCAACATCACGGTGCAGGACCCCTACGGGCAGCTCTTCCGCATCGACGAGAAGGACGGCGCGGCGCTGGGCGCGGAGTATGCGCCGCAGGAGAAGGCCGCCGGGGACGCCAGTGCCTTCCACGAGGAGCAGGTCTGGGAGCAACTGCGCACGGTGTATGACCCGGAGATTCCGGTGAACATCGTGGAGCTGGGCCTGGTGTACGCGTGCAAGGCGGAGCCGCTGCCGGAAGGCGGTCAGCGCGTGGACATCCAGATGACCCTGACGGCGCCCGGCTGTGGCATGGGCCCGGTGTTGGTGGACGACGTGCGCACCAAGGTGGGCTCGGTGCCGGGTGTGAAGGAAGCCAACGTCGAGCTGGTCTGGGACCCGCCCTGGGACCAGGGCCGGATGACGGACGTGGCGCGGCTCCAGCTCGGCTGGATGTGACGCGCGGAGCGGCTGTGCGCGTGTGAAGTCGTCGTCGCCGAGCCGTGTGCCCCCGCACGCGGCTCAGGCGTGCGCCCGGGGTACCCTCGTGAGGTCCCCGCTGTGCATGAGGCGCGTCAGCGTGACGCGAGCCTGCGGACGCCGAAGCTCAAGGCCGCCGTGGCGAGGCTCCCCGCGAGCAGCCGGGGCCAGCGGCGCGTCGGCTCCGTCGGAGCATGGTAGCGCGCGGGCGCGGGGTGCTCCCCGGCGTGGCGGATGCGCTCGCGCACCTCCGGCATCTTCTCCTCGAACAGCTCCACCATGGCGCGCTCGAAGAGGGGCAGGTCTTGCGGCCCCCGGCTGGAGACCCAGTTGTCGTCGCGCACCATCGCCTCGTCGCGCCACTGCGCGCCGGAGTTCTTCACGTCGTCGCGGATGCCGGGCCACGAGGTGAGCGTGCGCCCCTCGGTGAGCCCCGCCGAGATGAGCAGCCACGGCGCGTGACAGATGATGGCGATGGGCAGGTTGAGCGAATCCGCGTCGTGGATGAAGTCCTTCGCGAGCGCGCTCTGCCGCAGCGTGTCCGGGTTGATGAGACCTCCGGGCAGGAGCACCGCGTCGAAGTCCGCCGCCTTCACGTCCTTCAGCGTCGCGTCCACGCGGACCTTCTTGCCGGGGAGCATGTGGTTCATGCCTCGGATGTGGCCGGGCAGGAGCGACACGAGGGTCACCTCCGCGCCCTGGCGCTCCAGCTTCTTGACTGGCCGCGTCAGCTCCACCTGCTCGAAGCCGCTCGTCGCCAGCACCGCCACCCGCAAGCCCTTCAGCTTCTTCATCGCGCGCTCCTGTCCCCTGGACGCTCCGGACTCTGTGCATGGTGGTGCGTCCCTGCATGACGGGATGGAGCAGGCAGGCGGGCAGGCGCCGTTGTGCCTCCCGGGTCGCCGTGCTACCGACCCGACACCCTGTCCGGGACGTCGGGTGTTGGTGCCACACACGCCTCGTCTCCCGGCTGCCGCTGGAGGTCGCCGAATGTTCGCTTCGCTCCCTTCTCTTCCCCGGAGCCTCGTCGCGGGGACCGCGCTGCTCCTCATCCCCATGGGCTGCACCAGCGCGGAGTCCGCGCGCGTCGATGACGCCCGGCTCACCCAGGAAGGCTCCGCTGCTCGCAAGCCGCGCTGGGGTCTGGTCATCCACGGAGGCGCGGGAGTCATCTCCCGGGAGAATCTCTCCGCGGAGCGCGAGGCCGAGGTTCGCGCCGTGCTCCAGCAGGCACTCCAGGCCGGGCACTCGGTCCTTGCTCAGGGCGGCAGCAGCCTGGACGCGGTGACGGCGGCCATCCGCATCCTGGAAGACTCGCCCCACTTCAACGCGGGCAAGGGCGCGGTCTTCAACCATGACGGCATCAACGAGCTGGACGCCGCCATCATGGACGGAACGACGCGCGCGGCGGGCGCGGTGGCGGGCCTGCGGCACGTGAAGAACCCCATCGAGCTGGCGCGCCGGGTGATGGAGAAGTCGCCACACGTGATGATGATTGGAGAGGGCGCGGAGTCCTTCGCGAAGGCCCAGGGCGTGGAGCTGGTCGACGCGAAGTACTTCTTCACGGAGGAGCGATGGCAGAGCCTCCAGCGCGCGCTGGAGAAGGAGCGCGCCACGCCCGCTCCGGGACAGCCCTCGTCGTCGCTGCGTCCCGGCTACGACCCGGTGACGGGCGACCACAAGTTCGGCACCGTGGGCGCGGTGGCGCTGGACCAGGCCGGCAACCTCGCGGCGGGCACGTCCACCGGAGGCATGACGAACAAGCGCTACGGCCGCGTGGGCGACGCCCCCATCATCGGCGCAGGCACCTACGCGGACCCGCGCTGCGCGGTCTCCGCCACCGGCCATGGTGAGTTCTTCATCCGCTACACGGTGGCGCGCGACATCTGCGCGCGCGTCGAGTACCAGGAACTCCCGCTGCCCGAGGCCGCCAACGTCGTCGTCCATGACGTGCTGGTGAAGGCTGGAGGCGAAGGCGGAGTCATCGCCATGGACCGCGAAGGCAACGTGGCCATGCCCTTCAACTCGTCGGGCATGTACCGGGGTTATGTGGGACAGGACGGCCAGCCGCATGTGGCCATCTTCAAGGACCCGGCGCCTCCCGCGTCGAAGTAGGCCGCCGTTGTCGGTCTGGGTGGGCGCGTGACGGGGAAGCGCGCCTGGAGTGCAATCGAGTTGCTCCTGTAGACTGTATCCAGGTCCGCGCAATGCCGCGCGGCCTGTGTGTGAGTCGAAAGGAGCATCCTCATGGTGTCACTTCGCAAGCACCTGCCGTGGAGTGTCGCGGCCCTTCTCGCCCTCTTCGCGGGAATCTTCTCCGCGCTGCCCGCCCACGCGGAATCCACGGAGGAGGCCGTCTGCATCGGCGGTGAGCAGGAGGCGGAGCGTGCCTCGCTCGCCATCTGCCACCAGTCCTTCTGTTCCGACGTGAGTGATTGCTGGGAGGCGTGTCCGAACGCGCGGACGGCGGCCTGTGTCGAAAGTGCGTGCGAGTACACGTATCCGAGCGGGGGTGGCGGTGGTGGTGGCCCTCTCTGCCACCAGCAGTTCTGCTCCGAGGATTCCCAGTGCGTGTGCAACAACGCTCAGGGCTTCTGCGGCGCCGACAGCACCTGCTACTTCTGACGCGCTGAGGGGGGCCTTCGGGAGGCGCCTTGCGTGGCTTCTCAGGGCGCCTGGGTCCGCTGTCGGGTCCGCGACGAAATCGCCGCGGACCCTTTTCAGAAAAGTCCGAGCGCGGTGTCTTGGAGGACATGCGCACGATACTGCTCGCACTGGCCCTCCTGGGATGCTCCGCCTCCGCCTCGGACGTCGAGGGCGTGTCTCCCGACACCACCGAGCTCGCGAATCCCGCCTTGTCGGTGACGGTGCTGGGGTCCGGGCAGGCGGAGGCTGGAGGTCAGCTCTGGCAGTACCACTTGCTGCGGCTCCAGGAGGCCGGCAAGGCGCCCACCTATGCCCAGTGGTTCCCGCCCCGGAACCCGGGCTTGTGGCCCACGATGATGCTCACCCGTCCCTATGACGGAATCACGTGGACGGGCGAGGTGGTGGACCAGAAGTGGGCCCTGCGAGGGCCGGGCATCCATCCAGACGACAGCGAGCCCCACCACCACGCGGGTTCGTCCGCCATCGCTTTCTCCATCAGCCCGCCTGAGTTCATCGCCGCGGAGTCGTTCTTCTATCTGTTCCACGACTTCGGCGTGCTCAACGTCTTCGGTCGCTTCTATGCGGGCGGGGACATCCAGAACGACCGGGACGACATGCACGCGGGCATGCGCTTTCTCGCGCAGGCCCCCGGCGTGGACCGCTCGCGCATCGGTGTCCATGGCGGCTCATGGGGCGGCTTCGAGGCGCTCTACGCCGCGGCGGATGCTCCGGTGGAGGCGCGGCCCAAGGTGGGCGTGGCGCTCTTCCCGCTGTCCGACTTCGCGCGCCAGTACGAATACCTCACGTCCGTCATCCCCGCGCGGGTGTCGGACCCGGTGGTGCGCAACCAGTACGCCACTTTCTTCGAGCCCTACCTGCGCCGCATCAACGCCACCACGGGAGGCGCTCCAGGCACGGCGGGGGCGGACTACAGCCGGTGGACGCGCGAGCACCTGGCACCGAAGCTCTCCACGCCGTTCCTCGTCATCCACGAGGACTGGGACACGCTCGTGCCAGTGGAGCAGACGCAGACGCTGGCATCCCTCGTCGGCCCCAGCCTGACGGCGCTGTACCTCTTGCACCTGGACGCGCCGGACTGGAACACGCGAGGGCTGGACCACGGGCTGCTGGTGGGCCAGTACGGCCACGCGGTCAACACGGTGACGCTGGGGCATCTGCTGACGAATCTGGGGGGCCCTTCACAGGTGCTCTTCGTCCCCTTCGTGCAGGACACGCTGGTGGCCTGGCTGTGGGAGGTGCGCGTCCTCCAGTATTACGGCCGGGACATGTCCGCGGTGGCCCCCCGCCTGCGCGAACTGGCGGACCCGCGCGTGGCGCTCTTCGAGCTGACCACGGGTGGGGTCGTGCTCGGCGCGGAGTGGGTGGCCCTGGCGGTGAACGCCCTCTGGGGAACGCAGTACACGGCGGCCAACATCCGCGAGGCGCTGTCCGCCGGACTGCCTCCCTGAGGGGACGGCTCGAAGTCCCGCTGCTACCGATGCGCCGTTGGAGCGCCTGACGTGGCCACGGAGCCGAGTGTTCCGGCCGCCGCTCGCGCCATGGCGCCGACGACCAGGTGATGGAAGGGCCGGATGACGTTGAAGTACACCGGCCCCGCCCAGTTCCGGTAGCGCACCACCGTCACGACGTGGAAGCGGCGCGGGAGGGTGGGGCCGGGCTCCACGCAGACGGCGAGGACCGCATCCAGGTGCGAATCCTCCGCGCCCACCACCCAGGCGCGCTCCTCCTCCGCGTGGCGCACGGTGAAGAAGGCGGCCGTGGCGCCCCGGCTCATGGGCACGTCCTCCGCGCGCAGACGCCTGGGCTGGGGTACGCCGACCTGGCGCAGGCCGAGCAGTCGGACGAAGACTCCGCGCACCGTGAACAGCGCGGTCACCCATGCGGGCTGATACGACATCAGCCGGGCGACGAACTCGCGCAGGGAGAGCTCCGACTCCACCGTCTTCACGTCCACGTGGTGGGCGCCCTCCAGGAACTCGGGCGGCACACCGGGCAGCGCCTTCACGAAGCGGTGCGCCCGCCGGAGCGCGAGCAGGCCCAGCGGCAGCAGCACCCAGCCCCCTGTCACCGGCATGGGCACCACCAAGAACACGCCGAGGCCCAGCAGTCCCCAGCCGAAGCTCGCCGGGGGAGGGCGGCCCGTCTCGCGTTCCACCCAGCGCGCCAGGGCACCCAGCAGCATCATTCCCCAGCCAGCGACGAGGAACCAGAAGGCCGCCGCACGGGCGCCCATGTCCTCCGGCACGCTGGCGAGGACTCCCGCGCTCGCCATCTCCCACAAGGGCCCCCGGTAGAGCACCAGCCCCACGACCTGGTGCAGCCCTCCGACGACCATCAGCAGCGTCCCCGTCGTCACTCGCATGCGCGGCCTCCCCTCTGACATACGGCTCCGCATGTCCATACGGTACCGTATGGAGGAGACGTAACAAGGAGAGGGTCCTGGACGCCAGCGGCGCGGTCCGCCAGACTTCGAGGGGCGATGAGCCGCGCTTCTTCCCGCCCGCCGAGCCCTTCCACCTTTCGGACCTTCGAGGAGATTCGCGCCCGGCGCCGGGGCCCTGGGCTGACGGCCGAGGACTGGGCGGACGCGGCGCTGTGGAGCCTCGTCGATGGCGTGGATGCGCTGTCGGTGGAGCGCCTGGCCGGGAAGCTGGGGGTGACGAAGGGCAGCTTCTACTGGCACTTCAAGGGGCGCCCGGCGCTGGTGCGGGCCGCGCTCGAGCGGTGGGAGCAATTGGCCACCCAGGATGTCATCACCCGCCTGGACGCCCTGCCGACGCCCGAGGCGCGGCTGCGTCAGTTGCTCGTGGTGACGTTCGAGCCCGAGCCCGCGGGCAGAATCGAGGTGGCCATCGCCGCCGCCGCCGCGAATCCGCTCATCCAGCCGGTGCTCGCGCGCGTGTCCCGGCGGCGCATCGACTATCTGGTGTCTTTGTACCGCGCCATGGGCATGCCACTTCGGGACGCTCGCGCGTGGGCGCTCCAGGCGTATTCCACGTACGTGGGCCTGCTGCACCTGTCCATCGCCAGCCCGGACACGCTGCGCTCCGCGCGGGAGCGCTCCGACTACGTCAAGCACCTCGCCCGGGCGCTGATGCCCTCCACTTGAGGCCTGGCAGGTGGAGGGGCGCTGGCGGTGACTACGGCGACGGCGGTTGATGGACGGTGCCGATGTAGTTGATGCGGCGGACCTCTCCGCCGTCCTCGTACGTCGTGTAGTAGAGCGACGTCCCGGTGCTGGAGGGGCCGAAGCGCAGCGACACCGCGGAGCCGCTGCCCAGGCCCGTGGCGAACGCGCTCACCGTCACGGCGCCGCCAGGGCCTTGGGTCAGCTTGAACACCTTGCCGCAGACGAAGTCGCTGAAGAAGTACGCGTCGTCATCGTTGGACGCCCATGCTCCCTGCGGCACGAAGGCGCCCCCGGTGATGGAGTTGCAGCCCTGGAAGGGGGAGCCCCCGGGGTTGGCGCCGTGCTTGTAGTCGAACAGCGGATTGGTCATCCCGGCGGGAGGTGCTCCACAGTTCGTGGCGGAGGCGGTGACACAGTGCCCCTCCCGCGTGTTCCAGCCGTAGTCCGCGCCCTCGATGCCCTCGTCGATTTCCTCCCAGACGCTCTGGCCCACGTCGTTGATGAAGAAGCTGCTCGTGCCGGGACGGAACGCGATGCGGAACGGGTTGCGCAGGCCCGTGGCGTAGATTTCCTGGCAGGGGCCGGTGCCTGGCGGAACGCCCGCGGGGTTGCCACAGCGTCGGGCTCCTGGCGCGTCGAACCAGGGGTTGTTCGGGGCCATGTTGCCGTCCTTGCGGACGCGCAGAATCTTTCCCAGCAGCACGTCCAGCCTGCGCGCCGTGTTGTTCAGTCCGCCGCAGCGGCTCGGGTCCCCGAGCTGGCAGCCACCGTCACCCACGCTGATGTAGAGCCGCCCGTCCGAGCCGAAGGCCAGGTCCCCTCCATTGTGGTTGCCCGCGGTGGAGGGGATGTTGTCCAGCAGCACCACCTCGCTGGCGGGATTGATGGTGTTTCCATCCGACAGCGTGAAGCGCGAGACGCGGTTCACCGGCACGTTGGGGATGTTCGTCCCGCAGGTGTTGAACTTGTTGAACGTGTAATAGAGGAAGATGTGGGCCGTGTTGATGAAGTTCGGGTCCACCGCGATGCCCAGGAGGCCTCGCTCCGAATCGCTGCACAGCCTGGCGGAGAGGTTCAGTGCCGGCGTCGGCAAGAGCACGCCCCCGGTGAACACTCGCAACTGTCCCCCTTGTGTGGTGATGAGCAGCCGCCCATCCGGCGTGAAGGCGAGCGCGGTGGGCTCCGGGATGTTCGTCACCAGTGCGTCGGTATACGACGGCGGCAGGGTGACGGCGGCGCGCGTGGCACTGACTTCGTCAGGGGCTTCGGCCATGTCGGACGAGGGTTCGGGCGCGCAAGCCACGGACAAGAGGAGCAGGGGCAGTACCCGCGCGAAACGACAGGGCCAGGGGGGCATGGGAGACTCCGAAAGAGGGGCGTGAGGCGCATGGCCCTTGGCGCCGGCGCCGACTTTTCGCGAGCTGGAACGAGGCTCCTTGTCGGTGGGTGAACGGGGATGCCTGGGGCCTCCACCGGGGCTGTCCGCCGGCGCTCAGTGGTGGTGGTCGCCGGGGCGTCGTTCCTGTCCAAGGGGCCGCCGCCGGCGGGCGTCGTGTCCTGTGCACGAAGGCGGTGGCGGGGTACGCCTCGCCCGGGCGCGACTGACTGCGTACGGGAGGCAGCGCTGTCCCGGGCGAGGTGTGTCCTGGACTACTGCTGCTCCACGTCCACGAAGTTGACCTTGTTGTTGGCGGCGCCGCTGCCGTTGGTGAGCGTCAGCCTGCCGTCGGAGACGTTGACGGTGGTCGTCGTGGTGAAGAAGTGCGTGGTGGCGTTGGGCGTTCCGGACAGCGCGGGCTGTCCTTCCAGCGCGAGCGAGAAGACGCTGTCGACGTGGTCCGGGTCTCCAGCGGCAATCGTCACGCGGTACTGGCCGGAGGGCACGGCGAGTTCCCACACCGCGTTCGGGTTCTCCGTCTTCTGCAGGTGCGTGAAGGTGTCGTAGCGCGCGTCCGGCGAGGCCGCGCTACCTCTCGCGCGGGTCTGCGTGGAGTTGTCCGTGTTCCATCCGTAGGACAGCCCGTTGCCCCGGTCACCGAATGTCAGTCCGGTGTCCGCGACGTAGCCGGAGGGTGCGGCCGAGGTTGCGGGCAGGAAGTCCACCCGGGCCGCGAAGCCGTTCTGATAGGTGGCGGAGAGGCTGGAGTTGGACGCGGGCGTCAGGTAGCCGTGCGCCAGCGCGCCGCCGTCGGACCAGGAGGCCCAGACCTTCCACACCCCGCTGGAGTCGGTCTGCGAGGGCGCCGCCACGTTGAGCGTGTAGCGCTCCCAGGACTTGATGATGGTGGGCGTGGTGAAGGAGGTGCCATTCACCTCCAGCGTCAGCCCCGAGGGCACCGAGTCCAGCGCCACGTCGACGATGTGGGGCAGCAGGTTGCGCGACACCGTGGTGGTGCGGCCCTGGGAGTCGGTGGCGGTGAGCTGCACTTCCACGAAGTTCGTCAGCACCGCGGGCAGGTCTTCCGGCTGGGGCGCGGTGAGGGGAATGTTGTTGCCGCTCGTCGCCGCGAGCAGCGGGTGCGTGTGCTCGTTGTGGTGCAAGAGCGCGCGCCAGGTGAGCTGCGTTGCCGGCAGGGTGCCATCCTCCGCGTCGGTGGCGCTGCCCGTCAGCACCAGCGGCTGGCCCGCGTAGAAGCGCAGGCTCTCCAGGGGACCGGTGATGACGGGCACGGGCGCGGTGTTGCCCGCGTCGATGCGGAGCGTGGCCGCCTGCGCGGGCGTGGCGCCGCGCGCGTCGCGCACCGAGAGGGAGGCCGTGAAGGCGCCGCTCGCGGTGTAGACGTGGCTGGTGGTGGCGGCGGTCGTCTCCACTCCGGCGCTGCCGTCCCCGAAGTTCCAGACGTACGTCAGCGCATCCCCGTCCGGGTCGCTGCTGGCGCCGCCGTTGAAATTGACCGTCAAGGGCGTGGCGCCCGCGGTGGGGCTCGCGGACAGCGCGGCCGTGGGTGCCCGGTTGCGCGTGCCGGTGAAGTCGATGCGGCGGACCTCTCCACCGCCCGCGTACGTCGTGTAGTAGAGCGACTGGCCCGTACCGGCGGGGCCGAAGCGCAGCGTCACCGCGGAGCTGCCCCCCAGGCCGGTGGCGAACGCGTCCACCGTCACGGCGCCCCCCGAGCCTCGCGTCAGCCTGAACACCTTGCCGCAGACGTAGTCGCTGAAGAAGTACGCGTTGTCATCCGAGGAGGCCCAGGCCCCGGGAGGCGCGAAGGTGCCACCGGTGATGGAGTTGCAACCCTGGAAGGGCGAGCCCGTGGGGTTGGTGCCGTGCTTGTAGTCGAACAGCGGATTGGTCATCCCGGCGGGAGGCGCCCCACAGCTGGTGGTGGAGTTGTTGGCGCAGTGGCCCTCGCGCGTGTTCCAGCCGTAGTCCGCGCCCTTGATGCCCTCGTCGATTTCCTCCCAGACGCCCTGGCCCACGTCGTTGATGAAGAAGGTGTTGGTGCCCGGCTGGAAGGCGAAGCGGAACGGGTTGCGCAAGCCCGTGGCGTAGTTCTCCTGGCACGGCCCGGTGCCTGTCGGCACGCCCGCGGGGTTGCCGCAGCGACGGCTGCCGGAGGCCGCGTACCAGGGGTTGTCCGTGGGGATGGTGCCGTCCTTGCGGATGCGCAGCATCTTCCCCAGCAGGACGTCCAGGCGGCGCGCGGTGGTGTTCTGGCCCGCGCAGCGGCTCGGGTCCCCGAGCTGGCAGCCACCGTCACCCACGCTGACGTAGAGCAACCCGTCCGCGCCGAAGTGCAAATCACCTCCGTTGTGGTTGCCCGCCGTGGAGGGGATGTTGTCCAGCACCACCAGCTCGCTGGCCGGGTTCACCACGTTCCCCGTCGACAGCGTGAAGCGCGAGACGCGGTTCACCGCGACGTTGGTGATGTTCGTGGTGCAGGTGTTGAACTTGTTGAACGTGTAATAGAGATACAGATGGCCGGTGCTGCTGAAGTCCGGGTCCACCGCGATGCCCAGGAGCCCGCGCTCCGAGTTGGTGCACAGCCTGGCGGCGAGGTTCAGCGCCGGGGTCGCCACCAGGACGCCGCCCGCGAAGACGCGCAGCTGTCCTCCCTGGGTGGTGATGAGCAGCCGCCCATCCGGAGTGAAGGCCAGCGCGGTGGGCTGGGAGACAGCCGTCACCAGCGCATCGGCATACGACGGCGGCAGGGTGATGGCGGCGCTCGTGGTGCCGACCTCGCTCGGGGCTTCCGCCGCTTCGAGCGAGGGCTCGGGCTCACACGCCACGGCCAGCAAACACAGGGGTACCAACCACGCGAAACCACGAATCCAGGATGTCATGGAGCACTCCAGGGGGAGGGTCATGAAGCACCTTGGATTTGCTGTTTAATCTTGATTTTCGCGAGTCTGAACGAGGCTCCTGTCAGCCAGTGAACGGCGGAGGCCGGGGTGCCTCCGCCTTGGGTGCCGGGCGATGTTCAGTGGCGGTCACCACGTCCCCGGCCGCGACCATGGCCATGGGAGCCACCGCCGACAGGCGTCGCGTCATGGGTGCGCGAGCGCTGGCTGGGCGCGCGCCAGCGGTCCTGGCGTCGCGACGGCTGCTGACCCTTCCAGCGGTCATCGCGGTGCGAGCGGTCATTGCCACGGTTGCGCCAGGAGTCATCGCGGTCGTGGTGGCGGGGGCCGCCGCGGTCCCTCCAGTAGCTGTGGTAGGTCGGCGAGCGCCAGACGCGGTCATTCCGGTAGTAGTGGCCGGAGGTCCGCCACGGGCGGTGGTAGTAGTAGCGGACGGCCGGCGCGCGGTACCACGTGTGGGCGAAGTAGTTGGGGTGGCCCCAGCCCACGGTGACGCGCGCGTGGCGGAAGACGGGGATGGTGACATTCACGGAGCCGCGAGGCGCCCAGCCTCCGCCGAGGAAGTGCCACGCCAGTCCGCGCTGCACCCAGCGGGGCGAGACGAAGACCAGGTCGGCTCGCGGCGGCGCGGCCCAAGTGCCGTCCACCCAGTCCCAGTTGTTGCCGGACCAGTACCAATAGCCGGGCTCCCACACGAGGTTCGCGGAGGGCGCCGCCGGGCGCATCTCCTGGCGAGGCGCGGGAGGCGCCTGCTGGGTGGAGAGCGTCTCCGCGGAGACGGCGATGGGAATCTCCACCTCCGTGGTGCCCTGGCGCGCCCAGCCGCCGGAGACCCAGTACCAGGAGCCCCGGTCCTCTTCCCAGTAGCCGTTGACGAACTGGTAGCCCGCCATGGGGGCCACCCAGGTGCCGGGGTTGAAGCGCCACTCGCCGCCGTCCCAGTACCAGTGACCGGAGGCCCACACGGCGCCGGCGTAGGGCCGCCGCGACGGCCGCTCCGTGGGCAGCGACGGAGGAGGCTGGGGGGCCATGGGCGCCATCTCCTCGTCGGAGTCCTCGTCGTAGTCGCCGTCGGCGTACTCGCGGCCTTCGTCGGCATAACCCGTGTCCGAGGGCACCGGGGCTGTCTGCGCCTGCACCACCGGGGCCGACAGCAGGGCCACCATCCAGAGCCAGCTTCGAGGACTCATGACGTCGTCTCCGTGTTGAGAATGCCATCCCCCTCGCGAGGGACTTCGATGGGCCTTCAGACGCGAGCGGGCCCCCCGTATTCAACCCGGGAGGCCCGCCGAAGTCGCCTGAAAGGGTGGGACGCCGGGTGGCCAGGCGGGCGACGGAGCGTCCGCTTCCCGCTGGCCAGCTCGGCCTGGACTACGGCTTCACGAGGAACATCTCGCGCGTCTGGATGAGGTCCACGTCGCCGGTGAAGCCGGAGAACTGCTCGTACTGGCGCGGGGCGACGCGTGCGCGGGGCAGCCGCAGCGACTCGGTGATTGTGAGCGTCGCGCCCTCCTGCTTCTCCGTGCGGGTGAAGCGGCCGAACGGGTTCTTCACGTCGAGCGCCGGCTGCGGGTCCGGCAGCTTCCAGCCGGAGGGCAGGGCCACCGTCACCTGCGTGCTGCTGGCCTCCGTGTTGTCGATGTACAGCGGCGTGCGGCGCGAGCTGAGCTGCACGTAGCGCCGGCCGAGCTGCGCGGGGAAGGTGAGGGGCCCCAGCGCCATGCGCTTGTCGCCCTCCAGTCGCCCGAAGCGCGGCACGGTGAACTCGTAGCGCAGCACGAAGGGCGCGCCCACCACGTCCTCGTGGTCCAGCTTCACGCTCGACAGCGCCGCGCCTCCGAAGTACCGCGCCACCGCGCCCTGGAGCGCCTGGTTGCGGCTCTCCGCGGACAGCTGGTTGAAGGCCTCGGCCAACTGCGCCGCCTCGAACCCCAGGTACGTCTCCTCGCCCTTGCCGCTGAGCTTGCCTTCCGCGTCGAGCGACAGCGTCAGCCGCACCTGCTTGCCCGCGGACTCCTTCATCGCGGGCGTCTTCACCACCTCCAACTTCCGGCCCGGCTCCGGCACCAGGTACGCGTCACGCCCGCCCATGGCGAACTCCGGCAGCTCGCCGAAGGGGCCAAAGCGCACCGACGTATCCACCCACACCGGCTCGCTGCCCGGCACCTCCACGCGCAGCGCCGCGTAGGGCAGCAGGCTGTCGTTGGGGAAGAGGTAGTCGTTGGGGTCCACGTTGAAGGTGCGCACCGCCGCCACGCGCGAGGGGATGCCCAGCTCCTCCAGGCCCGCCTTCAGCACCGCCAGCCGGCTGCCCCGGTCCTGCGCCACCGTGGACGCCGCGGACTGGCCCAGCCCGTTGTCCCGTCCGGAGAAGCGCTGCATCACCGCCGCGTGCAGCGCCTTCACCGCGTCCAGGCCCTGCTTGCCCTGGGTGGCCTTGCGCGTGAAGTCCACGACTTCCGCCGTGCGCAGCCAGCGGTCCTGGAAGGCGTCGCCGTAGACGCGAATCAGGCCCTCGTTGCCCGTGGCGCCCGCGCCCACCATGACGAAGGGCAGATACTCGTTGCCGGAGGGAGGGGCGTCCGGCTCGGGGATGAACGGCGGCACGCGGCGCGCCTCGTAGTGGAAGACCTCCTCGTCGCCCTTCACCGTCGGCGGGGGCGCCTTCATCCCGTGCGCGTCCACCTTCATGCCCGAGCCCTTGGGCGCCACCACCGTGTACGTGGTCCACGCGTTGGGCTGGTTGGCGATTTGGAAGTAGAACGCGGACGCCGTGAAGCCCGGCTGCGCGGGGCCGCGAGGGCTCTCCGCGAGCAGGTATTCCACTTCCACGCTGTCGCCCACCTGCACGCCGGGCAGACTCACCGTGTCCTTGCCCTCGATGTTCTCCGGCTCCAGCACGCGCCCGTCCGCCTTCAGCGTGCGCAGCGCCAGCACCTGGGCGCCGCGCGGCACATTCACCTCGGCGATTTCCTGCACGCCCGACTGCTCCAGCGCCTTCTGGATGGTGTGGATGCGGTTGACGATGCTGCCGTCGGGGTACACGCGCACCGCCGCCGCATCCAGCACGAACACGGCCGCGCCGCCGGTGACGGGCTCCGCGTCGTAGGCGCGCATCGCCTCGCGTCCATCGATGGCGTGCTCCTGCAAGAGCTCCTTGCCCGTCTTCGCGCGCTCCACCGCGCGCCGCAGCGACAGGTCCTCGCCCTCCAGCGCCAGCGCCTTCTCCCGCATCGCGAGCGCCTCCGCGTTCTGTCCCGCGTACTCGCGCACGTCCGCCATGCGCTTGAGCAGCTCCGCGTTGCGCGGCCACGTCACCGTCAGGGCCTGGAGCACCGCCAGCGCGTCGTCGTGGCGGCGCAGCCCCACGTAGAGGGTGGCCAGCGACGTGCCCGCGCTCACGCTGGTGGGGTCTCGCGCCAGCATCTCCGCGAAGGCGCGCGAGGCCGTCTCCAAATCGCCGCGCGTGCGCGCGTGGTCGGCCCGCCGCGCCTGGACGCCGGGGCAGTTCTCCTGCGCCTCCACGAGCGCGTCCGAACGCTCCACCGCGTCGCGCCGCCGCGCCAGGTTGTACTGGAGCCCCAGCGCCTCACACAGGTTGGGCTGAATCTGCAGCGCCGCCGCCAGCGACTCCTCCGCCAGCGCGTCCACGTCCAGCGTCAGCGCCGCGCGCGCCCGCATCAGGAACAGCGGGAAGCCCGGGGGCTGCACGGCCTCGCTCGCCGTCTTCAGCGTCTCCAGCGCGGAGGCGGCCTGGCCGTCGTCCATGAAGAGGTCCGCGCGCAGGAGCAGCGCGCCCACGTTGCCGGGGTCCTTGGGCAGGAGCGCTTCCAGGTCCCTGGTGGCCCGACCGCGCGCCACCTTGGCGGGCACCGTACGGTCCGCGGCCGCCAGCTCCGCGCGCAGCGACAGCAGCGCGGGCGTCGTGGCCTCCACGTCCGCCATCAACCGGCGCGCCCCGTCCGCGTCGCGCGACAGTCCGTCGCGGGCCGCGAGCACGGTGGACAGCAGGTCTCCGGCCTCACCGGACAGCGCGTCCTTCAGGCTCTGCGTCGTGGGGTACACGCCCACGGCCTCGGACGTCTTCGGCGCGCTGCCCCAGGACGCGGGGGCCGCGCCCGTGGCGGCGGTGAAGCGCACGTTGGAGGGCCGGCCGTCGGCGCGCATCAGCGAGAAGGACAGCACGCCGGAGGTCGCGCCCTTGAGCTGGCGGACGATGAAGCGGTGCTTGCCCGCGGGCAGCGCCACGGCGCGGGTGGTGACGGTGCTGGTGGCACGCTCCCAGCCCCGGCGCTCCATGAGCGGCGCGCCGTCCAAGAGGAGCTGGTGGGTCGCGGCGCTCACCGAGCGCGCCACGTAGGTGGCCGCTTCCGGCACCTCCGCGTCGAAGGCCATGAGGTAGACGTCGCCCTCGCCGGGCTCGCCCGCCAGGTCCAGCCGTCCGTCCGGCGCGAGCAGCTTGCGCGGCGTCACCGTCCCGAAGGCGCCGGTGAAGGGGCCCGCGAGCGAGCCGTCCTGCTTCGTGGGGAACGGCTCATCCCAGGACAGGACGTGGAAGGCGGAGAAGGGGCCCACGAGCGTCGCCTCGGACACGCCGCCCAGCTCCCGCAGCACCGCGTCGCGCGCCTTCGTGTCCCCTCGCGCCACGGCGACGGACAGCCGCGCGCCGCGCAGCAGGTAGGCCGTCTCTCCGGTGGCGCCCGCGCCGAGCGCCTGCTGCGCGGCCTTGAGGATGGCGTCATCCAGCGGCGGCGCGGTGCCCACGGTGTCCAGCGCGTAGCGCGCGGCGATGAGGGCCAGCGGGTGGGTGGGCGCGCGCGTCACCAGCTCCAGCGCGGCGGTGAGGGCCCGGTCCGGCCGTCCCGCGCGCCGCGCGAGCAGGTGCTGACCGATGAGCGCGTACGGGTCCCCCGGGTCCTTGGCGATGGCCGCGTCGAAGCGCTGCTGCGCCTGGACGGAGTCGCCCGCGAGCAGGTGCGCGTGGAAGCCGGCGAACGCGAGCGTGCGCGCCTCGTCCGAACCGGACTGGGCTTTCTCCGCGGCGGACTCCAGCACGCGCGGCGCGATGCTGGCGGAGGAGGGGGAGTGGGAGCAGCCCGAGAGGCCGGCGACGAGAGCGAACGCGGTCAGGCCGCGGCGGAAGGTGCGCATAGGAGGGTCGAGGGATAATGCAATCCCCCGTCACTGGCCATATTCCCCTGCGAGTCTCTGTCCGCTTCGAGTGCTCGGAAGGGGGCTAGCGGCGCTTGCCGTTCTTCGGAGCGGGCCTGGCGGGCTGCTTCTTGGGGGGAGGGGGCGGCGCCTTCTTGGGCACCACCGCCTTGGCGGGCACCGCGACGGCCACCGTCTTCACC
>NZ_VIFM01000867.1 GCF_006636215.1 Myxococcus llanfairpwllgwyngyllgogerychwyrndrobwllllantysiliogogogochensis | reverse complement strand
TTTTTATATAATTAGCCGTCTCAACATGCCAGGCCGTATCGGGATGAACGGCGGTTGAGCAAACGAAATCAGTGCCTTTCGCATAGATTAAATCATTGACGTAAAGCAGGCTGCGAACAATATCCAGCATATATCGCTGATGCTGCGGCGAACATATTATCCCCTGATATTGCATGGCCTTTTTACGCGCCTCCTCGACCTCATGAATAACCATTTCGGTTTTCTGCAGCGCCAGTTGAGAAAATGAGCGGAGCTGGTCGTCGGTTTCCACCTTTGCCCGGTGTTGGGCAAGCCAGGATGCCAGCACCATTGGCAGCAGGATAACCAGGGCAATACCGAGTACTTTCAACGCCTTATGCGGCGCGTTACGACTCATTTCCGCTTTATATCCATGCGATACGCCTTAGTCACGGTAAC
>NZ_VIFM01000866.1 GCF_006636215.1 Myxococcus llanfairpwllgwyngyllgogerychwyrndrobwllllantysiliogogogochensis | reverse complement strand
TTCAAAGTGTAGAGTCGAGCCATGCTCGACTGCTGTTGCGTTGCGATCAGAAGGCAGTCGAGCATGGCTCGACTCTACAGGCCTGGCAGCAGCGGCACTTCGAAACTCCGCTTCAACGTCCCCAGTGCCACCGACGTTCTGAAGCGTTCGATGTTGTCATCGCCGCCGAACAACCGCTCGGTAATGGCCTCGTACTCTTCCATCGACGCCGCCGAAAGCAGCAGCAGGAAATCGCCGTCGCCAGTGATCGAGTAGCACTGCTGCACGGCCGGGTCGTCCTGTACGCGGCGCTTGAACGGCGCTACGCGTTCACGCTGCTCGCTGACCACGCGCACCTCGACGATGATGGTCAGTGGCCGCCCGACCTGGGCGGCGGCGATCACCGCCACATTGGCCGCGATCACGCCGCTGTCCTGC
>NZ_VIFM01000865.1 GCF_006636215.1 Myxococcus llanfairpwllgwyngyllgogerychwyrndrobwllllantysiliogogogochensis | reverse complement strand
CGGCTTTGAACGTAAGGGGCTGGAGGCGGCGATTCACGCCATCGCCCCCACCGATCGCTATCTGCTGGTCGTGGGCAAAGACAAAGAACAGAGCCGCTATCAGGCGCTGGCTAAAACGCTGAACTGCGCAGAGCGGGTACGCTTCTTCGGCATGCAGTAAGAAACCCTGCCCTTCTACCAGATGGCCGACGGAATGCTGCTGCCCACGCTGTAC
>NZ_VIFM01000864.1 GCF_006636215.1 Myxococcus llanfairpwllgwyngyllgogerychwyrndrobwllllantysiliogogogochensis | reverse complement strand
GGTTTCGACGGTGAGGCCGAGATAGTTGCCAATATCGCCGCGGGTCATGGTCAGCCGGAACTCACGTGGTGAGAAGCCGCGCTGGGCGAAACGACGAGAAAGGTTATAGATAAACGCGGCCAGGCGCTCTTCGGCATTCTTTTTGGAAAGCAACAGGATCATATCCTGGTCGCCTTTAATCTCACCGCTCATCAGGCGCATCATCTGCTGACGCAGATTGGGCATTTTTCCGGAAAGATCGTCAAGAGTTTCGAAGGGGATCTCGCAGACCATTGAGGTTTCCAGCGCCTGCGCAAAGCTCGGGTGCAGACCGGTGCCGATGGCGTCAAAGCCCACCAGGTCGCCCGCCAGATGGAAGCCAGTGATCTGCTCATCACCTTGCTCGGTGATGGTATAGCTTTTGATGGTCCCGGAGCGA
>NZ_VIFM01000863.1 GCF_006636215.1 Myxococcus llanfairpwllgwyngyllgogerychwyrndrobwllllantysiliogogogochensis | reverse complement strand
ATCTCGGCGCGCTGCCGGAGCTGTCGGTGAGCTTCCTGCGCGAACAGGGCTTCCGTAAAGCCTGGCAGGACGATCCGCGTGAGGTGCATTATCTCTATGCCAACAGCTATGAGCGCGAAGCGGCGGCCCAGCTGTTTGAGAAATGGCTTGAAACCCATCCGATGCCACAGGCGCTGTTTACCACCTCTTTCCCGCTGCTGCAGGGCGTAATGGATGTGACCTTGCGTCGCGAGGGTAAACTGCCCTCCGAGCTGGCGATCGCCACCTTCGGTGATAATGAGCTGCTCGATTTTCTGCAGTGTCCGGTACTGGCCGTGGCCCAGCGTCATCGCGATGTCGCTGAGCGGGTGCTGGAGATCGTCCTCGCCAGCCTCGACGAACCTCGCAAGCCGAAGCCGGGTCTTAGCCGTATTCGCCG
>NZ_VIFM01000862.1 GCF_006636215.1 Myxococcus llanfairpwllgwyngyllgogerychwyrndrobwllllantysiliogogogochensis | reverse complement strand
CGTGAAGCCCATGCTCGACCGCCTGGGCGCGAAGGTATGGGACCCGGACAAGGTGGTGGTCGTCACCGACCACTACGTGCCCGCCTACGACGACGAGAGCCGCGCCATCGTGCAGATCGCGCGCGACTGGGTGAAGAGCGCCGGCGTGGCGCGCTTCCACGACACCGAGGGCATCTGCCACGTGGTGGTGCCGCAGCAGGGCTACCTGCGGCCCGGCATGTTCGCCGTGGGCGGCGACAGCCATTCCCCCACGGGCGGCGCGTTCGGTGCCTACATGTTCGGCGTGGGCGCCACCGAGATGCTGGGCGTGCTCGTCACGGGCGAGATCTGGCTCAAGGTGCCGCACACGCTGCGCATGGCATGGAACGGCCGGCTGGCCCCGGGCGTGTCCGCCAAGGACATGATGCTGTTCCTGTGC
>NZ_VIFM01000861.1 GCF_006636215.1 Myxococcus llanfairpwllgwyngyllgogerychwyrndrobwllllantysiliogogogochensis | reverse complement strand
ACTTACTCTGCCAGTCATCACTGGCGTCGCCGCCCATCAGCGACGAAATCGCATCCTGAATAATCGGCATTTAAACTCCAGGTATAAAAAAACCGCCAGCATGGGCGGTTTTAGTTTTTTATGGCTTTAAGTTATATAGATACTAATTACATGCTGATAATGCTGAAAGCACCCAAGCGAATTGAGATGCATCAAATTTGCATTTTTCTTTATCTGTTGGGGATATTATTGCCCCATAAACTTTTCGCCCATCATTTTTGGTAAAGTAATCTTTTGTGACTATTATGTCACCGTTCTTTTTAACCCACTCGCCATAGCTATCGGAAACTTTCTTTAATACTGCCACGCTCATTGCGTCACCTGGCGTGTGGTGAAAGCGGTACAACCTGGTTCTAGTTGGTTCTATGAAATTGAAATAT
>NZ_VIFM01000860.1 GCF_006636215.1 Myxococcus llanfairpwllgwyngyllgogerychwyrndrobwllllantysiliogogogochensis | reverse complement strand
TGCGCGTGCCGATCGCCTGCGGCCTCGCCTGGCCCGAGCGCATCGAGAGCGGCACGCCCGCGCTCGACTTCAGCCGGCTGGCCGCGCTCACCTTCGAAGAGGCCGACGCCGTGCGCTTTCCGGGCCTGCACTTGTCGTGGCATGCGCTGCGCGCCGCGCCCGGCACCACGGCGGTGCTCAACGCCGCCAACGAGGTCGCCGTGGCTTCGTTCCTGGAGCGCCGCATCCGTTTCGATCAGATTCATCGTCTGAATCTTGAAACTCTGGAGGCGGTATCGCCCTCCAACCCGGATTCGCTGGGCGCCCTGCTGGAGCTGGACGCCCGCGCGCGCTCGGCCGCGCGGCACGGGGCAGAGCGCCTCGCGGCCTGACCGCCGGGCCCCTCCTTCATCGCACGGGAGTGCACCATGCTTCTCACC
>NZ_VIFM01000859.1 GCF_006636215.1 Myxococcus llanfairpwllgwyngyllgogerychwyrndrobwllllantysiliogogogochensis | reverse complement strand
GCGTCGGCAACCGCTGCTATAAGCGCAGGCCCAAACGCCACCACAAAACCATCGTTTGCCCTGATGGTAAAAAGACGCGCCAGATTTTGCGCGCTGAACGTTTCAGTTGAGGGCTGTAATACCGCCCTGGCATCGTGCACTGCACGCCTGGCGCGATCCCGGGTCGCTTCGGCCCACGGGGTCAGTACCATGTTACGCCCGGCGCGTACCAGGATCGGGTCTCCTGTGACATCGCGTAACCTGCTTAATGTCCGGCTCATGGCCGAAGTGCTGAGGTTCAGACGACGAGCCGCACCTGCGACACTCGCTTCACTCAGCAATACGTCGAGAGCTACCAGCAAATTAAAATCGGGATCAGACATTACCCTTCCTCCCAGCACATTAAGATAAGGCGTTTGATGCAACAATAAAGTGAAAAT
>NZ_VIFM01000858.1 GCF_006636215.1 Myxococcus llanfairpwllgwyngyllgogerychwyrndrobwllllantysiliogogogochensis | reverse complement strand
CGCTGGTGGAGCTGATCGACAAGCACACCACCCGGCCGGAAGTGCTGGACCAGCTCGAAGCCTTCGTCACGAGCGGGCTGGGCAAGGGCGTGGTGCGCGCGCACGACACGCCCAACTTCATCGCCAACCGCGTCGGCATCGCCGGCATGCTGGCGCCGATGAAGGAGGTGGAGAACTTCGGCCTCACCTACGACGTGGTGGACGACCTCACGGGCAAGAAGCTGGGGCGCGCTTCCAGCGGCACCTTCCGCACCGCCGACGTGGTGGGCCTGGACACGATGGCGCACGTCATCAAGACGCTGCAGGACAACCTGACGGAAGACACCGATCCGTTCTACGGCAGCTTCGGGACGCCCGAGGTGCTGAACAAACTCATCGAGATGAAGCACCTGGGCCAGAAGTCCAAGGCCGGCTTCTAC
>NZ_VIFM01000085.1 GCF_006636215.1 Myxococcus llanfairpwllgwyngyllgogerychwyrndrobwllllantysiliogogogochensis | reverse complement strand
ATGGAGAGCCGCCCCACAAGCAGAGGACCCCCGCGAGTGGCACCTTCCCGCCCCCGTTGGAGGACGAGCCGAACCTGACGGACGACAGCGACTCCGAGACCGAGGCCGTCGTCCCAGGAGAGTGGCGCCCCTCCACCCGACTGAAGGGGCCCAAGGCCCTGGACGGTGGACAGAAGCGCGTTCACGGGAACTGGGATCCGCCTTCGGGCTCGGAAAGCGACGACAGCGACGACGACAGTGATGACGACAGTGGGGACGACTCCCAGTCCCCCATCATCCACGACAAGAAACGCACTCGGTACAGGTACGCGCGGACAGGAGAGCCCGAGTACCCGTTCTTCCCTCCGCGGGCGTCGTCCTCGATGGACGTCGACCTGGTGGTCCTCCCCTGCGACCCCCCTTCACCGCCCCCCTTCGTCCCTGAGATGGAGGAGGACGAGGGCCCCGAGGAGACGGAGGGCTGGTTCTATGCCACCGCCAGCAAGTACGAACCCGATGACACAGGGGAGCGCGCCCTGGTGTGGTTGGACCTCGTCGAGGAGGAGTGGTTCGACGAGCGCGCGGAGCTGGAGCGACAGGATTTCCATCGCCAGAACCGGTGGACGCCCCTCTGGGAGCTGGAGTTCCAGGCGGACGGCTACCGCCATGAGGCGGGAGTCCCCACCGTCACCGTCGTCGTGGGGAACAGCAAGTTCCACATCCAGGAAGGCATCTGGTTCCGGGTCAGGGTTTCGTCCACCCGTCCCACCATGGACGTCGACAACGGCCCCCTGGAGGTGTCGTGCTACCGGCAGTTCCCCTCGCTGAAGTTCGGGCCCGAGCAGACCTGGTGGGTGCTGGAGCTGGAGGCGATTGGGGACCAGGGCAAGGAGCTGGCGCGCATCTATTCCATCCGCCCCGAGGACAGCACGGGCCAGCAGAGCACCAGCCTCAACCAGCACGTGTCCTATGTCGGCGTGTTCGACATCGGTCAGGGCAACTGCAACGCCCTCTTCGACGCGAATGGCCACCCGTTCGCCTACTTCGACTTCGGCCTGGGGGACGACAAGTCCCACAAGTACACGCGCCCGACGAACTACCAGCCCTGCATGGCCGGCAACCCCGTGGTCATCCTGTCGCACTTCGACACGGACCACCGGCAGCTCGCGGTGGAGAAGCCGCAGGCCATGCACCTGCCCTGGCTGGTCATCGAGAACAAGCCCGTCACCAGTGACAGGAACTTCTTCAACGCGCTGACCCACGTCCGCGTCATCTCCAACAACCAGCTCTGCTTCGAGGAATACCCCTGGGGCTTCGTGCTGCGCGCGGACTGGCCGGGCCACCACAACAGGGAGATCGACAAGAACGAGATTGGCCTCGCGGCGCTGGTGCGCGTGCAGGACGACAGCAACGCGCCGCCCATCGGCCAGCGCCGGGCGCTCGACGCGGGCGGCACGCGGCCAGAGCTGTTCCCGGAAGAGCGCTACGTCCTGCTCACTGGCGATGCGATGTTCCAGCACATCGCCTCGTGTCGCGCGGGAGACCTGGACGGCAAGGTGGTCGGCATCCTCGCGGCCCACCATGGCGCCAAGGACGGCCTGGAGGAGAAGTACATCCCGCTCGCCGCGCCGCCGCTGCACGGCCTGCCGCCCACGGTGGTGTACTCCTACGGCATCTTCTTCACGGGGAGCCTCAAGAACAAGGTCGGCAAGCACGGCTACGCGAAGAACGGCGGCGCGGGACACCCCTTCCCCGAAGCCGTCGACATGTACCGCGTGCGCGGCTACCACTACGTCCAGAAGACGGCGGAGGACATCGACGTCACCCTCATCAACACGAACACGAACGTCCTCGTGGTCCACCCCCGCCATGGAAAGGAACACAACGACAACGTCACCCTGAGCGGGGCCGCGCATGCGGTCTACAACGCGGGGCCGCACCCCATCCACAAGCTGGACGAGGACCACTACACCTTCCCGGTGCCTCGCGACGGCACGCCGAGGGTCGAAGCGGGCATCCTGTCCACCTGCGCCGTGCGCGTCTTCGACGCGGGTCCGAACACCTGGTGCTTCATTCGCAAGCCCGGGCACGGCCTCTCGGATGGAGACATCGTGGCCATCGCCGGGACGTCCAACGACAACCCGGCCATCGCCATCCACCGGTGTGACAAGAACTACGTCGCGGCGCCGCTCTCCGTCCTGGCCAGCCAGTTGGACGCGGATGGCACCCTGGATGGAGCGCCAGCCGCCGTCTACCACCTGCCCGCCAACCACTGCCTCGTCCGCCACGAGCGGCACGGCCTGGACGCCCACGGCGCGCCCCAGGTCAACCTGAACGGCGTGGGCCTGAACCCTGTCACCGTGCTGGACGAGGACCACTACATCTGGCCCCTGTCCACCAACGCCACGGCGACGCCCACCGTGAACAAGGTCGCCACCGCGGGCGTCACCGTGACGCTCATCGCGGTGCCCACCGGCGACGCGCTGGTCGTGGACCCGGGCCCCGCGCGCACACCCGGCATCCAGGTCCGCCTGCGCAAGTACGACGGTGGCGGCTTCCCCGCGGCGCTGACGCAGATGCCGCTGCAGCCCGTCCCTGGCGTCGCCGGCTACTACACCGTCGATCAATGCCATCACAAGAATGACTCCTCCCCCATGCGCATGGAGCTCAACGGCGTGGTGGGCCAGCGTCGCCACTGCCTGCTGGGCTGGAGGGGACCCGGGACGCCGCCCGTAGGGCTCGCCGCGACGAACATCCAGGCGGCCACCACGGCGTATGAGCAGGCCGCCGCGCGTGTCTCCCACTGCTACGCCCAGGCCCAGGCGGCGACGCTCGTCGGGGGCGCGGCGGAGGCCGCGAGCAAGGTGACCGGCAACTCCGCGGCCGACGTGGCGGACGAGGCCGAGACGGAAATGACGGGCGCGGCCTTCGTGAACCTCCATCCCACGGCGGCGACCAAGATGGCCCTCCGCGACGCGATTCTCGCGGCGCGCGGCGAGCCCAATCGCAGCGCGGCCTCTCGCCTCATCAACGGCATCGTGCAGCGGCTGCGGCAGCCCGCCATCCTGGCCAGCCAGGAAGCGGAGCGACAGGCCCGCGCGTCCGTGCAGGTGGTCCACACGAACGGAGGCCCGCTGCCGCTCCAACTCGTGCATTGCCAGAAGCCGCCCGCGTCCCAACATCCCGTGGCCGCGAAGCCCGTCCCGGAGCCCGTGCTCGGCGTGGGGCCACGCGCCACGGGGACCTCCATGCCCCCGGGCGGCGGCGCTCCCGTCGTCGAGGCCACCGAGTTGCTCACCTTCCCCGCGGGCGAATGCCTGGTGCACCACCCGGCCCATGGGCTCGTGGGGACGAAGCAGGTGAGGCTGCGTGGCACGGGCGTGGCACTCCTGGATGGCGCGCGCAACGCCACCGTCGTCGACGCCCATCACTACCGGCTGGATGCCAGCGCGGGAGCGAACCACGTGCACACGCTGCCGAGCGTGGGCGTGCGCGTGACGCTGATGGACTTCCCCGAGGGCCAGTGCCTGCTTCACCACCCCGGCCAGGGCGCCACGCTGGGCTGCGTCCACGTCGACGGCTCCTCGGCCGGCGCGTGGGATGGCGACCACGAGGTGACGGAAATCATCGACGCGGACCACTACAAGCTGCGCTTCACCAGCGCGGTGGCCAACGGCGAGGCCGCCCAGGTGGACGGCACGGCGGTGACGCTGGACGATGACGGCACCGACACCATCGTCACCCACCTGGCCCATGGACGCGGGCTGGGTCCGGTGGTCGTCACGGAGAGCACGGACCCATCACTCGACGGGCCTCAGCGGGTCGTCGAGATTGTCGACGCGAACACCTACCGCACGGACAAGACGAGCCCGGTGAACGTGCATGCGACGGCGAAGCTGGGCGGGGTGGATGTCGTCCTGGACGCGGACCTCACGGGAAGTGTCGTCACCCACGCGAACCATGGACGAGGGCTGCGAATGGTGAAGCTCCAGGGCGCCAGCGTGCCCGCCTACGACGGCGCCCACCCTGTCGCCCGGAACCTGGACGCGGACTGGTCCCTCCTGGACGTGTCCCAGGGTGCGGCGGCGGAAGTCACCGGGCAGGTCGCCGGCAACAACGTCACGCTGCTGGACAAGGCCCCCACCGAAAGCCTCCTGCGCCAGACGCAAGCCGACGGCTTCTGGGGCACGGCCCAGGTGGAGTTGGTGGGCTCCACCGGCCACTTCCACGACGGCGAGCGCACGCTCGCGAACGTGGGCGGCACCCCCTCGCTGCGCACGCTTCCGCGCAACGAGAAGGTCTATCGCAAGGATGAGGTGGACCTCTTCGTCCCGGTGACGGTGGTGGACCACATGGGCAACCAGGCGGTGGCGCGTCACCCCAACCATGGCCTCAAGGGCGCGCCCATCGTCACCATCAACGGCGCCGCGGTCATCGCGCTGAACGCGGCGCATGCCGCCACCGTGGTGGACTCCAACCACTATGCCCTGCCCCTGGGCGCTCCCGCCGCCGCGGTCCAGAACATCACCTCGCAGGTGACGCGAACCCCGCTGGCCATCGCCGGACCGGCGGCTCCCGCCCAGGGAACCCCCAGGCATGGCGTCACCCTCAGCGTGATGGGAATCGCGGCGCTGAACGGGCACCACCAGACCGCTCAGGTCATCGATGAGACGAGCTACGAGTTGGCCATCACCACCGGCGCCGTCCACCTCGGCGTCGCCGGAATGGCGGACACCGGCATGGGGGCGGGCCCCGTGGCCATCACCCTGGATGATGACGGCACCTCCTGCACGGTGACCCACGCGGTGAGCCACGACCTGGGCGCGGGCACGGTCACCATCACCGACGGCAACCACGTCGGAGGCACGTATGCCTATAATGGCCTGTATGCCGTTGCGGGCGTCACCGACGACGACTCCTACGACATCACCCTCCCGGTGTCGGGGGTGGTGAGGACCGTCAAGCTGAAGGCCAATGGGCGCACCGCCTACCTCACGGACGACGGCGCGGGGGTGGGCACCCTGGAGCACTCGAATCCCCACGAGCGCGTCATCCACCTGGCCCCCGCGAACGCCGCGCCGGTCTCATGCCTTCCCGCCGCCTGCGACTTCACCAATCTCACCCAGGCATGAGCACCCACGCGGACAACGAAGGCCGACGGCTGCTCTCCGGCGAGCCGTTATGTGAAGAGGGCAGCTACCTCCAGGCGACGCTCGGCGGGTGGTTCCGCCTGAGTGAGTCCGGCGCCCCCGTGCTGCTCACCGTGGAGCACCTGTTGACGCCGGACCCCATCAGGGCCGCGTCCGCGTGCCTCGCGGTAGGAGGCCCGCCGCCGCGCCTGCGCTGGCAGGGGGAAGACGCCATCGTGAACCGCCGTCCCGAGGGGCGCTGGCTGTGCCACGCCACGTCGGGCGAGCGCGTCGCCAGGGTGCTGGCCTCGGGAGTCCGACCCGAGACGGGACACCAGGGTCCGCTCGACGCCTGCATCGCCGCGCCCGTGGCCCCGTCGCTCGGCTCGGACGAGTACCCGCCGCTGCCCTGGGTGCCCCGCGTCGCGGAGCCTCGCGAGGGCAGCACCGTGCTCAAGTTCACCCGGCGGGGCGGACTGCGTCACGGCCGCATCCTCTGCGTGAGCGAGTCTGGAGACGAGGTGCTCGTCACCTCCACCAGTGAGCAGCCCTTCGCGGTGGAAGGCGACTCGGGCGCGCTCCTCATCGACGTGGAGGCCCGTGCCGCCATCGGGCTGCACGTGGGTGAGGTCTACATGCGCTACGTAAAGGAGCGTCAGTGGGCCGTGTTGTGGCGGGCCCGTCCACTGCCGCTCCTGATGAAGGCCTTTCACCTGCGGCCCTACTGAACAGCCCTCACACGCGCACCGGGGACTCCGTCGCGAAGGACACACGGGCTTCAAGGTGCCTGCGCCGTCCTGCCCCACCCACGTCCGTGGCCCGAGGGTCGCGGTGGGGTGGCAGGGACAGCCTGCTCGGCGAGAACTTCCGCAGCGCCCAGCCGTACAATGGCGGCCACGCGCCCATGCCCGTGTTCTCCCACGAGTTCCTCGTCACGCTCACCGCCCTGTTCGACCCTGGCCTGAGCGAGCTGTAGCCACGCCAGGTCTTCCCTCTGGAGTCTCGCCCGACCATGAGCACGCACGGCCACGGCAAAGGCCCCCGGCTCATCGCCGGAGAGCCGCTGAGTGAGGAGGGCAGCCCCTACGAGACCTCCCTCGGAGGCTGGTTCCGCCTGCGTGAATCCGGCGACCCCGTGCTGCTCACCGTGGAGCACCGGCTGGGACCACCCGTCCTCCCACCGGCGCCCAGCGGCCTCACGATGGGAGGAGGACTGGTGCCACAACCTCCACCGTATTCGCGGGGAGAGGACGGCATCGTGGACCGCCGTCACGAGGGGCGCTGGCTCCGCCACGTCACCACCCAGACCCGGGTCGCCCAGGTGGTGGCCACGGAAGCCAGACAGTGGAGCCCCTCGGGCCTGCTCGACGCCTGCATCGCCGCGCCCGTGGACCCGGCGGAGCGTGGCACGGGCGAGTACCCACCCGTGTCCTGGGTGCCCCGGGTGGCGGCGCCCCGCGTGGGCAGCACCGTGATGAAGTACACCTCCCGGGGAGGCTTGCATCGCGGCCGCATCATCTCCGTGGGCGAGGACGGACAAGAAGTGCTCGTCACGGCCACGGATGACCGGCACTTCTCGGTGTCGGGTGAGCCGGGCGCGCTCCTCATCGACCTGGAGGCCCGCGCCGCCGTCGCGCTGTACCTGGGCGATGTCTACATGCGAGGCGTGAACGAACGACAGTGGGCCGTGCTGTGGAGCGCGCGCCCCCTGCCGCTCCTCATGGAGTCCTTCCGCCTGGCGCCGTTCTGAGCACCCCGCGCACGCGCCTCAGGGGTGACGCTCCAGGACGATGTCCCGGCGCGCGAGCCACACGCCAGAGGCCGTGCGCGACAGCTTCACGATGCCACTTCCACCGCGAAGCTCCTGCTTCTCGCGGTAGCGCGGCGTCACGCCAAACTCGCCGTCGAACACGACGTCATCGACGTGGTACGCGGGCCGCCCCGGCTCGCCAATGAACAGGTGTACGTGCGCCGGCAGGGTGTCGTTCGGATAGGGCGCGGGCTTGATGGTTTCGAACGCATAGACGCCGTCCCCACCCGTCCTCGCCCACCCGCGCAACCGACCATGGCGACGGCTCCACTCGGACTCCCGCGTACCGTTCGCATAGAGCCCCGCCGCGTTGGTGTGATGCGCGTAGATGACGACACCCGCGACGGGCTCGCGTGACTGCGCGCTCAACACCCATCCCGTCAGCGTCATCCGTTCTCCGGGCTCCTCGGCGCTCGCCAGCCGAACGGTGGGAATCAGCCGCTCCGGCACCCGCTCCGCGACGGCTTCACATCCCTCGCAGGTGTAGAGCTGGGCCCTGACGCGGGGCGCCACGGGGACGGCTTCCGCTGGGACCGCGCAGGTGCAAGCCACCACACTCACGGCGCAGGACCCCAGCCCCAGCACGACGGAACGCCGACTCAGCTCTCGCATGAAGCCTCACAACAGGCGGCGCACCTCCGGATTCCAATCCCCTCGGACGTCCCGCGCGGACCTGGCTCTGTTCAACCCGGTGCATCGACACGACCAGCCTGGTGACGCGGGCCGGCGCGCTCCTGGCCCTCTCCATGACGCGCCCGCCAGCCGAGGGCGCGGAGCCCTTCCTTCTCGCGCTGGATGAAACTGTTCAAGGCGGCGGGCCCACGCTATGGTGGCGGCCGCTGTCGTCATTCCACTCGGAGCCGGACGTGAGCCTCACCCCGTCCAGCGCCCCACCTGGGTGACCCGGCACCTCCCACCCTGAACTTTGTTCGCCGTCCGAACAAAGTTTCGAGCGCCCCTCCAGGCGGCACTCTCGCCGCGCGTGGCCCCACTCGGCGGGCTCGAGGCGCCGCTCGTGCCCTCTTATCCCTTTCACGTCACCGTCGCCGCGACGCGTCAGGCAATGGGACGGGCCGCGCGCGGCGCCGTGTCTGGGTTTGGCGTCAAGGCCCTGTCACGCGGCGGCTTGCAATCCAACCAACGTCGCTGGTACTTTCTTCGTCACTCGAACGAATGAATCACGGGTTCGTGACGGAGTGACGGTGGGCCCCGGGGGTGTGGGCGGATGGGCACGGCGTGATTCACCTCACTCTCCTCTGAAGCAGAGCGCCTTTCTTGACGCATCGCACCACGCGAGCGTCGGTTCCTTGCGTCGTCTGGTTTCTTCGCAGTGCGAACGAAGTTTTCCAGCAGGGAGGGGAAGCCCATGCAACACAAGCGTTTCGCCTGGACGTGTGCCGCGGCGGGGTTGCTCGCCGCGATGAGCCTGCTCGGTGCGTGTGACCCGGAGGAGGACGACAAGACGCCCGACCCCCAGACTGACGCGGGGACGAAGCCCGACTCGGGCACTCCGGACTCAGGACAGCCGGACGCGGGGCCCGTGGACTCGGGGGTGCCGGACGCGGGTCCGCCAGACTCCGGGCCTCCCGACGCGGGCGAGCCGGACGCGGGGCCTCCTGACGCGGGCCCCACCACGGTGCTTCCCCTGACGGTGGACGGAACGTGGGCGCCCAGCGGCTACATGGGCGACGGCGCATCGGGCGGCATCGTCTCCGCGCCCGAGTGCGCCGCGACGCGGCCGGGCACGGGCAAGGGCGACTGCCACAAGTTCACCTATACGGCGGGCGGCGGCAACTGGGGCGGCGTGTGGTGGCAGTACCCCGAGAGCAACTGGGGTGACCTGCCCGGCTTCGAGGTCCCCGAGGGCGCGTCCGTCCTGTCCTTCTATGCGTGGGGAGCCACGGGAGGCGAGGTCGTCAAGTTCCTGGTGGGTCTGAGTACCACGGCCGACGGCTTCAGCCTCGATACCGGAGACCAGACGCTCACTGCGGAGCCAAAGGAGTACACAATCGACGTCAGCCGCGTCCGATACCGGAAGGTGGTGGGTGGTTTCGGCTGGGTAGCGGGGGGCAAGCCGACCCCGGTCGTCTTCTACGTCGACGACATCCAGTGGAGATGACACCCACCGCGCCTTCCGCGCGGCGGAATGGAGCGTAAGGGGACGATGAAAGTGGGAACGGCGGCACTGACGGTCGACGCGGCGGGCATGCGGGCGCAGAACAGCAGCCTGCTGCTCAACATGATCTGGCGCGAGCGCCAGATTTCCCGGGCGGAGATTGCCCGGAGGACGGAGCTGAGCCCGTCCACCGTGTCGGCCATCGTCGCGGACCTGGAGCACTCGGGGCTGGTGCGCAGCATCGGCGCCGGCGTCTCCCGAGGCGGCCGTCGCCCCACCCTCATCGGCTTCCGGGATGACGCCTTCAGCATCCTCGGCGTGGAGATGGGCGCCACCCACGTCTCCGTGGTGCTCACGGACCTGCGGGGCCGGGTGCGCACCCACCGCAGCGCCGCACAGCAGGTTCGCAACGACCCGGAGGGCACACTGAAGACGGTGCGGACATTGGTGCAGGAGTGCCTGGACGCCGAGCGCGTTCCCCGGCGCTCCGTCGTGGGTCTGGGCGTGGCCGCGCCCAGCCCGGTGCACCCGTCCGCGCCCGGGAAGATGTCCCCGCTCATCCTGCCGGCGTGGCGCGGCTACGACGTGCGGGAGGCCTTGAGCACCACGTTCGACCTGCCGGTGTTCGTGGACAACGACGCGAACCTCGGCGCGCTGTCGGAGTGCTACTGGGGCGCGGGCACCAGCGGCGAGGACCTGACGTACATCAAGCTGGCCACGGGCATCGGCTCCGGCCACATCATCCATGGCGACGTGTACCGCGGCGCCGGAGGCACGGCCGGAGAGATTGGCCACATCGCCGTCGACTCCGCGGGGCCCCCGTGCCTGTGCGGGCTGCGCGGCTGCCTCGTCACCCTCATCGGCTCCGGGGCGCTGGTAGAGCGCGCGCGGGAGCTGATGGGCACCAAGGGCCGCAAGGCTCCGACGATTCGCGAGATTGTCGAAGGCGCGCGCGCGGGCGACCCGGCGGCGCGGCAAATCATCGATGGGCTGGGCCAGTACCTGGGCGTCGCCGTCGCGGGCCTGCTCAACCTGCTCAACCCCGCCATCGTCGTGCTCGGCGGGGAAATCTCCTCCGTGGGCGACCTCTTGTTGGACCCGTTGCGGGCGTCGGTGCGCAAGCGCGCGCTGTCCACGTCCATGGCGGAGACGCGCATCGTCACGTCCGCGCTGGGCGACAAGTCCATCGCGGTGGGCGCGGCCACACTCGTGCTCCAGGCGGCCCTCCGGGACCGCACGTTATTTCCCCTCCAACACGTCGGAAAAACCGCATGACGCCCAGCCGACTCCTCCCGTGGTTCGCGCTCCTGGGATGCATGGCCTGTGACCCGGCCCGCTCAGGACGCACCGACCCGCCCCCCACCACCGTCCAGCCCTCGCATCAGGATTGGAAGCTGGTGTGGCAGGACGAGTTCGACGGACCGGCGGGCACGCCTCCTTCCACTGAACGGTGGAGCGCGGACGTCGGAGGAGACGGCTGGGGCAACGGCCAGTACGAGCACAACACCGCGCGGCCGGAGAACGCGTCGCTGGACGGCGAGGGCCGCCTGGTCATCACCGCGCGGCGCGAGCGCTACCAGGGCAACGACTACACCTCCGCGCGCTACACCACGCGCGGCAAGTTCGAGCGGACCTACGGGCGCTTCGAGGCGCGCATCCAGCTGCCCACGGGCAAGGGCATCTGGCCCGCCTTCTGGATGCTGGGCGCGAACTTCAACCAGGTGGGTTGGCCCACGTGCGGCGAAATCGACATCATGGAGCACCGGGGCCAACTGCCCGCCATCGTCCGGGGCTCGCTGCACGGGCCGGGGTATTCGGGCGGGGAGAACGTGGGCCAGGAGCACGTCGTCGCGGGCGGCAGGCTCTACGAGGACTTCCACGTCTTCGCGGTGGAGTGGGACCCCGACCGCATCCGCTGGTTCGTGGATGACATCGCCTTCATGGAGGTGACACCCAGGGACCTGCCGGGCAACGCCCGCTGGGTGTTCGACCATCCGCACTTCCTCATCCTCAACGTCGCGGTGGGAGGCGGCTTCGTGGGCCCTGTGGACGGCACCACGCAGTTCCCCCAGCAGATGCGGGTGGACTATGTGCGCGCCTACTCGAGGGTGGAATGAGGCCCGCGGGCCTCGTCACCTCCGCCCTCCTCCTGCTTCTGTGCGCGGCGTGCTCGAACGAGCCCCGTCCGCGTCCGCCGGGGACCCTGTTCGTCTCCGTGGAGCAGCAGAGCGCGTGGGTGCGCAACTTCAACCCGCTCTTCCCGGGCGCGGGCTCTCGCTGGCCCACGCGCGCGGGCGTCTACGAGTGCCTGGAGCTCTACACACCGTCCAAGGGTGACTACCAGCCGTGGCTGGCCACGGGGCACGCGTGGTCCGAGGACCGCCGCACCCTGCGCTTCACGCTGCGCGAGGGCGTGCGCTGGTCCGACGGCAAGCCCTTCACCGCCGAGGACGTGGCCTACACCTTCCAGTTGCTGCGCAAGCACGCGGCCCTGGACGCGGGCGGCGTGTGGCGCTTCCTGGCGGACGTGCGCGCCGAGGGGCCGCTCACGGTGGCCTTCCAGTTCTCGCGCACGTTCATCCCCGGCTTCGGGGACCTGGCCGCGCAGCCCATCATCCCGCGCCACATCTGGGAGCAGGTGGCGGACCCGGTGACGTTCACGAATCCCAACCCCGTGGCCACCGGTCCGTTCACGCAGGTGAGTGTCTTCCGCAATCAGGTGTACGAACTGAGCCGCAACCCGTACTACTGGCAGCCCGGCAAGCCCGCCGTCAGGGCGCTGCGCTTCCTGGCCTTCCCCACCAATGACCAGGCGAACCTGGCGCTGGTGGAGGGCGAGGTGGACTGGGCGGGCAACTTCGTCCCCGCGGTGGACCGCACCTTCGTCGCCAGGGACCCGAAGCACCACGCGCGCTGGTTCCCGCTCTTCGGCAGCACCGTCTTCCTCTACCCCAACACCACCCAGCCTCCGCTGAACGACGTGCGCGTGCGCAAGGCGCTGAGCATGGCGTTGGACCGGGAGCGGCTGGTCGAAATCGCCATGTATGGCTACACGCGGCCGGCGGACGCCACGGGCCTCAACGACGCGTACACGGGCTGGCGGGACGCGGACGTCGCGGACGACGCGTGGGTGCGCCACGACGCGAAGGAGGCCGCGCGGCTCCTGGACGAGGCGGGGCTCACGCGGGGGCCCGACGGGCTGCGCCGCCAGGCGGACGGCAGCCCGCTGACGCTGGACATCGAAGTGGTGGGCGGCTGGTCGGACTGGGTGCGCGCCGGGCAGGTCGTCGCGCGGGACTTGCGCAAGCTCGGCCTCCAGGCGCAGCTGCGCACGTACGAGTTCAGCGCGTGGCAGGCGCGACTCCAGAAAGGGGAGTTCCAGCTGGCCATCTCCTGGTCGCTGGACGGCCCCACGCCGTACACCTTCTACAAGTGGATGCTGTCGTCCGCGACGGTGCGTCCGGTGGGCGAGGTGGCTCCCGCCAACTGGCAGCGCTACGGCGACAAGGAGACGGACGCGCTGCTGGAGCGCTTCGAGGTCACCGACTCGCGCGAGGAGCAGCAGGCGCTGATGGCGCAGGTGCAGCGGCGCTTCTCCGAGACGGCGCCGGCGATTCCGTTGTTCCCGAACCCGTCCTGGGGCGAGTCCAACTCCAAGCGCTTCACGGGCTTTCCCACCGAGGCGAACCCCTACGCCCGGCTTTCGCCCCACGCCGAGCCCGACAGCCTGCTGGTGCTGACGGCGCTCGCCCCGAGGGAGGCGCCCTGACCATGCGCTACGTGCTCCGCAGGCTCGGCTTCTACCTGCTCGCCGCGTGGGCCTCGCTGACGATGAACTTCGTCATCCCGAGGCTCGCGCCGGGAGACCCGGCCACGGCGATGTTCGCCCGCTTCGAGGGCCGCATCTCCCCCGAGGCGCTGGTGGCCCTGAAGACGGCGTTCGGCTTCACGGATGCGCCGTGGCACGTGCAGTACTTCACGTACCTGAAGCACCTGCTGACCGGGGATTTGGGCCTGTCGTACGCGTACTACCCGTCGCCCGTGTCGGAGGTCATCGGCACGGGCCTGTTGTGGACGCTGGGGCTGGCCGGGTGCGCGGTCATCATCAGCTTCGCGGTGGGGACGATGCTGGGCGTGCTGGCCGCGTGGAACCGGGGCGGCTGGCTGGACTCGGCGCTGGCGCCCGCGCTCGCCTTCCTGGGGGCCTTTCCCTACTTCTGGCTGGCCATGCTGGCCCTGTACCTCTTCGGCTTCGGGCTGGGCTGGTTCCCGCTGCGCCACGCGTACTCGCACGACGTGGAGCCCGGGGCGACGCTCACCTTCCTCGCGGACGTGGGACGACACGCGGTGCTGCCGGCGACGTCCATCGTCGTGGCCACGCTCGGCGGGTGGATGCTGAGCATGCGCAACACCATGGTGGCGGTGCTGGGCACGGACACGCTGCGGCTGGCGCACGCGAAGGGCCTGCCGCCCCGCCAGGTGATGCTGCGCTATGCGGCGCGCAACGCGCTCTTGCCCAACGTCACCGGCTTCGGCATGGCGCTGGGCTTCGTGCTGAGCGGCTCGCTGCTGACGGAAATCGTCTTCTCGTATCCGGGCACCGGTTACCTGCTCATCCTCGCGGTGCGCAACCAGGACTACCCGCTGATGCAGGGGCTCTTCCTGGTCATCACGCTGGCGGTGCTCGCCGCGAACTTCGCCGTGGACCTGCTCTGCCTCTGGCTGGACCCGAGGACCCGCGCCCATGCGTGACACCCTTCGACGCTTGCTCCGCCAGCGCAAGGCGGCGGTGGGAGGCACCCTCCTGCTGGGCTTCCTCCTCGTCGCGCTGGTGGGCCCGTGGTTCGTGATGGACCCGACGGAGCTGATGGGCCAGCCCCACCAGCCGCCTTCGAGTGCCCACTGGTTCGGCACGACGGGCCAGGGCCAGGACGTGCTCGCGCAGACGGTGGTGGGCGCGCGCGAGACGCTGGCCATCGGCTTCGCGGTGGGCGCGCTCGTCACGCTGGTGGGCGCGCTGGTGGGCATCACCGCCGGCTACCTGGGCCGCCGCGTGGATGACGCGCTGACGCTCACCACCAACATCTTCCTGGTCATCCCGGGCCTGCCGCTGGCCATCGTCCTGGGCGCCTACCTGCCCTCCGGTCCGTTCCGCATGGTGGTGGTGCTCACCTTCGCGGGCTGGGCGTGGAACGCGCGCGTCTTCCGCGCGGAGGCGCTGTCGCTGCGAGGTCGGGACTTCGTCGCGGCGGCCGTCGTCGCCGGAGAGAGCCACCTGCGCATCATCACCCGCGAGCTGTTGCCCAACATGGCCTCGCTCGTGGCCTCGTCGTTCATTGGCAACACGCTGTACGCCGTGGGCGCGCAGGTGGGCCTGGAGTTCCTGGGCCTGGGTGACGTGGGCTCGGTGACGTGGGGCACCAACCTCTACTGGGCCGGCAACGACGCGGCGCTCCTGACGCGCTCCTGGTGGATTTTCGTCCCCACGGGCATCTGCATCGCGCTGGTGGGCTTCTCGCTCACGCTGCTCAGCTCCGCCATCGACGAGCTGACCAACCCCTCGCTGCGCGCCCCTCCGAAGGCGCCCAGCGCCGCGGTGGTGCACGCCGTCGCCTCGCCCGAGCAGGAGGCCGCCACGCCCGGCGCGCTCTTGAGCGTGCGCGAGCTGTCCATCGAGTACATGACGCAGGCGGGCCCTTCCCGCGTGGTGGACCAGGTGTCCCTGGATATCGCCCCCGGCGAGGTGTTCGGCCTCGCGGGTGAGTCCGGCAGCGGCAAGTCCACGCTGGGCTCCGCGCTGTTGCGCCTGTTGCCCTCGTCGGCGGCCATCACCCACGGACGCATCCTCTTCGACGGAACGGACGTCACCGCGTTGTCGCCGGAGGCGCTGCGCGCCTTCCGGTGGAGCCGTGTGTCCATGGTGTTCCAGAGCGCGATGAGCGCGCTCAACCCGGTGCTCACGCTGGGCGAGCAGTTCCACGACACGCTCGCGGCGCACGGAGGTAACTCGCGCGCGTCCTCGTACGCGCGGGCCCGTGAGCTGTTGAGCATGGTGGGGTTGAAGCCCGAACTGGTGGACGCGTGGCCGCACCAGCTCTCCGGAGGCATGCGCCAGCGCGTGGGCATCGCCCTGGCCCTGGCGCTGGAGCCCCGGCTGGTGGTGATGGACGAGCCCACCACCGCGCTCGACGTGGTGGTGCAGAAGGAGCTGCTCCAGCGCGTGGTGGAGCTGAAGGAGCGGCTGGGCTTCGCGGTCCTCTTCATCACGCATGACCTGCCGCTGCTGCTCGCGCTGGCGGACCGCGTGGGCATCCTCCAGGCCGGCAAGCTGGTGGAGGTGGACACCGCGCAGCGCCTGCGCACCGACGCGCGTCATCCGTACACGCGCCTGTTGCTGTCGTCCTTCCCTCACCTGGGCGCGGCCGACGCGCCGACGCCGTCACCCGACGTGCTGGAGCAGGCCACCAGCGCGCTGAAGCCGCCGCTCGCCGCGTCCCCCGGAGGTCGTCGATGAGCCCTCCCCTGCTGGAAGCCTCGCGCCTGAATCGGAGCTTCCCCGTGGGCGGCTTCCTGTCCCACGCGCGCCGCAAGGTGCTGACAGATGTGTCCTTCTCGCTGGAGCGCGGAGAAATCCTCGCGCTCGTCGGCGAGTCCGGCAGCGGCAAGTCCACGCTGGCCCGCCTCCTGGCGCGGCTGGACACCCCGGACTCGGGCGACATCCTCCTTGGCGGAGAGAACGTGCTCGCCCGCGAGGGCGGCGCCGCGTCACTGGCCTACCGGGGCCGCGTGCAGATGGTGTTCCAGGACCCGTTCGCCTCGCTCAATCCGGTGCACACGGTGGCCTATCACCTGGAGCGCTCGCTGGTGCGCCATGGGCGCGCGCGAGGCGTGGAGCTGACGCGACGGGTGCACGCGCTGCTGGAGTCGGTGGGGCTGACGCCGGCGGAGCAGTTGGCGAAGCGCTATCCGCACGAGCTGTCCGGAGGCCAGCGTCAGCGCGTGGCCGTGGCGCGGGCGCTGGCGGTGGAGCCTGACGTCATCATCGCGGACGAGCCCACCTCCATGCTGGACGTGTCCACGCGCCGGGGGGTGCTCCAGTTGCTCAAGGGCCTGACGCGCGAGCGCGGCATCGGCATCCTCTTCATCACCCACGATCTGGCGAGCGCCCGTCACCTGGCGGACCGCGTGCTGGTGCTCTACGCGGGCTCCGTCGTGGAGACGGGCCGCACCAGCGACGTGCTCCAGGCGCCTCGCCACCCGTATACGCGGCTGTTGTTGTCGGCCGTTCCGGATGGCGTGGACTTCCTGCGCACGCCCCTGCCCGCGCGCGTGGCGACCGTGCCCGCGCCTCCTCTGGGGTGTGCCTTCGCGCCCCGCTGTCCTCACGCCGACGTGCGGTGCCACGAGGCGCTTCCTCCCTTTCACCTTCCCGCGGCGGAGCACCACGTCCGCTGCCATCTCGAGTCCTCGAAAGGAGTCCCTGACGATGCGGCAGTTTCCTCATGACTTCGTGTGGGGTGTGGCCACCTCCTCGTACCAGATTGAAGGAGCCACCGACGCCGACGGGCGCGGTGAATCCATCTGGGACCGGTTCGCCGCCACGCCCGGTAAAATCGCCGACGGAACCAACGGCAACGTCGCCTGCGACCACTACCACCGCTGGCGCGAAGACGTGGAGCTGATGCGCTGGATGGGATTGAAGGCGTATCGCTTCTCCGTCGCCTGGCCGCGCGTGTTCCCCATGGGGCGCGGCAAGGTGAACACGGCCGGCCTCGACTTCTACTCGCGGCTGGTCGACGGACTGCTGGAGGTGGGAATCGAGCCTGTCGTCACGCTGTACCACTGGGATTTGCCGCAGGCGCTCCAGGACAAGGGCGGCTGGGCCTCGCGCGACACGGTGAGCGCGTTCGTCGAGTACGCGGACGTGATGAGCCAGAAGCTCGGGGACCGGGTGTCGCGGTGGATTACGCACAACGAGCCCTGGTGCATCAGCATCCTTGGCTACGCCAACGGCGAGCATGCCCCCGGCATCAAGGACTGGGGCCAGGCGCTGGCCACGGCCCACCACGTGCTGCTGTCGCATGGACAGGCCGTCCCCGTCATCCGCGCCAACGTGCCCAGGGCGGAGGTCGGCGTCACCCTCAACCTGGTGCCCGCGGAGCCCGCGTCGCCCAGCAAGGAGGACCAGGACGCGTGCCGCGCCTTCGACGGCGGCTTCAACCGATGGTACCTGGACCCGCTCTACGGGAAGGGCTACCCGCGCGACGTGATTGACGACCATGTCGCCGAGGGGCGACTGAAGTCGGACACGCTGCCCTTCGTGCGACAGGGGGACATGGCGGACATCGCCGCGCCCATCGATTTCCTCGGGGTCAACTACTACAACCGAGGCGTCATCCGCAGCGACCGCATCCCCGAGGCGCAGAACGCCCCGCGCACCGTCCACGTCAGCCCCGAGAAGACGGAGATGGACTGGGAGGTGTCGCCCCACGGACTCACCCAGCTGCTCGTGCGGCTGCACCAGGACTACAAGCCCGGCCGCCTCTACGTCACGGAGAACGGGGCCGCCTACGGCACCACGCCGGACGCGGACGGCCGTGTGCGGGACACCAAGCGCGTGCACTACCTGCGCACGCACCTGGAGGCCTCGCTGGAGGCCATCAAGCAAGGCGTGCCCCTCAAGGGCTACTTCGCGTGGTCGCTGCTGGACAACTTCGAGTGGGCGTACGGCTATCAGAAGCGCTTCGGCATGGTCTACGTGGACTACGCGACCCAGAAGCGCATCCCCAAGGACAGCGCGCACCTGTACCGCGCCGTGGTGGCCCAGAACGGGCTGGATGTGGAGCTGGCCGCATGAGAGCCCTGTTCCTCGCACCCCTCCTCGCGGCGGCGCTGTACCAGGCCCCCGTCCACGCCGGGCAGGACGCGCAGCCCGTCCAACCCGGCGGCGCGCAACCTCAAACGGCGCCGGTGGAAGCAACTCCGCCGGCCGCCGCTCCTCCCGGTGGCGCGCCGCCCGCGGCCACCACCACGACGCCCTCGGGTCCTCCGAGCCCGGCGCCGTCTCCCGCGCCGCAGCCCCTCACCCTGCAGCCCGTGGACGTCACCGCGGGCGCGGAGCAGGCCACCGTCGTCAAGCTCCAGCGCGACGAGCGGGGCTTCAAGCTGAAGGTGGACGGCCGCGACTTCCTGTTGCGCGGCATGAACTGGGGCTACACGCCCATTGGAGAGAACTACCGGTATTCGCTCTGGAACCAGCCCGACGACTTCGTGCGCGCGGTGCTGGCGCGGGAGATGACGCTGCTGCGCGACATGGGCGTCAACGCCATCCGCCAGTTCGACGACATCCCCCCGCGCTGGGTGGAGTTCATCTTCAAGAACTACGCAATCACCACCGTGGTGAACCCGCTGATGGGCCGCTATGGCGCCACCGTCAACGGCACCTTCGTGCCCAACATCGACTACTCCAACGCCGCGCACCGCAAGGCGCTGCTCGAGGAGCTGGCGAAGAAGGTGGAGGTGTACCGGGGCGTTCCGGGCGTGCTGATGTGGCTGCTCGGCAACGAGAACAACTACGGCCTGCACTGGACCAGCTATGAAATCGAGGCGCTGCCGGGCCAGGAGGACGCCGCGCGCGCGGTGCATCTCTACACGCTGATGGGCGAGGCGGCGCGGACCATCAAGACCCGCGACGTCAACCACCCGGTGGCGATGGCCAACGGCGACCTCCAGTACATCGACCTCATCGCCAAGCACGCCACCGACATCGACATCTTCGGCGCCAACGTCTACCGAGGCCCCAGCGTCCGGGACTTGTACGAAGAGGTGCTGCGCAAGGTGGACAAGCCGGTGCTCTTCTCGGAGTTCGGCGCGGATGCGTTCAACGCGCGGGACGGCCGTGAGGACCACCTGTCGCAGGCCGAGTACCTGCGCCAGCAGTGGGAGGAAATCTACACGCAGACGTACGGCCAGGGCCGCGTGGGCAACGCGCTGGGCGGCTTCGTCTTCCAGTGGGTGGATGGCTGGTGGAAGGTGGGTCAGGAGGCCAACCTCTCCCTGCACGACACGACGGCGTCGTGGCCCAACGGCGGCTACGCGGCGGACTTCGTGGCCGGTCAGAACAACATGAACGAGGAGTGGTTCGGCATCTGCGCCCTGGGCACGCCGGACGACGCGGGCATCTCCCGCATCCAGCCGCGCACGGCCTACTACGTGTTGCAGGCGGCCTTCCGCCTGGACCCGTACGCGGAGGACACGGACCTGGACCGCATCCACGCGCACTTCGCGGGCCTGCGGCCCTCCGAGCTGTCGAAGAGCTACGAGTCCTCCATCGCCCTGGCGAAGGCGGATGAGCTCAGCGCGGTGCGGGTGTCGAACCTGCGCCTCGTCATGGACAGCTCGCTGTCGCGTGGAAGCATCGCGACGACGCGGCCGAACCTGACGGCGGCGGACCACACGGAGTCCATCTTCTTCGACCTGGCGCTCCAGCCCGCCACCGGCGTGTACGGCCGCGCGTCCTTCAACGTGGTGGGCAACGTGGCCACCAACCGCCTCAACAACCTCTTCTACGAGAACCGGGGCACCACGCCGACGCCGACGGCGCCGGCACCGGGGGCCTCGCCGACGCCGGGCGTCTCCCAGCCTGGAGTGAATGGCTTCGACCGCTTCGCGCTGTACCAGGCGGAGTTCAAGCTGGACCGCGCGGACTTCGCGCTGGAGGGCTTCTACCGCGTCGGCCACTACCACTGGGGCGAGGAGGGTGACTTCTTCGGCCTGTACCGCGAGGCCAACTACGGGCCGAACATCGACATCTACCATGGCAACGCGCCCTTCGGCGTGGTGCTCAGCGGCAAGCGCTCCTTCGAGGGCTTCAAGCTGGCGGTGGGTCCGGAGCTGTACTGGGGCGCAAACCCTTCCGTCGTCGCCAAGTACCGCAAGGGCTTCGGCGACATGGCGCTGACGCTGGTGCACCAGGAGGACATCGCCCGGGGCGCGACGCAGCAGACCGCCTCCGTCATCCGCGAGCGCGTGGCGCGCCGCACGGCGCTGACCTTCGAGTGGAACCGGGGTCCGCTGGCGCTCGACATCGGTGGCATCCTGGCCGCGCCCCAGCGCATCGGCGAGGAGTTCACGTGGACGCGCGAGGCGACGGGCGGCGCCAGCTACATGGGCAGTGGCCAGGAGGTGCTGCGCGACAAGGTGCAGTTCCTCGACACGCTCGGCGCGAAGGCGCGGGCCACGTATGACCTGGGGGGCGTCCGGCTGTTCGCCCAGGGTTCGTTCCGCGGGCTGGTGGCGGACGGTGGTCCCGAGCCGAGCATCGTGCTGACGGGTTGGAGCCTGAGGGAGAGCGGCCGCGGCAACCACTTCGGAGCGCAGGCGGGCGCGGCCTTCCAGTTGGGCACCATCGAGGTGGCGCCCAACGTGCTGTACCAGAAGCCGCTCATCGGGCCGAATCCGAACATCCCCGACACGTATGACCAGGACTCGGGCACGTACTTCCCCGCCGTGCGCGCTCGCAACGTGTTGCAGGACGCCTTCACCGTCCTGGACAACCGCGAGACGCTGGGCGCGGAGCTGCTCATCACCTTCGACCCGACGCCGGGGACGTGGTTCTGGGCGTGGGACCGGGAGATGCGCGAGGACGCGCCCTTCGCCGCGGGCCTGGACCTGGTGTACCGCCGACAGCCGACTTCGCGAGACGCGAGCATCGCCATCCTCGCGGACGGCAGCGCGGTGGCCTTCGCCGGGGCGCCTCCCGCGCGCGACGAGTGGGAGACGACGCTGCGCATGGTGGGCAATCCCACGCAGCGGCTGAAGCTGTACGGCACGGCCTTCGTGGGCAGCGTGCAGTCCGGAGGCGAGGACGCGCGGCAGGTGCGCCGCTTCGGCCTGGACGCCAACGTGCTGTACGACACGCTGCTGCTCTCCACGCAGCTGCGGTTCAACGACTGGGGTCCGTACGACTACCACCGCGTGTTCAACCTCACGTATCCGGTGCAGCTCGGGGGCGACGTGTCCTACGGGCTCAAGCGGCCGGTGCTGGGCGCGGTGTCCACGCGCTTCGGTCTGCGAGGGCTGGTGCGCATGCTGGATGAGTACTCGGAGGGCATGAGCACGACGGCCATCACCGAGGGGCTCAAGGGCCGCGAATACGAGGTGGGTGCGTATGCAATCCTTTCGCTCTGAGGGACAACGTATGAGGACGTGTCTCGTGCTCCTCGCGGTGCTGGGCATCTTCGGGTGTTATGACCGCGCGAGCTATGTCTATGGCGAACCGCTGGAGGACCTGACGCTCGAGGTCTACGACCCGACCATGGGCGTGTATCCGAGCACCGTCATCCTGGACGACCCGAACAATCCGTTCGCGGACTCGACGCCGGGGACGGAGACGAAGTGGGTGCTCCAGGCCAACGCGGGGCCGGTGGCGGCCTTCTACTCGTGGGCCACCGTGCTCGCGCGGGGGCCGTATGGCGAGGCGCAGTACTACGTCGGCCTCAACCTGCTCGGCGTGTACCAGAACGGACTGGCGAGGCAGGAGGACCTGCCGGTGGTGCGGGACATGGCCATCCGCTCGTACCAGTCGGTGTTGGACAACTTCCCGGACGCGGTGACGTACGACTCGACGGGGACGATTCCCTACGAGCTGTTGACGCCGTCCTACAAGGCCATCGTGGAGATGGGTGGGACGGTGACGGGCGGTTGGGTGCTGGTGCGGACCTCGAGTGGTGGTGAAAGGGCGGTGCGGCCATGAAGCGGACCGTGGGAGTGCTGCTGTTGACGTTGGCCGCGTGCCGGCCGGACCCGGGTGCCTCCGACTACGAGAACCACCAGCCGTCCTCGCAGGACGACGCCGGGACGAATCCCCAGGACGAGGTGCTCCCGGGGCCGTTCCCGTTCGAGGCGGGCCAGCGGCGCCTCTTCGTCGGCTTCTACGAGGGAGGCCGGTCCGAGGAAATCATCATCAACGACGTGGACACGCACATCTACCTGTACGAGGGCACCGTCACGATTGAGTCCTCGAACACGCGCATCGAGGGGAAGACGGCGGACCGCATCGTCCACGCGGGCAAGGGGTGGTTGGGGTTTGGCATCCACTGGGATACGGGCCACAACCTGGACGCGTGGAAGACGCTGCACGTGAGCCTCAACTCGTCGGACCCGGGGTTCGCCTCGGTGAAGATTGGGATGAGCGACACGGAGGGCGTGCAGCTCGACGTGGCGAAGTATGGGTATGTGAACGACGGGCAGTGGCACCACCTGGCCATTCCGCTGTCGGACTTCACCGCCGCGGGCGTGAGCCTGGGCGCGGTGCTGTCGCCCTTCGTGTTCATCGCCGGCGGTGGGCCCTCGGGCAACGCACTGCTCTTGGACAACCTGTACTTCACGACGAACTAGCTGTGAGGCTCGGGCCCGCTTCCGTGTTTCGAGGGAGCGGGCCTGTGCCGAGCCCACGGGCAGCAAGAGGCGAGCACCTCCGAATCGAGCTGTGGTTCTATATCACCCCTTCACGATGACGCCTTTCAGCTGGGTTCGCGCCTCGAACTCGCTGGCCAACAGCTCCATTTTCACCGGGTCCTCGCAGCCCAGGCTCAATGAGAACATCGGCGCCGCAGGGTGCCGATAGAGGAGCAGACACGCGTCATCGCGATCATAGAGCGCGCAGCGCTCGGTAGGAGGGATGCGCTTGAAGTCATGCTCGTCGGCCAGGGTCGACACAAGGTCCGAGCGAAATCGGGGAGCGGAGTTAGGGGCGTCAGGTGAAGTAAAGACTCTTCGATAGGGAAAAGCCGACAAGCGAACGGCCTTGAAGGCTTCGTAGTAAAGAAACTCCTCCAGACCTACGTGCGCCAAGTGAGCGGTATCCGGAGAGAGGTTCTTCTCGAGCGGCATGCGGACGAGCAAGCAGTCATCGCCGCCATGCGGCTTCGCACGGTCGAGGAAATAGTCCCAGCCTGCCGGCCCATTGTCCCCCGCCACCAGGAGACAGCGGCCATGCCGCAACCAGGACAGGGTTTGGTAGGTCAGGATTTTCCCATCGATGGAGAGGTCGGCCTCCGCAAGCTCGAGTCCGCCCATTCTGGAGCCCATGGTCTGAAGGAAACGCAGGTAGGCCCCTGGCAATGCCCCTGCGTGTTCTTCCAGGAGCTCGATATCCACCTCGTCGGCGGGCTCAATCTCCCGTGCGAAACCGGGGCGATATTTTTCGATGAGTTCGACAAGTGCCTTCATGCTTGCCTCCGCGTCAAGGACACTTCGTATCGCAGTACAAGGCAGGGAGCCCTTCCTGGCATTTCGCGCACGACGGCACGTTCTCGCCAGACTTGAAGCCGTCCTTCTTGCTGTACTCTTTCTCCAAGGTGACCCTCTTCGTCACGGGGTCCTCGACCAATGCCTCGAAGACAATCTTGGTCCCCATCTTGGCGACACTCGACCCGTCAAGCGTCTTGAGGCCTTTCACCATGGGAGAGAACCATCTCTCAATGAGCTGACGCGGTTTGTGACCCTGATTCTTCTGCATGATTTGCTTGGCGGCACACTGCCATGGGTCCGAGTTATCACCGGCGCCCCCGACAAGAGGACTTGCACATACGAAGCCCGCAGATGACACGGCTCTCGCAAAAGCCGGGGGTGCCTTGCCCGAACAGGCGGCAAGCTTCCCTCCTTGCTTGCACACACAAATCATCACGCCGAGCATGTAGCCCTTGGAGAAGGTGCCATATGCCACCTCCATCCGAAGGACGGCGTTCACTTCGAAGAACGCCTCAAGAGCACCCACCTTGGCCTCGAGGCTTTGAATTTCGCCGGTCAAGCCTGCCAGTTCTTGTTTCTGGGGATCTGTCAGCAGCCCTTTTTTCTGCAATCGCCGCAGTGGAATGTGCGCTCTGCGTTTCCGCGCGAGTTCGATGTTCGCATTGTTCAGGTCTCGAATCTTCTCCTTCTGCGCATCAAAAGCGTTGCGCACGGCTTTGGTCAGCGCGCGAATCATATCTAGCGTCTCAGCGCCAGCCTCCAGCGGATGCGTCTTGCCACATCTCCCACATGGCTTGTCGTCGCCATAGGTGACGGCAACGACCTTGGCATTCTGGATGAGCCCCGTCATGGTGGCGGCATTGGCAGGGCTGCCTGAGGGACCACAGTTGTTGAGCATGGGGTCGCTCAACAACTGGACGTTCTTGCCTTCGATTTGAACGTTCATCGAACCGGGTCCCAAGAACTTCGTGGGACCATGGGTGTTGCTGGAGATGAGGCCACCACCGGTCCCCTTGCTGGCCATGTCACCCTGACTGCCAAAGCTTGCCCCTGCGACAGCGACAGGCTGTCCGTCAATGGTCACCGTCTTGGAGTAGCCTTTGGGCGAGTCGCCACTCTTGCCGATATTTGGCAATGGAGTGGGAACAAACGGAGCAGGCGGGCCAGGCATCTTGCAGACATTAGGAAGCGTGGCTGCTGCAACTCCCGAGCTACCCTGGGTGACAGGGGTCTTCGGGGGATTGATGGCTACGGTGCCCATGTTCGGATTTCTCCTCGATGCCCAGGACTCGGCGCCTCAAGCAGTGCAGCGGCCCGAAGTCCGGCATCAGAGCTGCCCCAGACCAACGTACGAGGGCCACGTGAATACTCTCGGCGCCATGCTTGCGCGCACATCAGCAAGTTCAACGCGCCTGTCGCCGCACCCACCTCGCCGCAACTCCGCACGGGAGTATGGTAGGCGGAGGCATCACGAAATGAAGCCCCGAGTCGCAGCGCCACGAAGCCCCATTCCTCGGTGCGATACCGCTCGCCGTTGATGTCGCAGTAGATGTTCTCGACCACGTCTCGTGGTTTGTCGAGTGGGTTGAGGGCTTGGCGCACGACTGAAGTCAGCCCGTCCGCCAGGTTGAGCGCGGGCGTGTTTATCAACTGGGTCTCACGAGCCGTAGCCGTCGCGCGCACACTCGCGGCGGGCGCCAAGCCCAGCTTGCGTGCGTTGGACTCAGGCATCAGTGCGATGAAGGCAGCGGATTCTCCAGGAGCAAACCCCGTACGAGACCCCTCCTCCAGCCACTGATTGTTTTCACGCAGCCAATCGAGCGTTTCGAGGTCCTGGTAGCTGTCGATCCCACCCACGAGTATCAAGGGGCACCGACCAGCGTGGCCGCCCCACGTAACAGCCTGGTGAAGGCTCTCCAGTGCCGCCGCATGGCCTGTGAGGCGAGGCTCGACTCGCAGGCGAAGACGACCGGCGTCGACGGCACTCAGCATGGCAACCACCCGCTGAAGGTCGGGGGGCGCCCAACCCGGGCGCTCTTCCGGGAATCCGACGAGCACAGGCACCTCGACATTCCACTGTGCCGCCGCTGGCGCCAGTTTCTCAAGAACTTCGGCCAGCGCCGCGACTCCAAGTGCAGCCATGCGCTCTGCTGCACCCCACTCCCGGCGGTCGAGCAAGCCATCCTGCGCGAGAAATGAATCCGTCCCGCTTCCCAGTTCCGATACCTGCACGCGTCGCACTCGGCTGATACCTGCTCGAATCGCGGCGGCAGTGGTCTCCGCGGTCGTCCCCACGGGCGTCCGTGCTCCGGCCGCGACAATTTGTAGCGCCGCACTCATCTCAGTCGGGCCTCATGGTAATCACCGTAAAGTCGAGGTGGTCGAGTTCGAGCGGTCCAACCTTGAGCCCCGTCTGGTAGACCATACTCAGTTTCTTCAGCTCAGGTTCGATGAGCACTGTACCCAGTGTGGCCTCGTGGAATTGCCGAATGGATCCAAAATGGGTGTCAAACCCGAAGCGTAGGCGAGGTAGGACCAATCCAAGTGAGCCGTGTGGCGAGAGCTGGTGTAGCGCAATCCGTTCTCCACCCACAAGACGACGTGACGAACGCTGATCAACAGGTGCGCAGAGGGCCGAACGGGCGTCGAAGTCGCGCGGCAGCAGTGGGCGTTGAGTCTTCGACCAGACATCGTCGAAAGTGCCGAACAGTTCGATACGTGGTGACCAGTGGCTGGCGATGGGACCAAAGCCAGCAGGCCCATTCTCCGCGGGATTGCCTTGCAGGTACTCGATGCGATGGGCGGGCTGCCCTACGAGATGCGCATCACGAGTGGCCAGACCCCGTCCCACGGGGTTGCGAGAATCCCCACGGTGCTTGCGAGGGTCCGGGTCGTTGGTATCGAACCCTCCCCATGCCCATTCGTAGTGGATGCGCTGACGCACGAAGGGCTCTGCGGTTGATGGTCTCACGCCCAGAACGCCACGCCGGTAGACACGTTCTCCGTGGACCACCAGCATCTTGTCCACGTCGTGGATGCGAACAGCAACGTCGACCCTCGAAGCGGGCCGCCCGCCTGGCGCATGCGCACAGGCATGAATGACGACATCGGTATGCGGCTTGGGCGCAACGAGTTCGGCCTCATATTGGAGGCTGGACTGGCCGGGAGCCCCCAGATAGACAGGCTCATGCAGCGGGAGGCCCTGTTCGGCGGATAGGCTCAGGCGACCTCGCTCGTCGAACTCGAAGGTTGCCTTGACGGCAACAACCCAGACGTGATTGCCGTCCTTGTCTCGAATCCAGGTACGTTCGGCGCCAAAAGGCGTGCGATTCGAAAGGACCCACATAAGGTTCGCCGTATTCGCCAGTCTACGCAATCAATCTCAGGCATCGGCAAGGGTCGCCCAGTATCCAGCGCGCTCATTGTCCAGAACCATGCAATTTTCGCAGACAAAGAGTGTCTTGCCGTCGTCAGGATTGGATGAGCTCTCTCACGCGACAGCCACCTTGACGCTCACCGCCTGACGCCCACCTCGCGCTGCGTCGTCACCGCCTGTTCCACCGCGCATCCCCCTCCTCCGCGGTGAGGAGGATGAGCGTCGCGGTGATGGCGGCCTGCACATCCGGCGGGTCGCCCGTGAGCGCGTCCCGGTACAGGAAGAACTGCCCCACCCTCACGATGACGTTCGACAACGCCTCCAGCCCCATCGCCGGTCGGAGGCGCTTCTCCCTCACGCCCTCCTCCAGCGCCCTCCGGATGCTCGCCGCGCAGCGCTCCTCCACCCGGCTGCTCTTCGACATCAGCACGCGCATCGCGTACTCGGAGTCCTGCTGGATGAAGCGCCGCAGGGGCGCGTCCTCCACAATCAGGTGGATGAGGCGCTGGGTGACGTCCGCCACATACGCCGTCCCCTCCCCCTGGAACTCGCTCCTCGCGGCGGTGAGCGCGGCCTCGAACCGAAAGGACAGCACCTCCCCATAGAGCAGCTCCCGCGTCCCCGCCCAGCGGAACACCGTCGCCCGACTGACGCCCAGCTCCTGCGCCATCCGGCCGATATCGAAGCGCTCTCCTTCGTTCCACCACCGCATCGCCAGCGAGAAGAGGTCCTGCGGCGTCGCCCGCGAGGGCACCTCCAGCCGCTGCGAGAGCGGCGTCACCCGCGCCCGCGCCTTCTCTCGCGAGGCCGGCCGACGCGTCCTCGAAGGCGCTTCCTTCGTCGCGCGCCGCGAGTCCTTCACGCGCGTGCGCTTCATGTCGCCGCGCTCAGCATCTTCCGCCGTCGCCGCCGCACCCCCGCCACCAGCACCCGCTGGTACAAGGTCGGCAACAACCGCTGGAACAGGTCGATGAGGACCGCGTCCCCGCCAATGAGCTGCCGCCGCCGGTTCTTCCGAATCGCCGTGAGGATGTCCTCCGCCGCCCGCTCCGGCGTGGTGGCCAAGGCCTTCTCGAAGTCACTCGACGAGCGCTCGTCCGTCCACCCCCGACGCACCGTCACCCGCGCATTGCGCGCGATGTTCGTCTTGATTCCCCCTGGATGCACACAGGTGACGCCGATGGTCCCCGGATCCACCTCCAACTCCTGCCGCAGCGCCTCCGTGAAGCCCTTCACCGCGAACTTCGCCGAGTTGTACGCCGCCTGCGTCGGCACCCCAATCAGCCCGAACACGCTCGACACGTTGACGATGTGCCCCTCGTCCACCGCCTTCAGGTGAGGCAGGAACGCCTTGGTGCCGTACACCACCCCCCAGAAGTTGATGTTCATCAGCCACTCGAAGTCCTCGTACCGGGTGTCCTCGATGGTGGCGCCCAACGCCACGCCCGCGTTGTTGATGATGATGTGGACCGCGCCGAACTCCCGCGCCACGTCATCCGCCCACGCATGCACCTGCTCGCGCTTCGCGACATCCACCCGGTCTGCCCGGACACGGACGCCGTGCGCGCGGCACTGTGTCTCCGTCTCGGAGAGTCCCTGCACATTCACGTCCGACAGCGCGACGTGACATCCCTGACGCGCGAGCAACACCGCCGTGGCCCGGCCAATGCCCGAGCCCGCTCCGGTAATCGCCGCGACCTTGTCCTTCACCGATTTCATCCGTTGGCTCCGTTCCGCGTCCATCGCCACCGCGTCAGCCGTGCGCCTGCTTCCGAGGGCTCGCCCCGGTCTTCAAAGACGCGCGCCCACGCCGGGTGATGGCGACATATTCCGAGGGCTCGAAGGTGGCGACGCGACGCCTGTAGTCGAAGGTGAAGCCCGGCCACAGCGTCGAGTTGCGCCCCGTCGCATCCAGGTACCAGCTCACACACCCGCCCCGCATCCACACCGTCCGCGCCATCCGCGCGTCGACGTCGCGAACGAACGCCTCCTGTGCCTCCACCGTCGGCTCCACCGCCGCCAGCCCCCTGCCCTCCAAGTAGCGCAGCGCGCTGAGCACATGCGCAAGCTGGCTCTCAATCATCAGGATGACGGACGTGTGCCCCAGCCCCGTGTTTGGCCCCAGCAACATGAAGAAGTTGGGGAACCCGCTCACCGACGTCCCCAGGTGCGCCTTCATGCTCCCTGCCCACGTCTCCGCCAACGTGCGCCCATCGCGCCCCCGGATGTGCCGGGCGAATGACGGCTCCGTTATCTGAAAGCCCGTCCCGAAGATGAGCGTGTCCACCGGATGCTCGACGCCCGATGCCGTGACGACGGAGTGCTCGCGCACCTCCTGGAGCCCCTCCGTGACGACCTCGACATTCTCCCGCGTCAGCGCCGGCAGGTAGTCGTCCGACACGAGCACTCGCTTGCAACCCATGGTGTAGGAGGGTCGCAGCTTCGCGCGCAGCACCGGGTCCGGGACGGACTGCTTCAGGTGCCGCCATGCCCCTCGCTGGGCCCAGCGGATGATCCACGGATACATGAACGCCAGCGCGGACAGCTCCTTCACCGCGTAGAGGCCCGCGCGCATCAGCCACCGCGCCCCGGGAACACGCGCGTACAGCCACTGCTTCCAGCCCGAAATCGCGTGGTCATTGCGCGGCAGAATCCAGGGAGGCGTGCGCTGGAAGAGGACCAGCCGCTCGACCTTCGGCTGGATGGCCGGGACGAATTGAATCGCGGACGCGCCCGTGCCCACCACGGCGACCTTCCTGCCCGTCAGCTCATGCGAAGGGTCCCACCGCGCCGAGTGCATCACCTTGCCCTGGAAGCGCTCCAGCCCCGGGAGCGAGGGCTGTACCGGCTCGCCGAACGCCCCCGCCGCGAGGATGAAGACGTCCGCGGTGAAGAACCCCTCCGACGTCTGGAGGCGCCAGTGCCGCGCATCGTCATCCCAGCGCGCGTCCTCCACGGCGTGACGGAAGCGCACGTGGGGGAGCACGCCGAAGCGCTCCGCGCAGTCGCGCAGGTACGCGTGAATCTCCGGCTGGGGCGAGTACGCCCGGGACCAGCGCGGATTCGGCGCGAAGGAGAACGAATACAGATGCGACGGCACATCGCACGCGCACCCCGGATACGCATTGTCCCGCCAGACGCCGCCCACGTCGTCCGCGCGCTCGAAGAGGACGAAGTCCTCCAGCCCCTCCTGCTTGAGCCGGATGGCCATCCCCAGGCCGCCGAACCCACTGCCCGCGATGGCCACGTGGAAGTGCCGCGTCGGGGGAAGGGACATCCAGGCCTCCAGTGGGAATCCGCGCTACGGACTCCCAGCATGGCGCGCCATGAGTCACTTCACAAGGATGACGCATGCATGAGGTGCCCCGACAGGGTGTCGCATGAACGACAGGCTCGGGCGGAGGCTTCGAGCCCACCGCCGGGAGGCCTACGCGGTCAGGTGCTCGACGAGCGTCTTGAGGCCGATGCCGATGAGCACCAGACCGCCGAGGATTTCGATGCGGGTGCCGAAGCGCTCGCCCAGCCGCTTGCCGGCCCAGGCACCGACGATGGACAGCACGAAGGTCATCACGCCGATGAGGGCGGTGGAGAGGACGATGCCCAGCTCCAGCGCGGGCAGCGTCACGCCGACGGCGAGCGCGTCGATGCTGGTGGCCACGCCGAGCGTCAGCAACATGGGCAGGGGGATGCCGGTGGCGGCGCGCTCCTCCTCGTCATGGGAGAACGCCTCCCAAATCATGTGCCCGCCCACGAGCGCGAGCAGCCCGAAGGCAATCCAATGGTCCACCGCCGCGAAGTGCGTGAGGATGGCCTTGCCCCCGAGCGCACCGCCCAGGGACATGCCGAACTGGAACAGGCCGAAGGTCAGCGCCAGCTTGAGGACATCCGGAGGCCGAGCCCCCCGGATGGCCATGCCACTGGAGACAGCGGTGGCATCCATCGCCACGCCGAGCGCGAGCAGAAGCAGGGTCACGGAGGCCACGGACTACTCTTTCTCGATGTCGCGGTCCCAGAGCTGAACGCGGGTGTTCTCGTCGGCCAGCCGTCGGGTCAGCTCCGCGGCGATGGCCACCGAGCGGTGCTTGCCACCCGTGCACCCCAGCGCCACCGTGAGGTACGCCTTCCCCTCCTTCTGGTAGCGAGGGAAGAGGAAGCGGCACAGGTCCACGACCTTCTCGAGGAACTGCTGCGTCTCCTCGCGGTCCAGCACGTACGCGGCCACCTTGGGCACCTTGCCCGTCAGCCCCTTCATCTCCGGGACGAAGTACGGGTTGGGCAGGAAGCGCACGTCCAGCACCAGGTCCGCCTGCGGCGGCACCCCGTACCGGTAACCGAACGACATCACCGACAGGCTCGGCCCCGCGGCGGGCTCCGGGCTGAAGCGCGCCTGCACCATGCGCTTCAAGTCGTGCACGTTCAGCACCGACGAGTCGATGACCTGGTCGGCGATTTCGCGCAAGTCACGCAGCTCCTGGCGCTCCGCCTTGATGCCGTCCGCCACGGTGCCGTTGGGCGCCAGCGGATGGCGGCGGCGCGTCTCGCTGAAGCGACGGATGAGGCTGTCATCGCTCGAGTCGAGGAAGAGCACCTCCACGTGGTGACCGGCGCGGCGGACCTCGTCCAGCACCCGGGGCGCGTCCTTGAGGAACACGCCTTCACGCACGTCCATCACCAGCGCCATCCGCTCGATGTTGCCCCCGCCCGCGAGCTCCGTGAGCTTGGGCAGCAGCAGCACCGGCAGGTTGTCGATGCAGAAGAACCCCGCATCCTCCAGCGCCCTGATGGCGGTGGACTTGCCGGAGCCGGACATGCCGGTGATGACGACCAACTGTTTCGCGGGCGCGGTCACTCGACCTCTTCTCCCAGGGTGCGGCGCATCGCCCCTTCGGCGATGGCTCGGTTGAGCCGCTCGGCGAATTCCCTCGCCGAGTGGTGGCCCTGAAGTTTCAACAACTGGTTGCGGGCGGCCACCTCGATGATGGTCGCCATGTTACGGCCTGGACGCACGGGTACCACCGACAGCGGGATGTCCACACCCACAATCTGGAGATGTTTGTCCTCCACGCCCAGCCGGTCGTACTCCTGATGGGGGTCCCATTCCTGCAGCTCGATGACGAGCTCGATTTTCTTCTGCTCGCGCACCGCCGCCACGCCGAACAGGTCCTTGATGTTGATGATGCCCAGGCCCCGGATTTCCATGTGGTGCTTGATGACCGGGTTGCCCGCGCCGTAGACCGCCCCCTTGCGCCGGGTGACGTCGACGATGTCGTCGGCCACCAGCCGGTGGGCCCGCATCACCAGGTCCAGGGCAATCTCGCTCTTGCCGATGCCGCTCTTGCCGAGCAGCAGGATGCCCACGCCGAAGACGTCCATCAGCACGCCGTGCAGGCTGCTGGACTCGGTGAGCGCTTCCTCCAGGAAGGACTGCACCCGGGTGATGAACTCGCTGGAGAGCAGCGGCGTCTTCATCAGCGCCAGCCCGCCGGACTCACACGCCGTCACCAGGACGGGCGGAATCTCCAGCTCCTTCGTCACCACGACGCACGCCAGGTCCTCTTCCTCGAAGAGCTTGGAGAGCGCCTCGCGCTGCCGCGACTCCGGCAGGGTGGCCAGGTACGAAATCTCCGTGTTTCCGAACACCTGGACCCGGTGGGGGTGGAGGTGCTCGGTGAAGCCCGCCAGCGCCAGCCCCGGCTTCTGGATGCGCGGCGAGTCCACCGTCCGAGTCAGCCCGCTCGCGCCCGCGATGAGCGTGAGCCGCAAGTCGTAGTCGTGGTCCTCGATGAGCTGGGAGATGCGGATGGATTTCATCGTCGGGGCCTGGAATATCACTGGTGGGACCTTTTGAGGCGAGGTGCCCACCTGGCATGTCGTCCCCTACCTCTACCCCCGATAACCCACCCGAGCGAAGCCCTGGTCGCCCGCTGGGGGAATCGCTTGGGACTTCAACAATGAGCGCCGAGGCCATTTCCCGCCGCCTCGTGCGTTGCTAAGCCCCCGGCCATGTCCGACTGCCTCTTCTGCAAGATTCGAGACGGCCTCATCCCGGCCAAGTTCGTCTATCAGGACGAAGCCTGCCTGGCCTTCGAGGACATCAATCCCCAGGCGCCCACGCACGTCCTGTTCATCCCCCGCAAGCACATCGCCACGGTGAACGACGTCACCGCGGAGGACGAGGCCACGGTGGGCCACCTCTTCGTGGCGGCGGCCAAGCTGGCGAAGCAGCGGGGCCATGACAGCAACGGGTACCGGGTGGTGATGAACACCCACCGCGACGCCGGGCAGACGGTGTTCCACATCCATCTGCACCTCCTGGCGGGTCGGCCGCTGCTCTGGCCTCCAGGCTGAGTCACCGCGGAGCGGGCTTCGCCATGGGCACCTTCGGCGGGCCCGAGGGCGCCTCCACATCCACGACGTTCGCGTCGGGGCCAATCTGGCGCAGCACCCGCAGCACGCTGCTGCGGTCATCCGTCCAGGCGAAGTCCTGCTCGTCACGCAGCCCCAGGCGGCGCACCCGTGCCTTGGCACGGGTGAAGGTGGGGCCCCAGGAGAACTCGCGGTCTGGACTGAGCAACATCCAGTTGCTGCGCAGCGCGCTTCCTTCCGTGTCATGGAAGACGAAGGCCGCGTACATCCCCAGGCGGCGCGCATGCGACAGCGTCACTGGCACCAGGTCCAGATGCACGTTGCTGATGTGCAACGCGAGGACTCCGTGCGGAGCCAGGTGCCGTTTGTACAGGGCGACGGCCTCCTCGGTGAGCAGGTGCACGGGGACGGAGTCCGAGGAGAAGACATCCAACGCCAGCACGTCGAACCCGCCGGGCTCGCCCCGCTCCAGCTCGCGCTCCAGGGAGATGCGCGCGTCCCCCTCCACCACCTCAATCGTCGCGGGCGAGTCGCCCAGGTAACTGAAGAAGCCGCCCTCGCCTCGCGCCAGGGAGATGACCACCGGGTTGATTTCATAAAAGCGCCCCCGGTCCTCCTTCTCCAGCAGCGCCGCACTCGTCCCCACGCCCAGCCCCAGCACACCCATGCGCAGACCCGGAGGCAGTCCCACCGCCGCGCGCAGCCGACGCTGCTCGGCGACAGCCAGTCCCAGACCGGCCTCTCGCGTGTAGTAGGTCGTGGGCCACGAGCGCAGCTCCGGTTTGACGTACTGCATGCCATGGGTGATGGCGCCGTGGCGCTGACTGTAGAGGTGCTTGTCCGGCGACTCCTCGTTCTGCTCCGTCACCCTCACCACGCCGAAGAAGTTCCGCTCGCTGAACAGCGCCTTGTCCAGCTCCCGGTTCACCGACAGGAACAGGTTCACCGTCACCATGACGAGCATCGCGCCGCGCAGCACCCGTCGGCCGCGCTGACTCCACGTCTCTGCCGCCGGCCCGCGCACCATGCCCGCGAGCGCCACCGCGCAGCAGCCTCCCAAGGACAGCGGGTACTCCCAGTACGCGCGGAAGAAGGCGGTGGCCACGCCGCTGACGAACAGCGCGCCCAGCACGCCACCGGCGGACACCCACAGGTAGAAGGCGCTCAAATGGCGCGGTGACGGACGCAGCCGGTACAGCTCGCCGTGACACACCATGCAACCGGCGAAGAGCGACGCGGCGTAGGCGATGAGCTGGAGGGTGAGCGGGAAGTGGGCCCCCGCCGCGTGCGCGTGCGCCACCATCGCTCCGGAGCCGATGAGCAGCACCGAGTAGACGGTGCGCGAATAGAAGGACTCGCGCGAGAAGGCGATGATGAAGGTGAGCAGGTAGACGGCCAACGGCAGCACCCAGAGGAAGGGGCCCGCGGCCACGTCCTGCGAGAGCTGGTTCGTCGTCGCGAGCAACAACACGGACGCGCACGTGGCCAGTCCGAGCCACGCCAGCGTCCGGCCCACACCGGGTCGAGCCTCGGAGTCGCGGGGCGCGGCCTCCAGTGAGGCGCCTCGTGCTTCTCGCCGCATCGCCTCGAAGGCGGCTTCCCGGGCCGCCTCCGCGTCCGTCTGAAACCGTGATGCCGACTCAAACGCCGTCGATGAACCTGCGCCTGCATCCTGCGTGGCCATCGCGCCGACTCGGGCGCTGACGTCTTGCGATGCGAGTTCGCCCGCTGTCACTCGGGCCGTGGCGCCCTCCACGAGGGAAGCCTCTCGTGGACCTGTCGCTTCCGTGCTCGCCACCACGCGCTCATGCCGCAGCACATCCAGCGCGCACACCGCGCAGGCCCCCACGAAGAGGACGAAGCCCACGCCCCAGCCCCACGCCTGCGTGGCTCGCCCCACCCACGGCTCCACGAGGAAGGGGTAGCCCAGCAGCGCCAGCAGCGAGCCCACGTTCGACAGCGCATACAGCGCATACGGTGAGCGGCCGGGCCTCGCGCGAGCAAACCAGGACTGGAGCAGCGGCCCCGTCGTGCTCAACACGAAGAACGGCAGGCCGATGGTGGCCGCCAGCATCGCCAGCAACCTCGGCACCGCCAGGTCCGTGCCCACCGGACGCCACTCCGGCCCCGGTGCCACCGGCGAGCCCACCCACAAGGCCCGCGCCCCCAGCACCGCCACCGCCACCGCCAGGACGCCCAGGTGCACCTTCGCCTGCGTCCGTGGCGTCAGCCGCGAGGCGAGCCCGTGCGCATACGCATACCCTCCCAGCAGCGCCGCCTGGAAGAACAGCATGCATGCGGTCCAGACGCCGGGCGTGCCGCCGTACCACGGCAACGCATACCGCCCCGCCAGGGGCTGCACACCAAACAGAAGGAAGGCACTGGTGAAGATGGCGACGGCGTAGCGGAGCATGGCGAACCTGGAGGCTGAATCAGACCGCGGGCGCAGTGGCCGGAGGTGCTCGCCGGGAGCGCAGCGCACGCGCCCCCGCGGTGAAGAGAGACAGGGCCAACGCCAGCAACACCACCGCCACCACCCCGTTCACCCGGGAGACAGCGGAGCTGGCCGGCTGCAGCGCCTCGCGCACCAGGAGCACCAGGCTGGTGAGCGTCACGGCCCCCACGAACAACATGGGCACCAGCGCGTACACATACGGCCGGCTCGTGCTCTTGAGCCACACACAGACGCCCAGCAGGGACAGCGAGGCGAGCAACTGATTGGACGTGCCGAACAACGTCCAGAACGAGCGCCACGCCCCCGTGCCCGCCAGCAGCACGAAGGCCAGCGGCACCCCACACGTCACCGCCGTGGCCACCATCGCCGACACCCGCCCCTTCCGCCCCGTCAGCTCCTGGAGGATGTAGCGCCCCAGCCGCGTGGACACGTCCAGCGTGTCGAACACGAACGTGGAGAAGGCCATGGCGCCGAACGTCGTGGCGAAGACGAGGTGCTCCTTGCCCAGCACCGTGACGAGGAAGCGCCCCAGCCCCGCGCCGTACACCGCGCCCGGCGCCTTGCCCGTCAGCTCCCCCTTCGTGGCAATCATCACCGTCGCCAGCGCGATGACCGCCACGAAGCCCTCCAGCAACATCGCCCCGTAGCCCACCGGCTTGCAGTGCGGCTCCTTGTCTATCTGCTTCGACGTGGTGCCCGAGCACACCAGCCCGTGGAACCCCGAACACGCCCCGCAGGCGATGGTGACGAAGAGGAAGGGAAACAGCGCGCCTCCCGCCCCTGGCACGTTGAAGCCCGCGAAGGCCGGCTGCTGAATCGACAGCTCCCCGCTCAGCCCGCCGTAGAAGATGCCCACCACGCCCACCGCCAGCGCCGCGTAGAGCACGAAGCCGCCCAGATAACCGCGCGGCTGCAGGAGCACCCACACCGGCGTGAGCGACGCGACGAAGCAGTACGCGAGGATGAGCGCCGCCCAGCCCCGCGCATCCAGCACCAGCAGCGTGGAGAAGCGCGTGCCCAGGTACACCACCCCCAGCGTCGCCGGCACGAAGATGAGCGTCTGCAGCCACAGCGGCGGCTTCACGTACCGGTCCACCAACCCCATCACCACCGCCAGCGCCAGGTATGCAATCGACGCGAAGGCCACCGCGCCGCCCGGGTTGAAGCGGAAGGTGAGCCCCTCCAGCTCCGCGTCGCCGCTGACGAACGTCGCGGCCGTGGCGTCCGTGAAGGCGACGATGACGTAGACGAGCGCCACCCAGATGAAGGCCAGCATCGCCAACCCCGCCGTCGGCCCCAGGTGGGTGCGCACCACCTCCGCGATGGAGACGGCCCCGTGGCGCACGCTGGCCACCAGCGTGGCGAAGTCATGCATCGCCCCGATGAACACCGCGCCCACCGCAATCCACAACAGCGCCGGCAACCAGCCGAACTGCTGCGCCGCGAGGATGGGACCCGCGATGGGACCCGCCGCGGCAATCGCGCTGAAGTGCTGACCCAACAGGTAGAAGGGCTTCGTCGGCACGAAGTCCACGCCGTCGTTCTTCGCGTGCGCGGGCGTCTGGGCCTCACCGTCCAACCGGAACTGCCGGGCGATGAAGCCACCGTAGAAACGATAGCCGAGGGCCAGCACCACCAGGAACACGCCGGCAATCAGGGGGAGGCTCATCCCTGAAGGCTTTCCCGCCCGGGACTTCCGGTCAACTCCATGACTCCTGGACGCTCGGGGAACGAATCAGCGTCCTCACTGCCCCACTTTGTCCAGCTGTCGCTGCGCGGCCTTCTTGAGCCGCTTCACCTTCCCGAGGAGCTCGGGGTCCACCTCTCCCTCGGAGGCCTCCACCAGTTCCTTCAGGTCGTCCCGCTGCTGGCACAGGAAGCCCAGGTCGTCGCAGGAGCGGAACTCCTGGAGCGTCTTGAACACCGCAACGGACTCCTTCCACTCCTTCTTGAGCTCAGCCTGGGACTTGTTCGTGCTGCCGGAGATGATTCGCACGCGCGGGGCCGCCGCGCGCTTCGGCGGGGTGGACTTCGGGGGCGCGGACTTCGGGGCGCTGTTCAGCGGGGCCAGGAACAGGTCGTCGGACAGCTTCTCGTCCGAAGGCTTCGGCGGAGGAGGCGCGGGGGGACTGTCGGCAGCGGCCTGTGGGCTGTTCACGGCGGCCACGTCACCCGTGGCTGGAGGCGCCACGGCCCCTTCGCCCGGCGCGGCCTCTGGAAGCGCGGGCTCCCCGCGGGCCACGGCGCTCTCGGAGGGCAGCGGCGGGGTCCGCTCGATGGGCCTGGAAGGCGGCGGGCCCTCCAGGACCTGGGTGAGCCCCAGTTGGTGCGTCAGGCGCCTGCGCAGCACGGGGTCCAGGGTGAGCGCGGCGGCTCCCGCCAGCAGCGCACCCAGTCCGCCCAGCACCACCACCCACGCCACGACGGACCTGCGCTGGGAGCGCCTGGGGATGGTCGTCCGACGGGTGTCCTCTCCCGGGCGGCGCGCGGCGGGCTGCGCATTCGGACGGACGGGCACCGCCGTGCGGCGCGTCTCGTCATGCGAGGGCATGGACACGCGCACGTCCACGTCCTCCTCCTCGTCCTCGACAGGCGCGGGCGCCGGGGCGGGCGCGGGGCGGATGACGGAGGCGGACCCCGTGCGCCGGCCCGAGACGGGCGCCATGCCAGGAGACGAGGGGCGAACGCGGCGTGAGCCCGTCTTCGGACGCGACGGGCCGGACCGCTCCTCCTGCTCCCGCGCGGCGCCTTCCGCGTCGCGAAGGAAGCTCTCGTCCAGCACCACGCGAGGCTGGGTGTCCTCATGAAGGCCGGCGGCGGCACGGGGCTGCGTGTCGGCAGCGCGAGGCCCCCGAGGGTCCGTGTCCGCGTCGCGAGGCCCACGCGGCTGCGTGTCGTCGGAGCGCTCCGCGCGCGGCGGCCGGGACGCGCGCGGATTCGTGTCCATCTCCTCCACCCGCGCCGCCTGCTCGTCGTGCCCCATCTGCTCGGGCGTGAGCACCGGCAGCTCGGCGCTCTCCGGCTCGGAGCCCGTGTCCGAGACGACCACGCCCGGCTCGGCACTTCTAGAGGGAGGCGCACCGCCCGGGTTCGTGCGCACCGGCGTGCTCGCGGGGATGGAGATGGCCGGCATCACCATCGCTCCCGAGCGCGTCGGGGCGCTCGGAGGCGGCGAGGAGAACGGTCCGCTCGTCGCGGAGACGGCGGGCATCACCAACGCCCCCGAGCGCGCGGGAGCCCCGGTCGGAGGCGAGCCCGCGGGAGCACCCAGCGCCTGCCGCTGCGGCATCACCGCGGAGGCAGGAGGCACCGGCGCGGCGGGCGGCGGCTGGGACGCGGGAGGCGGAAACCCACCGGGACGAAGACCCGACGCGGGCACCGGGGGCCGGGACATCGGCGCGCCGGGGCGAGGCTCGCCCCCCATCACGCGCAGCGGCTCCGCGCGGGGCTCCGTCGGCTCCACCGGCCACGGAGAGGGCTCCGAGTCGGCGGGGCCGACCACGGCGCCAATGGGCAGCAACTCCAGCTCCGTGGGCCGCATGTCCGGACGCGCGGGCATCGGG
>NZ_VIFM01000857.1 GCF_006636215.1 Myxococcus llanfairpwllgwyngyllgogerychwyrndrobwllllantysiliogogogochensis | reverse complement strand
CCACTGCGCCTGAAAACGCGTTTTCTCCGTCGCCTGCAGGGGGATATCGAGAGCCAGCAAATTGATTTTGCCGCCAGGCTGCGTGGTACGCCAGAGTTCGCCCAGAGAAGGCGCCAGCTTATCAGCAAACGGCTGTAACCCGCTCAGGCCGCTGAGGGCCAAATTGCTGGCGCGAATACGTAACTCATCGCTACGCTGACGATCGTCGCCACCAACGTCCTGCGCCGGGATCCACGCCATCGCCAGGGCTCCGCTTGGCCAGGGTTTATCATCGATAGCGATCCGCGTATCGGGAATATAAAAGGCCCAGCTTTGCTTATCATGGGAGAGATGCGCCGTCAGGTTATCCACCGACAAATGATGGACTTCGTTATCGCCCTGCCAGCTGGCGCCCCCTTTTTTCAGCCATATGTCGCCGC
>NZ_VIFM01000856.1 GCF_006636215.1 Myxococcus llanfairpwllgwyngyllgogerychwyrndrobwllllantysiliogogogochensis | reverse complement strand
GTTCACGCACAGCACCTGCACCACCTCGGGAAGGTTGGCTGTGAGCGTGCCGGTCTTGTCAAAGACCATCACTTCGACCTTGGCGAGGCTTTCCAGGTAGATGCCGCCCTTGATGAGAATGCCCGAGCGCGCAGCGCGCGCGATGGCGGCGATCATCACCAACGGTGTCGCAAGCCCCAGTTCCGCCGGCGACGTGAAAATCAGCAGCGTGACAATGGTCCGCACGTCCTGCGTGATCAGGTACACGCCAATCAGAAATAGGAAGACGACGGGGATGAGCCAGCCGGCCACCTTGTCGGCCAGCTTTTGCACTGGGGCTTGCTCAGCCTCGGCGTTCTCTACGAGGGCGATGATGCGGGAAAAGGTTGTATCGTCACCCAGTTGCTCCACCAGGACGTCCAAGGCACCAGACTCGACGAC
>NZ_VIFM01000855.1 GCF_006636215.1 Myxococcus llanfairpwllgwyngyllgogerychwyrndrobwllllantysiliogogogochensis | reverse complement strand
ATCGACAACCGCATTCCGCGCGAGCCGTTGAACGGCGTGGACGGCAAGGCCGAAGCCTCGGCCGCCACCGGCAACCGGGAGCGCGCGGGCGCGGCGATGGTGGAGGGCGGCAACGACCGCTTCGCGCTGCATGCCGACGTGTTCGACCGCGACACCGACGACGTGCGCGTGCCCATCGAGCTGGGCTGCGAGAAGCCCGGGTCGCCCGGCCTGTCCCGGCGCATCTGCAATTCCGCCAGCCATACGCGCGGCGGCGCCGTGGGCGGCACGGCCTTTTTCGACCGCGGCTACCTGGGCCTCTCCGCGAGCACCTACCGCAGCGACTACGGCACCGTCGCCGAGGACGACGTGACCATCGGCATGCGGTCCAACCGCTATGCGCTGGACGGCATGTGGCGCTTCGGCGCCGGCCCGCTGGAG
>NZ_VIFM01000854.1 GCF_006636215.1 Myxococcus llanfairpwllgwyngyllgogerychwyrndrobwllllantysiliogogogochensis | reverse complement strand
ATCACTAAAGATCAAATCATTGAAGCAGTATCCGCTATGTCCGTAATGGACGTTGTTGAGCTGATCTCTGCAATGGAAGAAAAATTCGGTGTTTCCGCTGCTGCTGCTGTAGCTGTAGCTGCTGGCCCGGTTGAAGCTGCTGAAGAAAAAACTGAATTCGACGTAATTCTGAAAGCTGCTGGCGCTAACAAAGTTGCTGTTATCAAAGCAGTACGTGGCGCAACTGGCCTGGGTCTGAAAGAAGCTAAAGACCTGGTAGAATCTGCTCCGGCTGCACTGAAAGAAGGCATCAGCAAAGACGACGCTGAAGCTCTGAAAAAATCTCTGGAAGAAGCTGGCGCTGAAGTTGAAGTTAAATAAGCCAACCCTTCCGGTTGCAGCCTGAGAAATCAGGCTGAGGCTGGTGACTTTTTGGTCACC
>NZ_VIFM01000853.1 GCF_006636215.1 Myxococcus llanfairpwllgwyngyllgogerychwyrndrobwllllantysiliogogogochensis | reverse complement strand
CGCGGCCAGTGCGCGCACGGCCGCATAGAACTTCGGCCAGTCGCCCCCGCTCTGCTCGAACAGCGCCTCGAACGCCGGCACGAGCTCGTCGTACGCGGCCTGCGCGCCGAAGGCCGCGTTGTTGGCCTCGGCCACCAAGCGATCGTAGCCCGCGATCTGCGCAGGCTGCGTGCCCGTGGCCAGCCACTGCGCGCGCAGCGCGGCGTAATCGGCACGGAAGCGCTCCATGGCCTGCCGTTTCGCGGCGGGCAGCGACGGGCTGCCGGCCTCCCGGGCGTAGAGCGCCGCCAGCCGCTCGCGGGCGGCACGCGTCAGGTCCCGGAAGCCGGTGCGCCGGGCATCGCCCCGCGCGTAATCCTCGCGCGCCTGCGGCGTCGCGCGCTCGGCCAGCCAGCGGGCCACGCCCAGGCGCTCCACGGC
>NZ_VIFM01000852.1 GCF_006636215.1 Myxococcus llanfairpwllgwyngyllgogerychwyrndrobwllllantysiliogogogochensis | reverse complement strand
GTGGATGCGCGGGCGCCGGCACGCTTTCGCGGCGAGGTGGAACCGCTCGATCCGGTCGCGGGCCACATTCCGGGTGCGCTGAACCGGCCGTTCTCCGACAACCTCGGGCCCGACGGCCGCTTCAAGCCGGCCGCGCAGCTGCGGGCCGAGTTCGAATCGCTGCTCGCCGGCCGCGATCCGGCCACCGTGGTGCACCAGTGCGGCAGCGGCGTGAGCGCCACGCCCAACCTGCTGGCGATGCAGATCGCCGGGCTGGGCCCCACGGCCCTGTTCGCGGGCAGCTGGAGCGAGTGGTGCAGCGATTCGTCCCGCCCGGTCGAGCGCGGCTGACGGCCTGCACGCCACGGCAGCGCCGTGAGGAAAACGTCATAAGCTAGTCCGGAAATCTTCGTTCCGCGCGGTGGGGCCGCTCCTGAGAAT
>NZ_VIFM01000851.1 GCF_006636215.1 Myxococcus llanfairpwllgwyngyllgogerychwyrndrobwllllantysiliogogogochensis | reverse complement strand
GCCGCGTCAACCGCGAGCCCGACGTGCGCTGCGAGCTGTACGACGTCGTCTTCGACATCGAGAAGGCCGTGGAGGCGCTCGCCACGGTGCCGGCCCAGGACGTGGAGTACCGCCTCAAGCCCATTCTCGAGGCGATTGCTCACCGTCCGCCGTCCGCGCAGGAGAAGTACCTGGCGCTGCTGGAGGTGCGCACGGGCCTGGCCGCGCAGAAGCTGCGGCTGTCCATGGCCCGCGCCGTGCGCACTTCAGCAGCGGGAGAGAGCGCGGACTCCAAGAGCGGAGGGAAGAGCAGCGGCGGCGACGACACCATCGACGGCGAGGTGTTCGAGGACGCGTACTGCTACTACACGGTGACGCAGCGCGGAGACGCGAAGGCGATTTCGTCCTTCACCTTCACGCCCAAGGCCGTCGTCGAAACCGA
>NZ_VIFM01000850.1 GCF_006636215.1 Myxococcus llanfairpwllgwyngyllgogerychwyrndrobwllllantysiliogogogochensis | reverse complement strand
CATCCCCCCTAACGGCTACCCCTACAAAGCAAGAGCCCCGCAGTGCGGGGCCCTTGTTGTCTCAGTCAGCGCTGCAACCGATTACGGCGCCGGAGCGGCGGCGGCACCACACTGGCCCGGACGATACTTCGCGTCGAGGCTGGTGGAGCAGGACCACAGGCCGCTGTTGGCGTCGCGGGTCCACGTAATGTTCTTGCTGTTGAACTTGGTAGCGTTGCCGTTCTTAGTGGTGCAGGCAATGGTCGTGGCAGTCACGGCCACATTGCAGTAGGAGGTGCTGGCAGCAACGCCGATGAAGCCCGCATCGGTTGCGGTGGTCGACGGAGTCTTGCCTTCGTTGGTCGCCTGTTCGAAGCCGACCTTGCCGGGGGTAATCTCAGCCAGGGCGGAAGCCGCCTGCGAACGAACGACGTAGTCCTGAT
>NZ_VIFM01000849.1 GCF_006636215.1 Myxococcus llanfairpwllgwyngyllgogerychwyrndrobwllllantysiliogogogochensis | reverse complement strand
GCAGGCACCGGGCCGTTATTTCCGCTGCAGGCAGTGCACCGGCATGCTGGACTTGCCGGACCGTCTGCCGGTGAACTGACGGCAGCACCTGCACAGACAACGCACTCCAGAAAAAAGCCGCGGAAGGCAGAATCGCCCCTCCGCGGCTTCGGCCCGGCCAAGGCCTGCAACGCAGGCCCGCCGGCTCACCCAGCCAGCCTCACACCAGCAGCGCGTTCACCCGCTTCACGTACGCGGCCGGGTCTTCCGGCAGCCCGCCTTCGGCCAGCAGGGCCTGGTCGAAGAGGATGTGGGCGAGGTCGTGGAAATGCACGCTGCCGCCCAGCTTCTTCACAAGCGCATGCTCCGGGTTCACCTCCAGCACGGGCTTGGCGTCGGGCAGGGACTGGCCGGCCTGCTTCATGAGGCGCGCGAGCTGGGTG
>NZ_VIFM01000848.1 GCF_006636215.1 Myxococcus llanfairpwllgwyngyllgogerychwyrndrobwllllantysiliogogogochensis | reverse complement strand
CTCACGCAGCACAGAGGCGGCGCAGCTTCTGTACGTCGGTGCGCGCGAGGGCGGCGTGCTGATGACCGACGGCTACGAGGTCTACAACAAGATCGCCTTGGCGAACAAGCTCGTGCAAATCGGGTGTTGGGCACATTGCCGGCGTTACTTCAATGACGCGCTGCAGGCCTTGCCCAAAGCCAACCGGGGGGCTGAGCAATTGGCGGCCAGGTTCATCGCGCTGATCGGCAAGCTCTACCGCGTGGAGGCCCTGGCCAAAGAGCAAGGGCTGGATGCGAATGCGCTGCTGCATAGCCGCCAAGCCAACAGTGTGCCCGTGCTGCAAGAGATCCAGGCCTTGCTGCTGGCCAACGTTCATGCGGTGCTGCCAGGCAGTTTGCTGGGCAAGGCGCTGCACTACCTGTCCTCGCAGTGGGCCAAGC
>NZ_VIFM01000084.1 GCF_006636215.1 Myxococcus llanfairpwllgwyngyllgogerychwyrndrobwllllantysiliogogogochensis | reverse complement strand
CCACCCGCCCAGCGAGCACCCAGGCGGCCGGCCAGTCGCGAGGACAACAGCCCCCGCGCCAGCTCGCGCACCACGGGCTCGGGCTCGGGGGCTCGCGTCGCAGGCCCCACCACAATCACCCACCCGCGCCCCGTGTCGACCGGTCGCACGCTTCCCTCGGCTTCGAGCAGATTAACCACCACCCGGGGTGCTGGCTCACCTTCCCGTAGGCCCAGAAGTCGGGCTGCTTGTTTGAACGGGCCGTCCAAGAGGGGCAACCAGGCGCGTTGCGCGGCGCGGAAGTCGGGCAGCGTCTCCGCTCGGAGCGCCGCCACGGGCCACTCACGCTCCACGCGGGCCAGCAGCGCCTCCAGTCCCACCAGGTCCCCAGGAGCGCCCGGCACATCGGGACCTCCGAGGACGCGCGCCAGGTACACCTCCACCGGCTCCGGGTGCGCGGCGAAGTAGGTCCGCGCGTCCTCGAGCACCGACGGGGCCGCTGTCGCCAGCTTCTCCCGGACGAGCGTGCGAGCGCGGCCGTAGCGATAGGTGGGAACGGGGTGTGCCCGCTCGACGGGGCCGGCGTCGTAGCCGGCGCGGTTCAGCAGGGCGAACAGCGTGAAGACGCGGACATCGGCGCGCACCTCCAGGCCACCCGGAGTGTACTGGCTCGCGAACCAGTCCTCCTCGGGGGCGATGGAAACCTGAGCGGTCGACCCGGCGTGCGCGGGGGCCGACGCATGGACCCCGAGCAGTAGGAGGAAGGCCAGGTGGGGGGCTCGCATACCGGCGCCCACGCTACCACGGGCCTCTCAGACGGCCGGAGCCTTTCCGATGAGGGTGCGAATCATGTCCCGGTTGTCGCGGGCCTTCTGGCCGAAGAAGCCGACGATGCCCATCAGCAGCTTCACGCAGGCCTGCGGCTTGGTGGCCAGGAGCTTCTGGAAGTCCGCGGCGCGAATCTCCAGCGCGGAGACGTCCGTGACGGCGGTGGCGGTGCACAGCCGCTCGCCCTTCTGCACCAGGGCCAGCTCGCCCAGGGGTTCGCCGGTCCCCACTTCGCCCAACGGGACGTCGTCACCCGAGGGGCTCCTGGCGCTCAGTCGCACCGTGCCCTCACCGACGATGAGGAGCGACTCCCCCGTCTTGCCTTCGGTGAACAGCGCGGTGCCCTTCGGGAAGGCACGCGGCACGGCCACGCCCGCGAAAATCTGGATGCCGGTGTCCGTGAAGCCCTTGAAGAGAGGGCACGCCTTGAGGGTGTTCGCAGGCACGAGAGCCATGGTGCGGGGTCCTAACACGGACCGCGAGGGCCGGCGAGTCAGCGGCTGGCGCGGTACTCGGAGGCCAGTTGCACGTAGTGATGGGCGGACATCAGGAGGAACTCGCGCTCCGCTTCGGTGAGGGGCCGCTTCACCTTGCCGGGAGCCCCCATCACCATGGAGCCGGGAAGTATCTTCGTCCCAGGAGTCAGCAGCGTCCCCGCGCCGATGATGCAGTCGTCCCCCACCTCCACCTCATCCAAGAGGATGGAGCCCATCCCGACGAGGACGCGGTTGCCCACGGTACAGCCGTGCAGCACGACGTGATGCCCCACCGTCACGTCGTCACCGATGACGGTGCTCGACCTGCCGCCGGTGACATGGACCAGGGACAAGTCCTGGAGGTTGGTGCGCTTACCCACGCGGATGGGATTCACGTCGCCGCGCATCACCGTGTTGAGCCAGACGGAGGAGTCCTCGCCCAGCTCCACGTCCCCCACCACCTGGGCGGAGTCGTCCACGAAGCAGCTCGGGTGGACGCGGGGGGTCACCCCGCGAAACGCTCTCAGCGCCATGCAGTCACCTCTTGCGCGAGCGGCCCTCAGGCCTCCGCGACGACGTGGAACGGCGAGACGGGCGGCGCCACCGGCAGCGGCTCCACGGTGGGCAACTGCAGCACCGCCAGTTGCTTGCCCGAGAGCTGGTTGGGCGTGGAGCGATCCACCTTCACCGTCACGAAGGAGCCCGTGGGCGCGTCGCCCTCGAAGTTGACGGTGCGGTTCTCCGGCGTGCGGCCGAAGCGCTTGGCGGCGTCGTATCGCGAGTGGCCCTCCACCATCACCTCCACCACCGAGTCCACCAGGGCCGCGGTCGTCTCCGCGCTGATGCGACGCTGCAGCTTCTGCAGGCGCTCCAGCCGGGCGATCTTCACCTCGTGCGCAATGGGGCCCCAGTCCTTCTCACGCAGCGCCGCGCCCGTCTTGGGGCGGGGGCTGTAGATGAAGGAGAACTGGTTGTCGAAGCGGACCTCCTCGGTCAGCTTCATCGTCATCTCGAAGTCCTCCTCGGTCTCCCCGGGGAAGCCCACGATGATGTCGGTGGTGACGGCGATGCCCGGCCGCGCCTCGCGCAGCTTGTTGAGCCGCTCCATGTACTGCACCACGGTGTAGTCGCGGCGCATCATCTTCAGGATGCGATCACTCCCGCACTGCACGGGCAGGTGGAAGTGAGGGGCAATCTTGGGCTGCGTGCGGAACGCCTCAATCAGCTCATCGGAGAGGTCGTGCGGATGGCTGGTGGTGAAGCGCACGCGCTCGATGCCCGGCACCTCGGCGGTGCGAAGGAGCAACTGGGCGAAGGACACGCCGCCCAGGTACGAGTTCACGTTCTGGCCGATGAGCGTCACCTCGCGCACGCCGACCTTCGCCAGCGAGTCCACCTCCAGGAGGACCTCCGGGAAGGCGCGGCTCACTTCACGGCCGCGCGTGTGCGGGACGACACAGAACGAGCAGACGTTGTCGCAGCCCTTCATCACCGTGACGAACTCGGTGACCTTGCCGCGAGACGTCTCCGGGTCGGCGCGCGGGAAGACGTACTCCTCCGAGTCCACGAAGGCGGTCTCCACCACCCGCGCCCGCTCCGACTCCACGCGGCCGATGATGTCCGGCAGGCGGGCGATGTTGTCGGGGCCGAAGACGAAGTCCAGGTACGGCACCTTCTTGATGAGGCGGTCCTTCTCCTGCTGGGCCACACAGCCGCCCACGCCGATGAGCGCGCCGCGACTGGCCTTCACGGGCTTGTAGCGGCCCAGGGCGGACAGCATCTTGTCCTCGGCCTTCTCGCGGATGGAGCAGGTGTTGAGGATGATGAGGTCCGCGTTTTCCGGCACAGGCGTCGGCTCGTAGGACATCTTCGCCAGCACCTCGCTCATGCGGAGCGAGTCGTTGACGTTCATCTGGCAGCCGAAGGTGTGGATGAAGTAGCGCTTCATGGGGATTCTCTGAGCAAGAACGTGCCCTTATGCGACGGTCGGGCACGGAAATCAACCGAACCGGGGCCCGCGGTCATCCCTGACTGAGCAGTCCGGTCATCCGGGTGTGGAGATCCAGGAGGGAGCCCTCGCGTTCCCGGAGGAGCGCCAGGGTGGCCTCGCCATAGCGGCGGCCCAGGGCCACCGTCTCCCGCTCCTGCTTGCCCAGCTCGTCCCGGACGCGGGTCCGCAGCTCCTCCGCCGAAGCCTCCGAGGCCCCTTCGAGCTGACGCAGCTTGTCGTCCAGCTTCCGAGCCGTCCACCGGCGGCCGCCGAAGGCGCGCAGCATGGCGATGCCCTGCTCCAGCGCCTGGGAATCCAGGCCGGAGGCCGTCTGGGCCAGGGCGTGGGCACGGGCCAGGGCTTCCGAGCCTCTGGCCGAGCCCACGTCGGCCAGGAAGGCCTCCTGGTAGCGCACCAGGGCATCGAGCAAGGCGCCGTCCACGGGCGGCATGGCCATGCGAAGGGTCCGGTCATCCGCCGCGGAGAGGTGGGTACCCGTCTCGCGGTTGGGGACGTCCTGGTAGCCGTGGTCGTCGAAGAGGGAGGGGGCCATGGGACTCCTGGGAAAAGGCCGGGCAGGTGTAACAGGGCCCGTCCCGTCGCGGTAGGGTTCGCGACACTCCTCTCCTGGCGCGAATCTGAACATGCCCAGGTAGCGCGCCACCGAGCGTCCCCACCCGAGGAACCTGCGCTCGCCAGGATGCGCTCGTTCAGCTCACGAAGGGGCTCCCTGCTTCCCTGAAGGCGAGGCCACCCCCGCTGCCGCCGCGGCCGATACGCCAACAGGGGCGGCGCCCGCCGCTGCCGCTGCCGCCGCTTCTGCCGCTGGCGAGGCGCCTGCCGCCCCCATCGGACCCATGGCGGGCAGAACGTCCGTGCGCTCATAGTCCGAAATCAAATTCAGGAGTTCGGGATTGAACGTCCCCGTCGCGACAGGGGGATGAGTCAGAGCCCCGGCTGCGCCGCCCGGCCCTGGATTCAAGGCGTCCTTGACGGCTGCGGCCCTTTTAGCAACAGAACCCGGGCCTTTATCCAGAACCCCCTGCTTGACATTGAAGTCAAAGATCACCGCGCGATACATTGCAACCATCTTCCGGGTCTGCGCCACAACCAGATCGAACTCTCCGCGATCCTCCAGTTCGACAATCTCTCCAACCAAAGCACCGAGATCCGAATTGATTCCCAGCAACCGCGCCCGGTTATTTCGCAGCCAGTGCCGCTTGACAAAGCACTGCAGTCGCCCCTGTATATCGTGATTGCTCGCGATCAGATCCATGGAATTGACATGTCGCCGCAAAAAATCCCTGTCATTGCAGCGTTCGATAATCCAATCCCTCTGCCGAACATCGACTCCTTCATCCGGATAGTTGGCACATACCCTGATAAACTCAGCAACATCACCACCGCCACTCCTCTTGACAAAATTATCAAACAATGCCTGCTTGTGCATTATGCCTTTGCCATCAGGCCAGAGTTGATAGGCCATCGGGATGCCTGCTGAAATAGCCTCACCGAAAGACTGATCCCCCTCTGCGATAGTGAATGACCTATCCGCGGCGCGCCACAGTTTCTGCATGACGGAATAAGGAATCACCGCGCCCGGTTCCATGGCCACAACCTTTGTCGTCCGATCATCCTGGATCAGAGTAGACACACTGAACCACTTATTCTTCTCGACCTCCAGAACGCGGAGTCCTCGAGTCCGACAATACTCGCCGATGTATGACGCCTTATTGCGCCGACCTTTACCGCCCGCTCCGCCCTGTTCCATGAGATTGTGATTGACGGGCAAGACGATGGCATTCTTGATGCCGACATCAAACACGACGCGATCCAGTAAAAGATCGTATCGAGCCTTGGACTTCTGGCCGGCACCATAACCAAAAAAGAACCGACACCCCTGGTGGTACTTCTTCAAGAAGTCACAAAGCGCCTTTGTGGACTTCTCGGCATCGGACTTCTCGGCATCGGACTTCTCGGCATCGGACTTCTCGGCATCGGACAGCTTCAACTCGGCAAGTGGGATCGGCGCTCTCAACTCCTTGTTGATCATGATACCGATTTCACCGTCCCCCAACCCCGACTGCCTTGTGAAGACGTCCAGCGCCCTCCCGACGCGATAGCTATACTCCGATACAGCCAGATCCCCTTCCGTAGTGGTGGCAGCAGGAGTCTCCAGGGAGATATCCGGACTCCATCCCACTTCCTGCACCTTACTGACCCACGGAAAACTCGACAGCATCGTGTCGAATTGGGAATGGTTCGAGGTGGCGACGATCCTCCATCCCGTCCCCTGGTGAAGCAGACGCCCCGTATGCAGGCCGTTGATCAGGTCGCCAAAACCATTCTGGTCCGCACTGTTGACCAGGATGTCCACATACGGGAGCTGCAAATCCGAATAGAGCGAGTCCAACTGGATCTGCTGTTCAGGCGTCAGCGGCTTGCGTCGACGATGCCCCCCTCTCCCTTCCCAGTGTTTTCCCAGTGAAGAGGCCCCTGCGGCGGCAGCGGCAGCGGCTGACCCTGTCGCCGCCCCCTTGGGGTTCTTCGGGACCTGTTCTTTGCTTGGTTTGGATGCCACGGCGCTGGCGCCCGAGCCAGCGGCCGACTGGGCGCGCAAGCGTTGATAACGCTGCTGGAGCGTCTGCAGGGTCGATTGGAGTCGAGTCGCCAGGTACTGTTTCGTGGCCCAGTCGACGGGGACGCCTTCTGCTTTCAGATCTTCCGTGCAGGAGGTGCAGAAAACGGCCTTTGCACCCTGGCCCGCCCCCACGCTCTTCCCACAAATTCCACAAGACATGTATCGGATCCATCGCGAGGACTTCGCGCTTAAAAGACATGCGTGAGCTTCGTGTCGACGTCCGTGGGCGGCGTCCGGGGAGGACGTAGGCCGATGAGGGCTCCGAAGCGGCGTTACCCAGGCCGTCATGCATGGCGCAGGGCAGGCAAGAGGGGGGCCTGCGCCAAGGTCGAGAGGCACGACGCGGTTTCTCGCCGTGCCACTGCGGGCGACTTTTCAAGGCACAGCAAGCGCTGTGCCGCAACACACTCAGCCCGCCTGGAGGGCGAGCGAGCGCTCCAGGGCATGCACGGCCCGCGTTCCCCAAGAACGCGTTCGCGTCCTCGGCGGACGCCTGGCTTCGATCACGTCCTTCAGCCGGCGGGAGACCACCAGCGCCCGGTTCAGGTTGCTGATGTTATCCGCCAGGGCGATGTACTTCCGGTGCTTGGCTGACGGACCTCCATTCCTCGGCGCGACATGCGTCCCGCGCCCGAAGTACCGAGAGCATGGGAAGGACAGACGCTGGCTCCGCCCCTTCGTGAGGCCGGAACAAGCGGGTCCGCGAGGCAGGTGAAGACGTCGAACGCGCGGTTGAACGTGTCCGCGTTACGCGTCGAACGCCTTCCTCCACGCCGGGCACGCGGTGCCTCAGGACGGGCCCGAAGATACCTGACAGTCCCTTGTCACCCCTGGCAGGCAGGTTCCCCCCTCATCCGCGCGGTCCAGGAGAACGCTACATGAAGCTCTACTTCCACCCCTTGTCCGGAAACTCGCGCCGAGTCCTGCTCGTCGCCACCCACCTCGAAGTACCTCTCGAGCGCGTCGTGGTGGACCTGCCAAACGGCGAGCAGCGCGCGACGCCGCATCTGGGCCGCAATCCCAACGGCCTCGTTCCTGTCCTCGATGACGATGGCTTCCTGCTCTGGGAGTCGCGCGCCATCATGCAGTACCTGGCCGAGATGACGCCGGGACAAACCCTGCTCCCCACGGATGCGCGTGGGCGTGCTGACGTGACGCGCTGGCTCTTCTGGTGCTCGGCGCACATGGCGCAGGCATGCACCATCCTGGTCTTCGAGAACTTCGTGAAGGCGGTGGCCGGCCATGGGCCGCCGAACCCCACGGAGGTCGCACGGGGCGAGGCGCTCTTCGCGCGGCACGCGCGCGTCCTGGACGAGCACCTCGCGGGCAAGACGTGGGTCTCACAGGAACGTCTGACGCTCGCGGACTTCTCGTTGGCCGCGGCGTTCGCCCTCGCCGGACCGGCGCGACTGCCTCTCGGGGAGCATGCGAACCTCCGGAGCTGGCTCGGTCGCGTGCAGGAGCTCGAGGCGTGGAAGCGCACCGCACCGTCCATGCCGCCATCCGCGAGCGTGAGAACCTGAGGCCTCACGCGCCCCCCACGGGCACTTCATCCGACAGGCAATGCGGCGACAACGCCTGGATGCGCACCCCGTTGTCCTGTCCGCGAAGCCTGCTAGCCTTTGCGCGCATTCCTCATGCAGGCGGACCCGACAAGGAGCGTTCCGATGAAGGCGGCTTGGAGTGTCGTAGTGGCCCTGACAGTGGGGCTCATCGTGGGATGTGGTGCTGGTGCGATGGAGGAGGACCCCGGGGTGGAGGAGGCGCTCGCCACGTCGGAGTCCGAGCTCGCCGTCTGCGGCGATGGGGTCTGCGCGCCCATCGAGCGACTGCGCTGTCCGGCGGATTGCCCTCCTGGCGAGTACTGCGGGAACAGGGCGTGCTGCCCTGGTGAAACGACGCAGAGCTGCCCCGAGGACTGCACCCAGGGAAACCCGGGCCAGTTCTGCTACCGGACATTCTGAGCCACCCCACGCGCCGAGGGGCCCACCGGCGCGCGGCAGCGTCCCCTGAAATGACCGTGTCGAACCGCCGCACGGTCATTCGTTGTAGGGATGGAGCCACGCCTCACATCCCCACTCCAGGAGTTACCGCATGCGCTTCATGCTCATCCCCCGCCCTTCCACGCTGGAGCCCACGCCCCCGGAGGCAGCCTTCGACGAGGCCGTCTTCATCGCGCAGATGAAATACAACGAGGAGATGCACAAGGCCGGCGTGCTCATCGCCTCCGAGGGCCTCAGCCCGTCCCCGGGCGCGCACGTCGTCTTCAAGGGCGGCAAGGCCAGCGTGAGGGACGGCCCCTACGCGGAGACGAAGGAACTCATCGGCGGCTTCTACGTGCTGGAGGTGGCGTCGAAGGAGGAGGCCATTGAATGGGCCCGCCGCTACCCGGGCGGGATGGGCAATGACGACGTGATGGAGGTCCGGCCCCTCACCGGCGCCGAGGACATCCCGCCGGCTCTGGTGACGCTCATCGAGCAGGTAGCCCCCACCTGGAGCCAGACCTTCAAGAAGTCGCCGTGACGCGGCGGCCCCCGGGTACGGTTTGGGCTCCGGAGACTCATCCCAGGGCCCATTGGCTCGCGTGTTAATGTCGCTCATGGACTTGGAGTCATCGGAGCGCCCCTTCCTCGAACAGCTCTTCGCGCCGCACTCGGGTCGCGAGTTCCTGGCGGAGTACTGGCCCACGCGGCATCTGGTCTGCCACGGCCCGCTCGAACGGCTCGGGGAGCTCGCGGCGCTCCCCGAGCTCCATGACCTCGAGCGGCTGCTGCACACCTACCGCAACCCGGTGATGGTCGCGCTACCGGACCGGCGCGATGAGCACAGCGTCATCCGGGTGGAGGCGCAGACCGCGGCGGCGCTGTACCGCAGCGGAATGGCGCTCATCCTCGACTCGGCGGAGCGCTACCTCCCCCTGGTCGAGCAGTGGCTGCACATGGTGGCGTTCGAGCTGGGACTCGCGCGCAACGCCGTGGCGCGGGCCATCTTCTATGCCTCGCCGTCGGGTGGCGGCAACAGCCCCCACTTCGACGCGAACGCGAACATCGTCGTGCAGGTGCGCGGCACCAAGCGCTGGACGCTCGCACCCAACACACAACTGCCCCTGCCCACGGACCGCTGGGCGATGAACATGGGCCCGCCCTCGCCCGAGCTGGCCAGCTACCTGGAGCAGGAGCTGCCCGAGCAGATGCCCGAGGGTGCCGAGGTCATCACGCTCGAGCCCGGCTCGGTGCTCTTCGTCCCGCGCGGCTACTGGCACTCCACCGAGGCCTCGGAGGACACGCTGGCGCTGAACTTCACCTACAGCCAGCCCACCTGGGCGGACGTGGTCAGCGCGGCGCTGCGACAGCAGTTGCTGAAGGACGTGCGATGGCGCGCGCTCGCCGATGGAATCGGCTCGCCGGACCCCGAGCGCAGCGGAGCGTGCCACACGCGACTCTCCGAGTTGCTGCACGAGCTGCAGGCCCACGTCCTGGAGTTGGAGGCCCGGAAGATCGTGGAGGAGAGCTAGGGCGCCCTTCCGGGGGGCCGCGATACCTCAAGCCGGAACGAGCTGGTCAGCGATGCGGGCCAGGTCGGAGACGGAGGTCACGACCACGGCCTGGTGACAGTGCTTCTCGTACGTGAGCATCTCGCTGTCACCGATGCCCCAGTTGCCGCGCTGCTCGGGGCAGATCCACAGCAGTCGCTTCGCCTTGCGGCGCAGGTCCTTCAGCGCCCAGACATTGTTGGCGTTGTAGTTGTTGCGCCCGTCCCCGATGATCATGACGGTGGTGCGGCGGGTGATGCTGCCCAGGTGGTCCCGGGTGAAGTCCGCCAGCGCGCGGCCATAGTTCGAGTTGGCGCTCAGGGACACCGTCTTGCCCGCCGTCGCCATGTCGATGGCCTCGTCCACGTCGAGGTCCTTGAAGTACTGCGTCACCTCGCCCACGTCTGACACGAAGACGAACGAGCGCACGCGCACGAACAGGGACTGCATCGTGTGCATGAACAGCAACATCATCCGAGCCGCGTTGCGGACCGAGTCGGACACGTCGCACAGCACCACCAACTCCGGACGCTCCGGCCGGCGGCGACGGAACTGGGGCAGCATGGGCACCCCACCCCACGTCATGTTCTTGCGCAGCGTGCGGCGGACATTGAGCGCGCCCTTGCGGTGCGAGCGCTGCCGGCGAATCAAGCGACTGCGCAGCTTCTCCGCCATCGTGCGCACGGCGGACTCCATCTGGTCCACCTCCGCCTGGGTGAGCAGGTGCAGCGGCTTGTCCTGCACCGTGTCGGTGCGACGACGGATGCGAGCCTCCGCCTGCCGCTTCACCTCCTGGCGCGCGGCATCTTCAATCTTCCGCATCGCCGCGGCGACGTGGCGCGAGACAATCTCCACACCCTCCGGAGACAAGCCGCGCGCATGCAGTTCATCCTCCAGCGACTTCATGTCGGAGCGAGCCCGCTCCATGCCGGCGCCCGCCAGCATGCGCCGCGCGAAGAAGCCCCCCTGGAGCGGACTCTCCAGCTTCGACAAGTCCAACTGGAGCGAGGCCGTCCGGAAGATCTGCGCCAGCCGCGCCCGGTCCCCTTCCAGCACCGCCTGCGCGAGCGGAGACATCTCCGGCAGCAGGAGGTTCATCTGGTAGATGACCATCTTCAGCGTGTCCCCGTCCAGGTAGCCCTCTTCCTGGAGCTGCGCGGCCAGGGACTTGTCGATGGCCTCGAACGTCGCCGCCGCGCCGGAGAAGAAGAAGTCGAACGCGCGGTTGAATGTGTCCACGTCCAGCTCACGCTTCACCAGCGTGGTGCGCATCACCGCGCGGAACAGGGACCGGTCCACCAGCCCCACCTCGGCGGTGGCCCGCAGCGCGTCCTGCACCTCGGAGGTACTCACGCGCACACCGTTCTGTCGGAGCACCTCGGCGAATTCGACGATGCGCGCGTCCATCAGCGTCCCTTCCCTGTGCCCGGCCGCTCGAAGGACATCACGGCCTCCACGTGGTGCGTCTGGGGGAACATGTCCACCACCTGGAGCGCCTGCGGCTTGTAGCCCGCCTCCACCAGCCCCGCCGCGTCCCGCGCGAGCGAGGCCGGGTCACACGCCACGTACACCACCCGACGGATGCCCAGCGCCACCATCCACTTCGCCAGCCCCGGAGCTCCCGCGCGCGGCGGGTCCGCCAGGCACACGTCGAAGCGCCGGCCCTCGGACACCAGCCCGTCGCACACCTTGCGCGCATCCCCCTGCACGAAGCGCACGTTGCTCACGCCCGCCTCGCGCGCACTGCGCTGGGCCAGCTCCACGCCCACCGGGGACGACTCCACGCCCAGCACCGACGCGGAGCCCGCAGCCAGAGGAAAGGTGAAGTTGCCATTGCCAGAGTACAGCTCCAGCACGGAGTCCTCATCCCGCGCCGCCAGCTCGAAGATGGCCGATGTCACGAGTCCCACGTTGGCCTCCGCGTGCGCCTGCGCGAACGAATCCGGTCGCAGGTACAGCGGCACCTCCGGCCTCAGCGGCGAATACGAGCGCAGCGCCGGCTTGCCCAGCACTCGGGGCGAGCCCTCCTTCGGCACCAGCACCGCGCCCTCCAACCGCAGCGCCCGCACGGCGGCCTCCGCGGCCTCCACGTGGCGCGCCGTCACCTGCCCCGTCAGATTCACCGCGAACGCGGCCTTGTCGCCCTCGGCGAGCAGGAGCACCTCCTCGGTGTCCTTCGCCAGCGGCTTGAGCAGCGGCGCCAGCTTCCCCGGCAACGCGGTCAGCACGGGCGTGAGGGCACCGCACTCGGACACCGCGAGCCGCTCGTGGCTGCGCCGGCTGAAGTAGCCCAGCGCTCCCTTCCCCGCAGGATGCAGCACCGCGCGTCGGCGGTAGCCCCAGTCCCGAGGCGCCACCAGGAGCGGCCGGACGGTGAAGTCCTCGCGCCGCAGGTGGCCCAGGTGCTCCAGGGTGGAGAGGACGATCTCCTGCTTCGCGCTTCGCTGGGCGGACTCGGCCAGGCCCAGCCAGTCGCACCCGCCGCACTCGCCGGCCAGGGAACACGGCGCCTCACGACGGCCCGGTCCGGAAGAGACCACCTCGCGCAAAAGCCCACGCAGCACGCGTCCCTGCGACTCCAGATGGACGCGCACGGTGTCGCCCGGGAAGGCGCCAGGGATGAAGACGGTGCGGCCCTGCCAGGAAGCCACGCCCTCGCCGAGCTGGCCGAGGCGGTCGATGGTCAGGGAAACGGGGGTCTCAGGGAGGGGCAGCATGCAGGCGCTCGGTGGGGGCGCCCGCGCGGGCCGCCGTTACTTCCGGGTCGCTTCCGACGGGAGCTCCGAGCGCAACCGCTCCACGAACTCCCCGATGCGCGACCGCTTGTCTTCGTCAACGTCCAGGAACTCCACCGCCATCCCCGGGGACTGCGGAGACGCGGTGCCGAGCGCGTTGGTGCGCGTCACCCGGCCCTTCAGCTCCACCGGGAAGTGCGCTCCCGGCAGTGTCACCAGCAGCTTCACCACCGTGTCCACCGGCAGGGGCTTGTCGGTGTTGATGTAGAGGCCGCCCTTGGAAAGGTTGACGGCCCAGTCCGTCACGAAGCCAGCCACGCTGCGGTAGGCCACCGGCAGCTCGTACTCGACTCGCGGCGCGCGGTGGTCGATGGGGTTCAGCTTCTCCGAGGTATCGGCCATGAAAGGGGCTCCGCCGGGGAAGTCGTCCATACCACCCTCCCCCAGCGGCGCACCTTAGCCTTGCGCGCTCAGACTTTCATCTCGCGCACGTCCGGAGCGATTTTCAGCTTCGGCTCGGTGAGCTTCTGGACCAGCTCCACCGTCACGCCCGGGGCCAGCTCGCGCAGGACGAGCCCCTCCGGCGTCACGTCCAGGAAGGCGTGGTCCGTGACGATGTGGTGCACGCACTTGAGGCCCGTCAGGGGCAGCGAGCACTTCTTGAGGATCTTCGGCTGACCCTCCTTGTTCGCGTGCTCCATGGCCACGTAGATGCGCTTGGCGCCCACCGCCAGGTCCATGGCGCCGCCCATTCCCTTGACCATCTTCCCGGGAATCATCCAGTTGGCCAGGTCCCCCTCTTCGGAGACCTCCATGGCGCCCAGCACGGCCATGTCGATGTGGCCGCCGCGGATCATTCCGAAGGACAGGGCCGAGTCGAAGAACGCGGCGCCCTTCACCGTCGTCACCGTCTCCTTGCCCGCGTTGATGAGGTCCGGGTCTTCCTTGCCCGCCTCGGGGTACGGCCCGATGCCCAGCAGGCCGTTCTCCGACTGGAGCACCACCTCCACCCCCTCGGGGATGTAGTTGGGGACCAGCGTGGGGATGCCGATGCCCAGGTTCACATAGAAGCCGTCCCGCAGCTCCAGGGCGATGCGCTTCGCGAGTTGTTCACGAGTCAGTGGCATGGGGTCCTCAGGCCGTCTTGCGGACGGTGCGCCGCTCAATCCACTTCTGGAGGTTCTTCGCCAGGACGATGCGCTTCACGAAGATGCTCGGGAGGTGCACCTGGTCCGGGTCCAACTCGCCGGGCTGAACAATCTCCTCCGCCTCGACGATGGTGACCTTGGCCGCCATGCACATCATCGGGGAGAAGTTGCGCGCCGTCTTGTTGAAGATGAGGTTGCCGTGGGTGTCCGCCTTCGCCGCGTGGATGATGGCGAAGTCCGCCTTCAGCGGTGTCTCCAGCACGTGCAGCCGGCCGTCGATGATGCGCGACTCCTTGCCCTCGGCCACCTGCGTCCCCGCGCCTGTCGGCGTGAAGAAGCCACCGATGCCGCAGCCGCCCGCGCGGATGCGCTCGGCCAGGGTTCCCTGCGGGTTCAGCTCCACCTCCAGCTCGCCGGAGAGGTACTGCCGCTCGAACTCCTTGTTCTCCCCCACGTAGCTCGACACCATCTTCTTGACCTGCTTGTTCTGGAGCAAAATGCCCAGGCCGAGCTCGGTGGTGCCGCAGTTGTTGGAGATGATGGTGAGGTTCTTCACGCCCTTGCGGTGAAGCGCCTCGATGAGATTCTCAGGGTTGCCACACAGCCCGAAGCCGCCGCTCATGAGCGTGCAGCCATCCGGGATGTCGGCGACCGCCTCGTCCGCGCTCGCGTAGACCTTGTTCATTCGCCCTCCCGATAACGGAAACGGGGTGAAGGCCACCAAGGCCCCCACCCCGTCCCTCTCCCCGTGGGGAGAGGGTTGACTACCTCTCCACCATCAGCGCGATGCCCTCGCCGCCGCCGATGCACAGCGACGCGACGCCCCGCTTCTTGCCCAGGTCCTTCATCGTCTGCAGCAGCGTCACCAGCACGCGCGCGCCGGAAGCGCCAATGGGGTGACCGAGCACCACCGCGCCACCGCGCACGTTCACCTTCGACGGATCCAACCCGAGGATGCGGTTGTTCGCGAGCGACACCACCGCGAACGCCTCGTTGATCTCCCACAGGTCCACGTCCGCCGCGGCAACGCCCTTCTTCTTCAGGAGCGTGTTGATGGCGTCCGCCGGGGCAATCGTGAACTCCACCGGCTTGCGCGCGGCCTGCGCGTACCCGGTGATGCGGCCCAGAATGGTGCGGCCCTCGGCCTTCGCCTTCTCCTCGCTCATCAGCACCAGCGCCGCGGCGCCGTCGTTGATGGAGGACGCGTTGGCGGCCGTCACCGTGCCGTCCTTCTTGAACACCGGCTTGAGGCCCGGAATCTTGTCCGGCTTCGCGTTGCGCGGGCCCTCGTCCTCGGAGACCGTCGTCACCTCGTCCGGCTTCTTGCCGGGGATCTGCACGGGGACAATCTCGGCGGCGAACAGGCCGTCCTTCTGGGACTGAATCGCGCGGCGGGTGGACTCCAGCGCGAACTCATCCTGCTGCGAGCGGCTGATGCCCTGCGACGTGGCGCACTCCTCGGCGCACAGGCCCATGTGGACGTTGCCATACACGTCCCAGAGACCGTCGAGGATCATCGCGTCCTTGAACTCCACGTTGCCCATGCGCGCACCACCGCGCATCGTGTGGCTGACGTAGGGCGAGTTGCTCATGGACTCCATGCCGCCGGCGACGACGACGTCCGCCTCACCCAGGGCAATGGCCTGCGCGCCCGCGATGACGGCCTTGAGACCGGAGCCACAGACCTTGTTCAGCGTGGTGGCGGGCACCGTCTCGGGCAGGCCCGCGAAGATGGTGGCCTGACGAGCGGGCGCCTGACCGACGCCGGCCTGGAGCACACAGCCCATGATGACTTCCTGGACGGTCTCCGGCTTCACGCCCGCGCGCTCCAAAGCGGCCTTGATGGCCACCGCGCCGAGCTGCGGCGCCGTCAGCTTGGCGAGCGCTCCCTGGAAGGCGCCGATGGGGGTACGGGCCGCGCCCACGATGACGACGTCACGAGCCATGAAAACTGCCTCCTCTTGAGGATGTACGGATGTCCTTCGATAACAGCGGCGGTCGCCCTTATCACCGGGCACTCCCCGGAGTTCAAGCGTCCTCGCTCGGCGTCCGGACATGAGCGTCCACTGCGCGCGACGCACCGCGAAACGACGCCCAAGCCCGCGAAGTTCCTCCTCCTTCCGCCCACTCACCACCCGACCGGTCGGACGCTCGCGCCGCGCGAGTCCAAGGTATTTGACCTTGAGGTACAAAACGACCTAACAGACGGCCATGGCACGTCCGAGGAAGTTCCAGGCCGAGACGGCGGTGGCGAAGGCGATGGAGGTCTTCTGGGAGAAGGGCTACGCGGCGGCGTCCCCCCAGGAGCTGGGAGCGCGGATGGGGCTGGGGCGCGGCAGCCTCTACAACGCCTTCGAGAGCAAACAGGGCCTCTTCGAGTGCGTCCTGCGTCACTACCACGCGCACGAGGCGCCCACGCTCCTGGCGCTTCTGACGCAACCGGGCCCCATCAAGGCGCGGCTGCGGGCACTGCTCCTCGCGGTCATCGAGACCGACGTCGCGGACCCCGAGCGCCGGGGGTGTCTGGCCATCAACACCGCCATCGAGTTGGCGGGGCGTGACGCCGCAGCGGCCCGGTTGGCGGCGCGAATGTTCGAGCAGACCGAAGCCGCCTTCCTGTCGCTCATCGAAGAAGGGCAGCGCACCGGCGAGGTCGACGCTACTCGTGACGCGCGGGAGCTCGCGAGCTTCCTCCTCAACAACCTCACTGGCCTCCGCGTGCTCGGAAAGACGGCGGAGGACACCACCCGTCTCACCCGCATCGTCGATGCCCTCATGAGGTCCTTCTAGTCATGCGCGTCTCGCGTTCCATTCTCCCCTCCCTGTTCCTGCTGTCCTTCACTGGTGGCTGCGCGCACCAGGCAACGGCCACCAACGCCGCGTCCACGCAACATCCCCCGGAGCTGCGCCTCTACGCCCTGGATTGCGGAAGCATCGACATCCACGACATGGGGTTCTTCACGGACGGGAGTCAGCCCAACGGTCAGCGCGGGGAGATGTCCGTCCCCTGCTTCCTCATCCGCCATCCCCAGGGCGCGCTGCTCTGGGACACGGGGCTGGATGACGTCATCGCCCAGAGCCCGGACGGCGTGGCGGATCCGGTGGGCGTTCGCTACCACGTCCAGAAGACGCTGCACGCCCAGCTCGCCCAACTGGGCCTGAAGCCCTCGGACGTGCGCTACGTGGGCTTCTCCCATCTGCACGCGGACCACGCCGGCAACGCCAATGCCTTCACCGGCTCCACGTGGCTGCTCCAGCAAAAGGAGCTGACGTGGGCCACCGCGACGCCCGCGCCCTTGGGCGTGGACCCCACTAAGTTCTCCACGTGGCGCGATGCGAAGGTGGAGTCGCTCGACGGAGACCGCGACGTCTTCGGCGACGGCAGCGTGCGCATCCTCTTCACGCCGGGCCACACGCCCGGCCACCAGTCGCTGCAGGTGAACCTGCCTCGGACGGGAACAGTCGTCCTGTCCGGAGACCTCTGCCACACCCGCGCGAACTGGGAGCACCACGGCGTGCCTGGCTTCAACACCAGCCGTGAGGAAACCCTCTCATCCATCAACCACGTGGAGGCGCTGGTGAAGGACTCCAAGGGCCGCTTCGTCGTCCAGCATGCGCCCGAGGACTTCCGCGCGCTGCCCGCGTTCCCCAGCTACCTGGAGTAGTCGTCTGGAACGGCAACGGCCGGGCCCCCTTTACGGGAACCCGGCCGTCACGCCGTGAGGCGGTGCTGAACGAAGACTACTTCTTCGTCAGCTTGCCCATCACGTCGCCGAGGCGCGCCTTGGAGCCTTCCGCCTGCTTGCGGAGGTACTCGCGGTAGTCGTCGCCTTCGCCGATCAGCGCCTTCATGGACAGGGCGACCTTCCGGTCCGGCGTGTTGATGTCGATGATCTTCACCTCGACATCCTGCGCCTCCTGCACCACGTCACGCGGGTTCTCGACACGCTCCTCCTTCAGCTCGGAGACGTGGACGAGACCCTCGATGCCCGGCTCGATCTCCACGAACGCGCCGAAGTCGGTGACCTTGGTGACCTTGCCCTTCACGCGGCTGCCGACAGGCAGGCGCTCGGACAGCGTCTCCCAGGGGTCCGGCTGGAGCTGCTTGATGCCCAGGCTGAACCGCTCGTTCTCGACGTCGATGTTGAGGACCACCGCCTCGACCTCGTCGCCCTTCTTGAACATCTCGCCCGGGTGCTTGATGCGCTGGGTCCAGGAGATATCGGACACGTGCACCAGGCCGTCCACGCCCTCCTCGACACCGACGAACACGCCGAAGTCGGTGACGTTGCGGATCTGACCCTTGATGACGGAGCCGATCGGGTACTTGTCCTCGAGCAGCGTCCAGGGGTTCTGCTCGATCTGCTTCATGCCCAGCGCGATGCGCTTGGCCTTGGGATCGATATCCAGGACGACGGCCTCCACCTCCTGGCCGACCTCCAGGATCTTGGACGGGTGCTTGAGGCGCTTGGTCCAGGACATCTCGGACACGTGGACGAGACCCTCGACGCCCTGCTCGATCTCGATGAACGCGCCGTAGTCCGTGATGGACACGACCTTGCCCTTGACGCGCGTGCCGACCGGGTACTTCTCGTCGGCGCGGTGCCACGGGTCCTCCTGGATCTGCTTCAGGCCCAGGCTGACGCGCTCCTGCGTCGGGTCGAACTTGAGGACAACGACGCGGACCTCGTCGCCCACATTGAACATCTCGCTGGGGTGACCGATGCGGCCCCAGGACATGTCCGTGATGTGGAGCAGGCCGTCGATGCCGCCCAGGTCGATGAAGGCGCCGTAGTCCGTGAGGTTCTTGACGACACCCTTGAGGACCGCACCCTCCTTCAGGTTCTTGAGGGTCTCCTTCTTCATCTCCTCGCGCTGCTTCTCGAGGAGGACCCGGCGCGACAGGACGATGTTGCCGCGCTTCTTGTTGAACTTGATGACCTTGAACTCGAATTCCTTCGAGATGTACTGGTCGAGGTTGCGCACGGGCCGGATATCCACCTGGCTGCCGGGCAGGAACGCCTTCACGCCGATGTCGACGGAGAGGCCTCCCTTCACGCGGCCCACGATGGTGCCCTTGACGATCTCGTCGCGCTCACAGGCGGCGCTGATCTCGTCCCAGATGCGCATCTTGTCGGCCTTCTCCTTGGAGAGGACGACCATGCCGGTGTCGTTCTCGCGGCTCTCCAGGAGGACCTCAACGGGGTCGCCCGCCTTGACGGAGACCTCTCCGCGAGGATTGGTGAACTCGGAGATCGGGACCTGACCCTCGGACTTGTAGCCGATGTCGACGATCGCGAAGTCCTTCGTCACCTGCACCACGGTGCCCTTGACGATCTCCCCTTCCTTCAGGATGCCGTCGCCACCGCGCTGCTTGAGCGACTCTTCGAACATCGCCGCGAAGTTTTCTTCCCCGGCGTCAGTCTCGACCTGCTGGTTCACGTTCTGCTGCATGGAAATGGAAGTCCTTTGAAACGGCACAGCTGCCCCCTGATTTGAGGAACGCGGGCCCCTGCGGGGCGCAACGGGAGTCCGCGGGCGTCCCCACCTCTGGGGACTTTTGAATGGTGCTGAATGAGGCCGCGCACCCTAGACACCGGTTATTCCGGTAGTCAAGCGAGCACGTGCCCCATGTGCTGATCGGCGGATGCGTTGACCCGGGAGTGTCAAGACCCGGGACAGCCATCCGCACCCCTCGTTCTAAGAACGCTCGCCCTCCTGCGCAGCCCTCCCGACTCAGAGGACCCCGCGAGCGCCCGGTTCGCCTGTTCGGCCAGCGAGCGCGACAACCTACTCGAAAAATCCGCTGAAATGCGACCCACATCGTCCGGCTGCGTTCCGCTCGTGGGTCGAGGTCCACGAGTCCGGTGCCCGGCGTGAGTCATGGGGGAGGTGCGCCCGGGGGGGTGAATCGTTCCCGCACGTCGGCGGCCGCGGGCCTCTTCCTTCCCTTGCCTCCTCTGCTGCTCACGACGCCATCCCTTCTCGAGGGCAGACGACTCGTGTCGCGGTCCGTTGCCACGTGTACTGGGAATCCAAGAAGGACATAGAATGCCGCGTTCATTTCTCGGCTGGCACAGGACATCCATGCGTCGTTGGAGCCCTTCCCTCCTTCTGCTGGTCCTCGTCGGCGTGGGCGCGGGCCCTGTGTCCGCGCAGGGCGTGGACTCGAATCGGCTCATCCTGTCCAGGGACCGGAACGTGGAGGTGCTGCTCGTCGATGACCAGGCAGGGGGTGGGGCCTCCAGCACGCTGGGGTGGTTCTATTACGACGAGTTGGTGGACCGGGGGTACATCGACATCGGAGACCCGGCCAACCCGAACGACGACGTGCTCCGCGACGTCGAGGGGAATGGCATCCCGGACTTCCACGAGGACTTGTTCAACCTGAACCCGGACCGGGTCTACATCGGAGAGAGCACGCGCTGCATTCCCGAGCGCATCTTCTTCCACCGACGGGAGTCGGGCGAGGTGCTCCGCCTGAGAGAGCCGGAGCTGCTGACGGGCTCCTGCCTCGCTCCTGGCAGCTATGCGGCGGATGCGGGGCCCAAGCGATGGCCGGACGGAGCGCCGGGCTACCCGGTGCGTCCAGGGGGTTCGGTGGTGGGCCAGCGCGTGCTTGATGCGACCGACCTGGTGACCGCGAGCGGAGACTTCCGCCCGGGAGTGGTGCCAGGACTGGTGGATGCCTACTTCAGCGACCGGGGTGTCTTCCCGCACGTCCCCAATCTGCTCGAGCCGGATGATTCGCAGAACGGCCACCTGGGCCTGGGGCACATCATCCTGTTGAGCACGGATGATGATGGTTCGCTGTGCCCGGCCTCGCCCGCGGTGGAGTGCCTGACGCCTCGAGTGGCCTCACCGGGTCCAGGGGAGCCAGCTTCGTTGGGTCCCATCTGGGACCGGTCTGGACTCTTCGACGGGCGGCCCGACTACAAGGCGAGCGCGTTCGACCCCTTCGGCCGGGTCATTCCGGGGCGGGACGTGACGGCGGCCATCACGGAGGATGATCGCCGCGTGCGCCTGGGGACCGTGGACGGCGGGCGGGAGATCGTCTTCTTCCTCGTGACGTACGTGGAGCAGATCTACGGCGGGGCCACGGACACCTGCTTCCTGCCGGGGACGACGCCTGAGGGCCGGCTCCAATGCGAGCTGTGGGGGCATGGCGACATCAACGTCCACTTCTCGAAGACGCTGCTCAACCTGGACCTGCACCAGCAGGAGTCGACCGATGTCCTGGCCTCGATTCCCCCTCGGGAGTGGCTGTCTCCCCTGGCGTACAATCGGCTTGGGACACAGGAGTACGGGAAGTTCCAGATCACCGAGACCATACCCATCGAGGCCTGGAGCGACCAGCAGCGCACGCCCCACGTGCTGATGCTGGCGCCCATGGAAGCGACCGACACGTGGCTGATGGGTTGGGAGTCCATGAACTCCGGTGGAAATCGGATGTTCTACGACGGGGTCTTCCTCGTCCGAGGCGTGGGAATCGAACCCACGGTGACCCGGGTGGAGGGCCAGGGCGGTCCCGTGATCGAGGGAGAGTTGGCCTTCTTCACGGCCACCGTGACCACCGTGGATGGCGTGCCCCTGACGATGGGCAGCGTGAGCTTCTACGTGGATGGCGATCACGTCACGTCCGAGCTGCTCGACGGCGCGGGAACCGCCACGGTCTCTCTCTCCTTCTTCCCGATGGGCGAGCACACGCTCCTCGCCGAGTTCGGGGGGATTGATGGCCTCTACGCCTGGAGCAACTCCGAGGAGCTGCCGGTGTTCGTTGAAGCACCGGATGGCGGGAGCCTGCCGGATGCCGGGGCCCCTGATTCGGGCACCCTCGATGCGGGACCGGACGGCGGGCCTGCTCCAGCAGACGCCGGCGAGGACGACGATGCGGGTACGCCGCCCCCTATGGATGCTGGCGAGGACGACGACGGAGGCACCACGCCGACTCCCGACGCGGGCGATGGCGGCGGAACGACTCCCGAGCCCGACGCTGGCGATGGCGGTGGAACGACTCCTGAGCCCGACGCGGGCGATGGCGGTGGAACGACTCCTGAGCCCGACGCCGGCGATGGCGGTGGAACGACTCCCGAGCCCGACGCGGGCGATGGCGGTGGAACGACTCCCGAGCCCGACGCCGGCGATGGCGGTGGAACGACTCCTGAGCCCGACGCCGGCGATGGCGGTGGAACGACTCCCGAGCCCGACGCCGGCGATGGCGGTGGAACGACTCCCGAGCCTGAGCCCGACGCGGGCGAGGATGGTGGAGTGACCCCGCAGCCAGAACCCGATGCTGGCGAGAATGATGCCGGCACGGACGACGCGGGCAGCACGACGGACCCAGAAGGGCCCAATCCGCTGGGCCCCCGCGACTTGACGGTCACCGGCTGGGGATGTGGTGCCACCGACGCGGGCAGCTCATCCCTCATGATGCTGGCGCTCTGGGTGGGAGTGTCAGTCCTCCGGTCGCGTGGCCGGAGGCTTGACTGAAGTGGCCTGGACTCTCGGGGCCCATCAATCCCTGGCGCCCCGAGAGTCCCTTGCAGCTCAATGACCTGCGTTTGCAATTGAGGTGGGCGCGAACCATGCCAGTACGAATCCGAACAGCTGAAGGCGAACTGTCCTATGTCGGAGTCGAAGAGGTCCGTCAGGCGTTGAAGACGGGGCTGGTGGATGCCTCGGATGAGATATCCCTCTCTGAATCAGAGCCCTGGCGGCCCGTGCGCGAGGTGCTTGGCTCTCCCCAGTGGCGCTGGCGCGACCACTTCCAGTGGTACGGCCTGACGGCGCTGCTCATAGGGATGTTCCTGCTCGGCGCGGGCCTGCTCTGGTACGTCCTCCTCGTGAGCACCAGCCTGCTCTGGTTCAACATGAAGCGCCGGGCACCGCGAAGTGGCAACCGCTGGTGGTGAGTCGCTCCTGGCGGCCTTACGGCGTCTTCCAGTCCCCAAAACACGCCGTGAGTCCGCACTCCGGACACCGGCAGCCGATGTAGACCCAGCGGACATCAGTGGTGTCCGTGTAGAAGGCGGCGCCCAGGGCCATCTCGAAGGCCCCATTCCCACAGGGGCACTCGGCCTGCTCGAGCTTTGCCTCCTCGAGGAACTCCTCGCTGTCCGCGAGGGGGACTTCGTGCTCGCACCTGGCACAGCACTGCACCGCCGCGCCCGCCTCCTCGTCGATCAGGAGGTGGTGCCGCTCGTGACCGCAAGGACAGCGCAGCTCATCGAGGCGCTGGACGGGATAACCGTTCTTCTTGCTGTACCGCTCGAGCTCCGCGCGGATGTCCGCGCGGGAATCGCCGTAGGAGTACCGGCCCTTCTTCTTCAGCGCCACGCGCTCACCCCAACAGCTTGAAGCTCTCGCGAGCAATCACCATCCGCTGCACCTCGCTGGTGCCCTCGTAGATGGTCTGCACGCGGGCGTCGCGGAAGTACCGCTCCACCGGGAACTCGTCGATGTAGCCGTAGCCGCCGTGGAGCTGAACGGCCTTGTCGCAGACGCGGTTGCTCGTCTCGCTGGCGAACAGCTTCGCCATCGACGCCTCGCGAGTGAACGGCTGCTTCTGGTCCTTCATGTACGCCGCGCGCAGCGTCAGCAGCTCCGCCGCGTCGATCTGCGTCTTCATGTCCGCGATCATGAAGCGCGGCCCCTGGAACTCGCCAATCGCCTGACCGAACGCCTTGCGGTCCTTCACGTAGGACACGCTGGCCTCCAGCGCCGCGCGAGCCACGCCGCACGCCTGCGAGGCGATGCCGATACGTCCGCCGTCTAGCGCGACCATCGCCAGCCGGAACCCCTGCCCTTCCGAGCCCAGCAGGTTCTCCGCCGGAATCACGCAGTCCTCGAACGTCAGCGCGACGGTGTTCGAGGAGCGCAGGCCCATCTTGTCCTCGTGACGACCGATGATGAGACCCTGGGTCCCACCCTCAACGATGAAGCACGACAGGCCCTTGTTGCCGGTCGCCGACGTCCGCGCCCACACCACCATGACGCCCGCATGCGCGCCGGAGGTGATCCACTGCTTGCTGCCGTTGATGACCCACGAGTCGCCACGGCGGACAGCGGACGTCAGGAGCGCGCCCGGGTCGGAGCCCGCGTGCGGCTCGGAGAGCGCGAACGAGCCGGCCACGGCCTCACCCGACGTCAGCCGCGTCACGTACTTCTCGCGCTGCGCCTCGGTGCCGAATGCGTTGATCAACTCCGCGCACATGTTCGTCACGGCCATGGCCACGGACGTGGACGCATCCGCCGCGGCCATCTCCATCATCGCCAGCGCGTAGGACACGGCGCCCGCTTCCGAGCCGCCGTACTTCGCGGGGATGTTCACCCCGAGCAGCCCCAGCTCCCCCAGCTCCTTGAAGATCTCGGTGGGAAATCGCTCCTGGCGGTCCAGCTCGCGGGCAAGCGGCGCCACGCGCTCCCGCGCGAACTTGCGGGCCGTCTCGCGAATCAGCGTCTGGGTCTCGGTCAGCTCGAGGTTCACGTCTGTTGTCCTACTCGATGGCCTTGAGGTTGAACGGATACTCGATGGGGTGGTCGGCGCCGTCCGGAGGCTTGGGGAATGTCATGGACGACAGCACGGCCACCACGCAGTCATGAAGGTTCGGGTCCTTCGGCGTGCTGCCCTTGCGGACCTTCGCGCCCTTCACCAGACCATTGGCGTCGATGGTGAAGGACGTGAGCAGCTTGCCCTCCGCCTTCTTGTTCTTCTCCGCCATGTGGTCCTCGTAGCACTCCTGGATCCGCCCCTGGTTGTACGTGACGACCTGGCGGATGGAGTCCGGCGTGAACGGCATGCGGGCCACGTCCGGCGCGTCGCTCTTCGCGGGCGCCGTCGCGGTGGGGGCGGGCTTCCCGCCCTCGGGCTTCTTCGGCGGAACGCTCTCCGCGAACGCGGTGGCCGAGGCCAGAATCAGAACGGGAAGCAGTGCCCTCTTCATGGTGCCTACTCCTTCAGGACGTTGGCGGAGATGACGATGCGCTGAATCTCGCTCGTCCCCTCGTAGATCTCGGTGATGCGCGCGTCGCGCACGTGGCGCTCGGCGTCCATCTCCTTGCTGTAGCCCATGCCGCCGTGCACCTGGAGGGCCTTGTTCGCCACGCGGCTGGCCATCTCGCTGGCGTACAGCTTCGCCATCGCGCTCTCCGCGCTGTGGCGCACGCCCTTGTCCTTGAGCAGCGCCGCGCGCCACACCAGCAGCCGGGCCGCGTCGATCTCCATGGCCATGTCGGCGATCATGAACTGGATGGCCTGGTGCTCGCGGATGGGCTTGCCGAAGGACTTGCGCTCACCCGAGTAGCGCACCGCCTCCTCGTACGCCGCGCGGGCGATGCCCAGCGCCTGCGACGCAATCCCGATGCGGCCACCGTCCAGCGTGGACATGGCGACCTTGAAGCCCTCACCCTCCTTGCCCAGGATGTTCTTGGCCGGCACGCGCATGTCCTCGAAGAACATGGAGCAGGACCAGGCGGCGCTGATGCCCATCTTCTTGTCGGGCTCGGCGCGGGTGAAGCCGGGGGTGTTCGTGGGCACCAGGAAGGCCGTGATGCCCTTGTTGCCCGCCTCCTTGTTCGTCATCGTGAACAGGACGATGGCGTCGGCCTTGGGGCCGTTGGTGATCCAGTTCTTGGAGCCGTTGATGACGAACTCGTCACCCCGGCGCACCGCGACGGTCTGCTGGGCGGCGGCGTCGCTGCCGGCCTCGGGCTCCGTCAGGCCGAAGCAGCCGAGCTTGTCGCCCCGCGCGAACGGCGTAAGGAACTCTTCCTTCTGCGCCTCGGTGCCGAACTTGGACACCGGGTCGCAATAGAGCGAGTTGTTCACGCTCATGATGACGCCGGTGGAGGCACAGCCTCGGCTGATCTCCTCCATGGCGAGCGCGTAACAGACGTTGTCCAGACCGGCGCCGCCGTACTTCTCGGAGACGGCCACGCCGAGCAGCGACAGCTCGGCGAGCTTCTTCACCGCATCCGTGGGCCAGGTGTGGTGTTCATCCCACTTCCGGGCGTTGGGGGTCAGTTCCTTGGCGGCGAACTCGCGGCACATCCGCTGGATCTCGCGCTGGACATCGGTCAGCTCGAAGTTCATGAGGGCTCCATATTACGGGGGGTGCTCCCAGGGAATAGCGAAGACGCTCCGCCAGGCCCCAAGCGAGGGTTGCCGTGCCGATTAGCCGACGACCGCCCTCCGGGCTCCCTGGAATCCAGGGGTGAGCCCAGGAACATGTTCAGTGGCACCGTGACGTCCAGGGAGAGGTCCATCCGCGCCCCCTCCCCCGTCCAGGCCCGGCGAAGCACCACGGACACCGTCCAGGGCTTCGTGTTCGGGCCGCGTTCAATCAAGTCGTAGGTGAGGCCCAGGCCCGCCAGCCCACCCGAGCCATCCTGGCCCCACAGGCCCGCGCCCTCCGCGAGCAAGCCCAGGCGAGCGCTGTCCGGAAACGCATACACCCGTGCCCCCGCGAGCAGCCGGAAGGCCGCCGGCTCCAGGCGCACTTGAGGCTCCACGAAGGGCGACAGGATCAGGGTGGGCCCCGGAATGTCCCACGCTGGGAAGGCCCACGGGTGGATGGGCCAGGACAGCACCCAGTGCTCACGCGAGCCCTGTCCCCACTGGAAGCGGACATCGGGGATGAACGGCTCCAGGAAGCAGCCCGTGTAGATGCACAGCGAGCGCTTCCAGGAGACCAGCGCCGGAGCCCGTCCGGCCTCGTCGTCCTGACCTTCGGGAGCGGATGCCGAGAGGGGCTCGGAGACAGGCTCGGAGCGGGCCGGCGTCGCGGCCAGGAGAATCGTGAGGAGACTCCCGACCGCGAGCGGGTGATTCACTTGCCGGTGAAGACGGCGGGACGCTTCTCGAGGAACGCCTTCATGCCCTCGCGCTGGTCGTCCGAGCCGAACAGCTCCGCGAAGCCCTGACGCTCCAGTGTGTTGGCCTCGCCCAGGTCCTTGTCCGCGCCCTGCTCGATGACGCGCTTGGCCGTGGCGATGGCCAGGGGACCGTTCTTGATCATCTTCGCCGCGATGGAGCGGCAGTGCGCGAGCAGCTCACCGGCCGGCAGGACCTCCAGCACCAGGCCGATCTCCTTCGCCTTCGCCGCGTCGATGCGCGCCCCCGTGAAGACCAGCTCCTTGGCGCGAGCACGGCCCACCGCGCGGGTGAGGCGCTGGGTGCCACCGAAGCCGGGGATGACTCCCAGGCCCACTTCAGGGAGGCCGAGCTGGGCCTTCTCGGAGGCGTAGATGAAGTCACACGCCAGGGCCAGCTCACAGCCACCACCGAGCGCGAAGCCATTCACCGCGGCGATGGTGGGGATGGACAGCGACTCCAGCAGCGCGAAGGCGCGGTGACCCAGGGCGGCGAACTCGCGAGCCTGGGGCTCCTCGAGCGCGGACATCTCCGCGATGTCGGCGCCCGCGACGAAGGCCTTCTCGCCCCCGCCGGTGACGATGAGCACGCGCGTGTCGGCGCCGAGCGACTTCACCGCCGCCTCGAACTCCTGGAGCGTCTTGTTGTTGAGGGCGTTGAGCGCCTTGGGACGGTCGATGGTGAGGGTGGCGACCGCGCCGTCGTGCTCCAGCCGGATGTTCTCGTAGGTCATGTGCGAGGCTCCTGGGGAGGTGGGTGCCTAGTACTTGTAGAAGCCGCGACCGCTCTTCTTGCCGTACCAGCCGGCGTCGACGTACTGGCGCAGCAGCGGGCACGGGCGGTACTTCGAGTCACCCAGGCCCTTGTGCAGCACCTCGGCGATGTAGAGCACGGTGTCCAGACCGATGAAGTCGGCGAGCTGGAGCGGGCCCATGGGCTGGTTGGTGCCCAGCTTCATCGCGGTGTCGATGTCCTCCGCGGAGCCCAGGCCCTCCATCAGCGCGTAGCAGGCCTCGTTCAGCATCGGGATGAGGATGCGGTTGACGATGAAGCCCGGGAAGTCCTTGGAGACGACCGTCGTCTTGCCCATGCGCTCGGAGAGGGCGCGCGTGGTGGCGTAGGTCTCGTCCGACGTGGCGGCGCCACGGATGAGCTCCACCAACTGCATTACCGGCACGGGGTTCATGAAGTGCATGCCGATGACGAACTCGGGGCGCTTCGTGGACGCGGCGATGCGGGTGATGGGGATGGACGAGGTGTTGGTGGCGAGGATGCCGCCCGGCCGGACGACGGCGTCCAGGTCCTGGAAGATGCGGCGCTTGAGGTCCTCGTTCTCCGTCACGGCCTCAATCGCGAAGTCGACGTCCTTCGCCTCGGTGACGTTGGTGAGGGTGGCGAGGTTGGCCTCGGCGGCCTGCTGCTTCGCGGCGTCGAGCTTGCCCTTCTCCACCAGCTTCTTCAGGCCCGCGCGGATGCGGTCAGCGCCCTTGGCGAGACCTTCCTTGGACACGTCCGCCAGCGTGACGCGCAGACCCGCCTGCAATGCCACCTGCGCGATTCCCGCGCCCATCTGCCCGGCGCCGACGACGACGATGTGCTCCGTTGCCATGGTGCTCTCGAACCCCTCGGTCGGAATGTGAATGACGTGGTGCGCCCATAGCCCACGCCCCCAGGGCGGTCAACGAGTCGCGGCTGGCAACTGGAGCCGGCGAACGATGTAGCGCTCCTCCCCCACCGTGAGTGGCTCTTCGACGCGCACCCGCTCCTCGCGGCCCGCGAGCTTCACGAAGAACAACGTCCTGAAGGAGCCCTCGGGCAGGTCCACCTTGAAGCTCAGCTCCGGAGGTGCGCCGGTGTCGCCGAAGAAGCGCTCCTCGCGCTTGAGGACCGAGCCCTCCGGGTCCATCACCTGGAGGTCCAGCGCACGGGCCTGACTCCAGCCGTCGCCATCGGGTTGGATGACCAGCTCCCGCTCGGGGATGCCGGTGATTTGCCAGATGTAGATGCCCAGGCCGAGGAGCAGCAGCAGCGGCAGCCGCTTCGCCAGCGGGGACGAGCGCCAGCCCTTGCGTGCGGGGGGCTGTGGAGCTGATTCAGGGGGAGGCGTGTCCGCCACCACTACTCCTTCTTGGAACGCTTGGAGCCGGGGCGGCGGGCGTTGAGTTCGGAGATGACGACGCGCGCGGTGGGGGCGGCGGTCTTCTCCTTCTTGGGCCGAGGCTCGGTGTTCTCGGGCTCGTCGGCGCCCATCTTCTCGGCCTTGTCGGGCGGGACGAGTCGGACCTGGGCCTTGATCTCCAGCGTCATGCCGGAGACGAGCTTGAGGAACTCGTCGCGGAGCTTCTCGGACTGGAGGAAGCGGCGGAGCTCCTCGGTGATGGCGCCGGTGACCTCGTCCTTGGTCTTCTCCGCCTGGGAGAGGATGAAGCCGAGGGCTTCCTTGGGGAGCTTGAGCTGCCCGGCCAGGTTGCGGATGCCCTCCTCGGTCATGAAGAGGGCGCCCAGGCCGGCGACGGCCATGCGACGGACGAACTCCGGAACGAAGCCTGCGGGACCGGAGCGGCCCTCTCGGCCGGAACGGTCCTCGTCGATCAACGGGTCGTCGGGGTAGTCGTCATTGCCGGCCGGGGGCATGCAGCGTCTCCTTGGTGGATGTCAGCGGGCCTGCACCACCGGCAGCGGCATGCTCTTGGCGCCCTGTGCGGACACTCGACCCGCGATGTTGCGAGCGACCTCCTGGAAGGCCTTCGCCTCCAGGCTGTCCTTGGCGCCGATGACCACCGGTACGCCCGAGTCTCCCGAGACACGCACCTTCAAGTCCAGCGGAACCTCTCCGAGGAACGGAATGCCGAACATCTCCGCGGCCTTCCGGCCCCCGCCGTGGTTGAAGATGGGGGTGACGTGCGAGCAGTTCGGGCAGACGAACTGGGACATGTTCTCCACGATTCCCAGCACGGGGATGTGGACCTTGTCGAACATCTGCTTGGCGCGGACGACATCGGCCAGGGCCACGTCCTGCGGCGTCGTGACGAGCACGGCACCCGCTGCGCGGATGGACTGGGAGAGCGACAGGGCCACGTCACCGGTGCCCGGGGGCAGGTCGAGCACGAGGTAGTCGAGCTCGCCCCAGTTCACGTCACGCACCAGCTGCATGAGGGCGCCGTGGAGCATGGGACCGCGCCAGATGAGGGCCTGGTCGGCCTCCACGAGGAAGCCGATGGACATGACCTTCATGCCGTGGGCGATGAGCGGATCCAGCGACTTGCCGTCGGGGCTGACCGGCTTCTTTTCGCCCAGGCCCGTCATGAGGGGGATGGAGGGGCCGTAGAAGTCGGCGTCGAGCAGGCCGACCTTGGCGCCATGCTGAGCGAGGGCGGCGGCGAGGTTGACGGCGACGGTGCTCTTGCCCACCCCGCCCTTTCCGGCGCCGACGAGGATGATGTTCTTCACCTTGGGGAGCAGGCCGCCGGGGGACGGAGCGCCGCCGCCGGAGGAGCGGACCTGGGCGCCCCACTCGATGTCGAAGGACTTGAGGCCGGGGACGGCCTTGAGCGCGGCCTCGGAGTCGGCCTGGATCTTCCCCTTCATGGGGCAGGCGGGCGTGGTGAGCTCGATCTTGAGTTTGACCGTGTCGCCGCTGACGCGGATGTCCTTCACCATCCCCGCCTTCACCAGATCCACGTGCAACTCGGGATCGATCACCTTGGACATCGCCGCGAGGATGCTGGCCTCGGTAACGCTCATCGGGACACCTGAAACCTTTGGAAAACGGGCGCTTGGGCGCCCCTCAGCGGGCGCGGAACATGCCAGCCCCGGGGGGACTGTCAACGTCGTTTAACGCTGGGTGGACGCGGACGCACCCTGGCGACGGCCTGGAGGGCTGGAGGGTGTTGGCGGGCTGAAGGTGTCCATCAGGGACACTGCGTGTCGGGGTCAGCGGGCCTATTCGAGGGCGGAGAGCCGGTATTCGCCGTCCTCGAGGACCAGGAGGACGGCCCGCTCGTCGCCAATGGGGAAGACGGCCTCACCGGCGCCGACTCGGACGTGCGTATTGAGAGCGAGCCGGGCGCGGCGCAGGCGCTCCTTGGCGAGGGGGTCGCGATCAAAATCCTCGCGGAGTCGCTCGGGGGTGTAGCGGGCACGCAGGGGCGCGGCGAGCAGGCTCCAGGCCGTCTTCCAGTCCTTGGCGTCGGAGGCGTCCAGGAAGCGGCGGAGGGCGGCACGGGGGACATCGGCGGGACGGGCTTCGACGATGCGCCAGTCCTCGCCGGTACGAGCGAGGGTGAGGGAGGGGGCGCGGGCTTCTAGGACGGCGGCGCCGGCACGGACGGCGGCGGCTCGTTCACGGCGGGTGGTCTCGTCGGAGTAGCGCTCCAGGAAGGCGACCTGCCCTTCCGGTCCATCAGTGGTGAGGGCGTAGGCGTCCTGGAGGCGGCCTTCGTCCAGGGCGCGGGCGTAGGACTCCGCGACAGAGACGGGCTCACGCGACGTGGTGGCACAGGCCGTGGCCAGGAGGAGACTACCGATGAGGACGGTCCGCTTCATGGGGCGCGGAAGGTACCAGCATCATGAGGGGTATGGGGGCAGGAATGCCTCGTCTACGGAGTCAACTGCCGAAAGCAGAGCGCCCGTCCTTTGAGAACAACCCTGTTGCTACTTTCACCGGCACGCACAGTTTCAGCGTCGATCCGGGCAAGTGGTCATGATGACTCCAGGATCTGTATTGGCGCAACGAGGTCGGCCTCCGCCTTAAGAAAACCATCGTCTATGGCACTGGAACGAGCGACAAACTCACGAAACTCCATCGCACTACGCAACGTCACCACGCAGGAAGGCGGCGCACGGAGTTTGTCAATAAAAGGCGACGGGCTCGGACAGCACAGTACGACCAACTCACGAGCTCGGGTCATCGCCGTGTAGGCTGCGGAGGCATCACGCCACCACTCCTCGCGGGGGGTCGAAGGCTCCGGCAACGCGCTAAAATTGACAACCATCACCACATCAAATTCACAACCCGCAAGTTCTTCAATCGTCCCGATGACGGCTGCGCCTGGGGTTCGCGTCTGCTGACGAACCGTCGCCCGCCGGGGCACCCGCCCAGCTCCTCGCGCAATACGTACACACAAGTCGATATCCGCTGTCCATTTGCGCGTCGAAACGAGTCCTACCGTTCGGTCTCGCCCAACGGCAGCCAACACTTCGATTGCTGCCCTCTCTTGGTCTTGTACATCAAGGATGAGGGGCGCCACCCCGTCGCGGCATGCTCCGAACCCGATCTGATTTATCCCAAGAATCTCCTCATCAGTCTCTCTTCCAAAAGCACCGACAATGCGCGCTCCCGCCTCCGCCACCTGTTGCGTGATTCGGTACTGTTGCCTAAGCGTTGACGCCCTACCACGAAAATCCAAACCACGCTTCGCGTTTGGCCAGCGAACTTCCGCACTAACAAAGCGCCGGACCCGATCGCGCTGGTCCATGTCGCCTGCCACGTAGAGCGGATTTCCCCCCACAAACGACGCCATCAACAAGAGGATTTCCCATTCGCAATTGCTCAACTTCTGCGCCTCATCCACAAGAACATGCTCTACAGCAAAACACTTCTTAAATCGCTGCACAGCAGACGGACCACCACGACAGGCGTCCACAATCCATCCCAACGCCAAGTCCAGGTCCGCCTGCCCCCTCTCGTTGAGCCACCCATGCCAAGCAAGCAACACCTTCATTACAGAGTGCCGATACTTGATTTCGAGCTTAATTTCTCGACCACTGCGGGACATCCACACCTTCTCAGCCTGCTGAGTTCCCTTTGCCTTTGACACAGACAACTGCGTTCGCGTGTACAACTGATACTCGCTCGGCGACAAACCCGAGCAAATCCAGGAGATTTCGTCGCGCAGGTAACTCAGCGGCCGCCAATGTTCAAGCCAGAGGCGCCATCGGCTATCCACATAGTGCGCAACACCGGAACTCCGTCGCGCCTCCAGCTTCGAAGAAAGATATTTCAAGAGAGCTTGGACATCAACATCCCTCAATACGTGTCGCGAATCTCCGTCTGCACCATGAATAAACTCAAGCCAACAAGACAGCGTCTTTTCAGCATCAAGAACGTCGATCATTTCCGAGGCGGATTCAAACCACTCATGCGCCACGTCGCGCATTGATCGAACACGAAGACGTTCATCTGCACGAGTGCCCTCAGAGCGAGCCCTGCAGGCCTCACTAAGTTCTCCCGCAAGGGCGTCGGTAGGCGCGATCAAGAGCACTCTTGAATCTGGCGACTGCGCCAGCAGGCGAATGGCTCGGTGTACGAGGACAACGCTCTTACCCGTTCCAGCCGCAGCGCTGACTCGATGCAGTGCTGTATGGTCCCGAGCAACCGCAACTTCCTGCTCTGCCCCTAGTTGGAGGCGACCGACCTGGGCCAGCAGTGGTCGAAAGTCCACCAAGGCCCGAAGCCGTCGCTTCTCGAACTCAGCCCAAAGCGTCCCTAAAGACTCCAGTCGTACCTGCACATCGTTGCATCGATCCAGTTCAGAAAGCGCCCAAGCGCGAGTGGCCGCGAGTTCCTGAGAAAGAGGCGCTCGCTCAGTTCCGCGTATCCGCTCCTGCAAAGATGCACACAGACACAATGCCTCGGCAGCCAGTGTTCGTATGATCGACACTGTTCCAGGTCGCAACTCTCCGGTCACCTGGCATTCAAGACACAGCCGCGATAGCCTGTGCTCAATAGTGATCGCATCCGTAGCCGAGTCGAGTGGCGCACGAAGCATATCAACAACCTGATTAAGTAGCGTGATGCCTTTCGTTCGCTGGTTCCTTTCCGTCACGGCCTGCTGTTCGAACGCCGCTCTGCGAACGGCGGCGAGTTCGAACAGCAACTCCTCAGTCGCCTGTGGCTTGCAACGAACGGAGGTCAGCGACGGGGCTTTGAACTCATGTTCGGAATCGGCCAATCTATCAAGCATATCCTCTTGCAAACTCGCAGCACCCACGCGCCCCCCCATGCGAAAGTTAAACTGAACGTCCAGATGCTCAGCCCTCCGTGCGGACAGCACTTGGCAGGCATCTGTGACGAACGCGACCCCAAGCGTAGTCGGCCTTACGTTGGCAACGAAAGGCCTTCGTCCGCAGTGGCTGGGTGGGTAGGCAGGCACACCTCGCAAAGCGGTAAGTTGGGACCCTGAGTAACCGGCGGTCCTGCTTTCTACCTGCCACAGAAAGCGCGGAGTGGCACTTCACACCCTCCGGCGAGGATCTAAATCGGGCAAAACCCGCTCCTTGGGACCCACCGCCAGATCAAATTCGTTCGCCGATCCCACCCTTTCGCAATCAATCGTCAAAACTGACTCCACTGGGCCGCCCAATCCAGTCCCCTAACACCCATGGCCGGATGTTCAGATGTCCAAATCAGAGCCCGATTGATATGGAGCGCATTTGGACAAATGCTCTGTGGGGGGACACGTGCAGATTCTAGAAAAAGACGTCCATCGTGGTGGCTTTGGTAGAATCGACAAGGTGATGCGATCTGATGGCTCCGTCGCGGCCATGAAGACTTTCGATCCCACACCAGGAAGATTTCCTGCAGCAGAAATTGAAAAGTTAAGGAAACGATTCTGCCGCGAGGTTCGCATTCAGCGAAGCCTCGACTCTGAGGTATTCCTGCCCGTATACGAGCACGATCTAAATGGCGATCATCCATGGTTCGTGATGCCATGGGCCGACAAGAACTATCTCGACCAAATCCGCGAAGACAAGAAGAGCGGAAAGATTAGCAGCACTGCACTGGCGGATATTCTCAATGGCCTGGATGCTCTCCATTTGCTCGGATATGTCCATCGCGACCTAAAACCCCAGAATGTTCTCTTCCACGAAGGGCACTGGAAGCTTAGCGATTTTGGGTTGACGCTCCCCCCAGAAGGCAGCACAACAAAGCTAACATCGGTTGATTCCGCCTGGGGAACACAAGAATACGCGGCGCCCGAACAACGCAAGAACTTCGGCACGGTGACCGCCGCCGCAGACATATATGCCTTTGGCTGTCTTCTGCACGACATAGCTGGCAAGCCTGGAAGACTGCCATTTCAGAGGCAGACTTGCCCCGGACCACTGGCTCCCGTCATCGAAAAATGCACTGAGACCTCCCCAGGCAAGCGATTCAAAAGCATTGCTGGATTGCGCTCCGTTCTGTTGGGAATCCTTGCTCAGCCACTCAACCTTCAACCCTCGCTTGAGATGGAGGGATGGACCAAGGAACTCGCAGGAGCTGCCGACTGGGACGTACAAAAACTTGAAGAATTCGCTCGATTCGTAGGCGACCAAGGTGAGAGCACTGATGGGCGCGTAATAACCATGTGGCCTATATTCCACTCCTTCAATGAGGACCTCTGTAAAGCCTTCTGCCTTCTAGACTATGACCTGTGGCTCTCAGTGGGAATTGTCTATTGCGACTGGGTTGGCCGCGGCGGATTTGATTTCGCATACTGCGATGTTCTAGCAGTGCGAATGGAGGCGATCTTCGACGGCGCCCGGACTATCGATTTAAAGGCCGCTGCGCTGATTGCTTTGGCACGCATGGCTTCGGGACATAATCGTTGGTTCGCCATGCGGCGCTTGATGGGGCTTTGTGGGCCACTTCTCGACGACCAAGTTGCGGCTCGCGTCGCAATAGAGATTCAGGCAGAGGAGATTGAGGTTGACTTCAGGAGGTGTGCAAACGTCATCAGCAAAAGCGTTCAGGATTTCCATCCACGAATCGCCGACATCCTAATTGAGAAGGTTATCGAAGTAGGCGCCAAGTCATCGGCTATTTGAGTTGGACGCGCACTCCGCTCTGCCGCTTTGTAAATGCTCAACGGGGCGCTGGCTCCGCGCCCCGCCGTTCTATCGAACCGTCAGCCGGACGGATTCCCACGAGCCTCACGCACCAACTCGCGTAGCCACGCGCCCCACCGCGTCTCATCCGCCAGCGACGCCAATGTCTCCCGCTCCTGCCCGGCCAGGCTCCACGACACGGAGCACAGCGAGTAAGTCTGAGGCTGCGCGGCACCCATCAACAACCGCAGCACCGACATCCGTCGCTCCGCAGCCCCATACGTCTTCAGCTCGAAGTCTCCAGGCGCGACTTTCGCCAATGACAGCGCGTACCGGCACGCCTCCTCGAACCCACCAATCTTGTCCACCAGGCCCGCGTCCTTCGCGCGCAGCCCCGAGTACACCCGGCCCTCCGCCAGAGCGTGGATCTCTTCCTTCGTCCGCCCCCGCGCCTTCGCCACGTGCCCCAGGAAGGACTGGTACATCTCCTCGATGTCCGCCTCCAGCGCCGCCCGCTCCCCGTCCGTGAAACCCCGGGAGAACGACAACAACCCCGCGTTCGCTCCCCGCGTGATCAACGTCTTGTGGATGCCCAGCAGGTTCATCAGCCCGGACGTGTCGAACTTGCCCGCGAACACACCGATGGACCCCACCACCGCATGCGGGGCACTCCACAGCTCCTTCGCCCCCAGCGCAACCATGTACCCCGCACTGGCGCACACCCGGTCCATGTATGCGATCACCGGCTTCTTGCGCGCCACCCGCTGGACCGCCTCCAGAATCTGCTCGGAAGCAATCGCCGCCCCACCCGGGCTGTTCACATACAGCAGCACCGCCTTCGACCGCTTGTCCCGCCCCGCCGCCCTCAACGCCTTCACCACCGCGTCCGTCGACGCCAGACGCCCGCCCGCATTCCCCTTCCCCGGCACAATAATCCCCGACACCGGCACCAACGCGAGCCGAGGCTTCCGCTTCATCCGCCGCCACTTCACCGGAGGGAATGGCACCGTCTCCAGATACGTGTCCAGCGCCTCCAGCTCCGTGTCCTCCACGTCCTCCGGCGCCTTCCCCTCCTCCACCTTCACCAACCCCAGGTGCAGCGGCAGATCCGCCTCGTCCACCAGCGCGTCCACCAGCCCCATCGCCTTCGCCCTCGGCCCGCTGTACGGGCCCTGGTCGATCAGCGCCTTCACCTCGTCGGGCGTCTTGCGCCGCGCCACTGACACCGCGTCGACCAGCGTCGCGTAGCGCTCGTCCAGGAACGACTCCACCGTGCGCCGCTGGATGTCCGACACCGCCGGATGCGTGAACAACTCCGGCGCCGTCTTGTAGTCACCCCGCCGGATGAACTGCGGCCGGATGCCAATCCGGGACAGCCCCTCGCCCAACGCCGTGGACTCCGCCGAGTACCCCACCAGCTCCAGCCGCCCCATCGGGGCCAGGAGCACCTCGTCCGCCGCGCACAGCACCGGGTACGTGTCCGTGTCCACCATCACCGCCCAGGACACCACCCGCTTGCCCGCCGCCCGGAACTCCGCCAGCAACGCCACCACCGCGTCGCGCTTCGCCCCCGGCAACCCCAGCTCCTCCACCTCCAGCAGAATCCCCTTCACCTTGGGGTCCTTCGCCAACAGCCTCAGGGATTCGCCAAAGCGCTCCAATGAGGTGACGTCCGCGGGCTCCGGACGCGAGCCTCCCCCCAGCGAGAATCGGGGCTTGCGCTGCTCGCGGTAGGGCGGATCCCCCGCCAACCGGAAGCGCACATAGGCCGGCCGGTGGCTGGCGGCGAACAGGCGGAAGGGCGCACCCAACAGGGTCCGCAGGAGCAGCAACAGGTTGGCGAGGGCGATGAAGGGCAGGCGCAGCATGGCGTCCGGAGGTGATGTGGGCACCCTGGCGCGTACTGGACAACGCTCTCCCGGTGCAAGCCCTGTTCAGCACTCCCGTTGGGTCGTGATAGCCTCCCCCCTCATGCGAAATCCCTCCCTTGCCCGACTCCTCCTGGTCCTCGCGCTCGCGACGGGCGGAGCGGCACTGGCTCAGCCGCGCAAACCGGTCCAGGACTTCAACGCCCCCCGTGAGCTCACCGCCGAGGAGCGCGAGGCCGCCAAGCAGCGCGCCATGGGCAACAACCTCAACTCCTACGGCAAGGATATCCAGGTGAAGACGCAGCCCTTCCCCTGGAAGGCCGTGGGCCTCGCCGGCCTCGTGTTCCTCGTCGCCATCCCCTTCGGCTTCCGCGCCTTCCGGAACACGACGAAGGAGATGGATGACGTGAACACCTTCGGCAACAACTCCAACCGCGGCGACGACGAGGCGGCCTGAGCCACCCCACCCCGGCCCTCAAGCCGGGGCCACCTCCACCGCGCCGCCCGCCTCCACCCGGACCTTGACCGGAAGGAAGCGCTCGACGACGCGGGCATGGGTGGTGAGGTGGTCCGTCACCCGAGCCGCGGTGAAGCGCGTGGTGCCCGGCGTCACCGGCCCCAGGCGCCCCGCGGCCAGCAGCGCCGCTGGCAGGAGAATCTGATCCGCCAGCGACTCGTCCAGCGCGCCCCCTGTCTCCATGAAGCGCGCCAGCGCCTCGCCGGCCTCCCGCCCCACGTCCTCGGCCGGACGCCCCTTCTCCCCCAGCGCGGTGAAGCCGGCGATGGTGTGCTCGAACTGCGCCAGCACGAACGTCACCGTGCCCAGCGAACGGCTCACCGGCAGCGGGCGATTCTCCGCCTCGGCCAGGATGCCCTTCTCCCGCAGCACCGCCACGGCGGCGCGCGACTGCCGCTCGGCGATGGCGAACGGCAGGCCTCCCACGAATGACGAGACGTGCACCTCGCGCAGCATCCCCCGCGCGGGCAGCTCCACCAGCCGGGGTGGCTCCTGTGGCGGAAAGACGTGGGCGACCATCTCCCCCGCGCCTTCTGGATAGAACCCCGCCTGCGTCATCGTGAGGTGCACGGGGAGCCCATACGCGTGGGCCACCGGCTGCCACACCGTCGCGACATAGTGGAAGCTCGGGCTGTGCGGCAGATGCGTCCCGCCCCGCAACGTGAGCTTTCCGCCCCCGGCCAGGGCCAGGGGATAGACGAGGCACTGGAAGATGAGCGGCGTGCTGCCCGCCGTGCCGACCTCCAGCAGATAGTCCCCCGCGCGCACGGTGCCGGGCGTGAAGGACAGCTCGGAGGCGCCCACCGTGGCGCCCTCGCTGGTGCCACCCAGTGCCTCGGCGCCGCGCACGCAGGCCAGGTGCTGGGGACGCAACCCCGGAGGCTCCCGCCGCGAACGCAGGTGGGTGATGTGAAACGGCCGTCCGGTGATGAGTGACAGCGACAACGCCGAGCGGAGGATCTGCCCTCCCCCCTCGCCCTCACTCCCGTCGAGCCGCACCGGCCCACTCCCGGGCCCCTCGGTGCCAGTCATGACCCTCCCATCCCTCCGTGCGGGCGGAAACGTAACAGGAACGGGACGGATATCCCGCCCCGTCACGCTCCCTTCGAGCGCGAGCGGACGGTGCCAAACAGATGCACCGCCACGCCCTCGCGGACCTCAGTTGCCCTGTGCGTCCAGCGCCGGCAGCACGCCCACCTTGACGGAGCTGGGGTGCACCGCGGAGTGGTACACGCGATGGAAGGCGCGCGTGAAGTCCGCCTCCTTCGCCTCGAAGATGTTGGGCACGTACGTCTGCGGGTTGCGGTCGATGAACGGGAACCAGCTCGACTGGACCTGGATCATCACCCGGTGCCCCTTCTGGAACGTGTGGAAGACGTCGTTGATGGTGAAGCGCACCTTCGACACCTCACCGGGCTTGAAGGCCTTGGGCTCGCTGTAGCTGTCGCGGAAGCGGCCGCGGAACGGCTCGCCGCGCACCAGCGTCTGCTGGCCACCCCGGTTCTTCTCGCCCTTCTCCGCGTCGCTCCGACTCCAGCCGCGCGGCTTGCCGGGATTCACATCCACCAGCTTCACCACCCAGTCCGCGTCCGAACCCGTCGTGGAAACCCACAGGTCCGCCTCCAGCGGGCCCGCCAGCGTGAGGTCCTGCTCCAACGGCTCGGTCTCGAACACCAGCACGTCCGGCCGGCTCGCGACGAAGCGCTGGTCCTCCGCCATGTAGTTCTTGCTCCAGCGCGTCGTGATCTCCTGCGTGTACGGCACCGGCTTGGCCGGGTCGCTGATGTACTCCGCGAACGACTCCGTCGTCCCCGTGGGCGCCTTCATGGACAGCCCGCCCTTGGGCTGGAAGAACAGCCGCGTCTCACGCAACCCCTTCGGCGGCCAGCTCTCCAACTGGCGCCAGCGGTTGGCGCCCGTCTCGAACACCAGCGCCTCCGGCACCGCCGCCTTCTCGCCGCCCTTGAGGTGCTGCTTGAAGAAGGCCAGGCCCAGCTCCTGGTACGCGTCCGACGTGCGGAAGCCGAACTCGGCGTCACCCAGGCTGGAGCCCTCGGTGCCCACC
>NZ_VIFM01000847.1 GCF_006636215.1 Myxococcus llanfairpwllgwyngyllgogerychwyrndrobwllllantysiliogogogochensis | reverse complement strand
GCCCAGCCCGGTGCCGAAATAGGCTTTGTCGGTCACTTTATCGCCCACGGCCGCCAGCTTCGGATTGCTCTTCAGCCATTCGGTCACCACGGCGGTGTCACCAAAGACCGCGTCGATACGACCGTTCTGCAGGTCCAGCTTCGCATTCTGGTAGCTGTCGTAAGGCACGGTAGTGATTTCCGGATGTTTATCGGTGATGAATTTCTGGTGGGTGGTGCCGTTCTGCACGCCCACTTTTTTGCCCTTCAGCTGGTCAATGCTGGTGAACTTACCCTGCTGGCCGACGAACAGTGCCGAGTTGTCATAATACGGGGTAGAGAACAGCACCTGCTTTTCACGCTCCGGCGTGATGTCCATCCCGGCCATGACCGCGTCGAAACGGCGGAATTTCAGTCCCGGGATCAGGCTGTCAAAGGCCTGGTT
>NZ_VIFM01000846.1 GCF_006636215.1 Myxococcus llanfairpwllgwyngyllgogerychwyrndrobwllllantysiliogogogochensis | reverse complement strand
TCGAAGGCCCGCGCGAGAAGGACTTCAACATGCGCTGGATCGCCAGCATGGTGGCGGACGTGCACCGCATCCTCACGCGCGGCGGCATCTTCCTCTACCCCTGGGACAAGCGCGAGCCGAACAAGCCCGGCAAACTGCGCCTGATGTACGAGGCCAACCCCATGGCCTGGCTGGTCGAACAGGCCGGCGGCGCCGCGACCAACGGCCGGGAACGCATCCTCGACATCCCCCCGAAACAGTTGCACGAACGCGTCAGCGTGATCCTCGGATCGAAAAATGAAGTGGAACGCGTGACACGCTACCATTCCGGTATATAATTCAATTCTTCGCCGGTGTAGCTCAGTCGGTAGAGCAGCTCATTCGTAATGAGAAGGTCGGGTGTTCGATTCATCTCTCCGGCACCAAACAAGAAAGCCCCTGATT
>NZ_VIFM01000845.1 GCF_006636215.1 Myxococcus llanfairpwllgwyngyllgogerychwyrndrobwllllantysiliogogogochensis | reverse complement strand
GCATGGCGTTGGGCACGGCCCCGGGCTCCGCGGTGAGGAAGACGGCAGTGCCCTCCACGCGCGTGGGGGGGCTGACGAACACCGCCGTGAGGAAGTCGCGCAGGTCGATGGCGTCGGCGCGCAGCTTCTCGTTGAGCAGCTCGCGCCCGCGCTTCCAGGTCATCATGAGGGTGAAGACGATGGAGCCGATCATGAGCGGGAACCAGCCGCCCTGCAGGAGCTTGAGCAGGTTGGACGCGAAGAAGGCCAGGTCCACCACGAAGAAGAAGCCCGTGGCGCCGATGCAGAGGGCCAGCGGGTAGCGCCATCCGTAGCGGATGACGAAGAAGGTGAGGACGGTGGTGATGAGCATGTCCAGCGTCACGGCGATGCCGTAGGCGGCCGCGAGGTTGCTGCTGGAACGGAACATGACCACGGCCAGCAC
>NZ_VIFM01000844.1 GCF_006636215.1 Myxococcus llanfairpwllgwyngyllgogerychwyrndrobwllllantysiliogogogochensis | reverse complement strand
GGTGTCCTCCATTCCGTCTCCAGCCATCACGAACATCTGGTCGAGCAGCGATTTCCACGCCTTGGAGTTGGCGCGGCCGCCCTGCTCAAACAGAGGAAGCGGCTGGCCCCTATTCGCGGCCCGCCAGGCGATCACAGCCCGGTCTACCAGCCTTGGGCGATCGACGGGATCCCCAATATCGCCCTCATGGAGCGCCTGCAGCAACTGGGCGCGCGCGCCGGCCTCGGCCGCTCGGTCGCTCTCGATGAGCTTCAGCGCACGCTTGAAGAAGCGGATGTACTCCAGATGTCTCTCCCGCGTTCCTCGGTGCTGGATGTACCAGCGCAGATCCTCCGGATCCACGGCGTCGAGAACCAGATAGGGCACCTCTTCTCCCCACCAGTCTGATCGCTTCAGTTTCAGAAGGGAGACTTTGCAGTTGTAC
>NZ_VIFM01000843.1 GCF_006636215.1 Myxococcus llanfairpwllgwyngyllgogerychwyrndrobwllllantysiliogogogochensis | reverse complement strand
GGCCGAGGCCCAGGCCATCGGCGCCAACGCCCGCGAGGCCACCACCGATCTCGGCGCGCTGCGCGCCGACGTGGAGAGCAATCTGCGCAAGGTCGAGAGCCTGGTCAACGAAATCCAGCGCAAATGGCCGTTCGCGCGCGACACCCGGATCCAGCTGCCATGACGATGCCGACGCCTGCTTCTCCCTCCGCTGCGAACCCGGGCCGGCGACCCCGGCGCGGCCGTACCGCCGCCATCACCCTTGTCATGGCGATCGCCGCCGGGCTGCTGGGCGGTTGTGCCGGGCGTGCTCCGCCGCCGGAATGGGCGCAGAACGCCCATGGCGCCGCCGCGCGGGCCTCCGAGGCCTACCTGTCCGGCGAGGACCGCATCGCGGCCCAGGAGTGGCGGCGCGCACGCGACGAAGTGGCCCGCACCGCGCGCC
>NZ_VIFM01000842.1 GCF_006636215.1 Myxococcus llanfairpwllgwyngyllgogerychwyrndrobwllllantysiliogogogochensis | reverse complement strand
CTGCCACGTCGAGCAGCAGCGTCTCATGGCCCTGGGAATACAGCAGGCGCAGTGCCGCACCCGCGCAGTCGCGCGCCTCGCCGGCCTTGCCCAATGCCGGCGCGATGAGCGCGCAGGCCGCATGTTCGGGGTATTGGAGCAGCCATGCGCGGCCCGCGGCCCGTGCGGTCTTGAGCTTCGCAAAGGCGCGCGCGGCCGTGGCGGCGATCTCCACCGCGCCGTAGTGCATCGCCCAGGACAGGTTCTCGGTCGGCTTCTGGCGCACCATCGCGGCCAGTGCCGGCAGCGCGGGCAGGCCCAGCGTGGCGATCGCGTATCCGATGTCCCCGCCTTCCGTCTCGCCGGCCACGGCATTCCAGAACGGCACGGCCATCTCGGGCGGCAACTGCGCCGCCGCGGTGGCATCGAAGCTGTACCAGTAGTAG
>NZ_VIFM01000841.1 GCF_006636215.1 Myxococcus llanfairpwllgwyngyllgogerychwyrndrobwllllantysiliogogogochensis | reverse complement strand
ACATAAAGCACTGCTGCGCCCGATAATGGCGCTGATTAACGAACTCAATGGTCAGCGTTTTACCGGAACTGCTCGGTTCATCAATGTTGTAGTTGATTTTGTCATGCACCATAAAGGTCGAGAAGGTGTTCAGCGAGGTGGTGATCAGGCTGGCCAGTCCTACGGCGTAGGAGTGCTGCGACGACCAGTTAGCGCAGGAGTTGCCATTCACCAGGTGGATATCGATATCGCGCGGATTGAGCAGCAGACGCGCCTTGTTGACCGGCGGCCGCGATTCCATGCTCGACAGCGCCACCAGCGCCACGCAGGTGCCCAGCGCCAACAGGAACAGCCCCCACACCAGGGCGGTAGTGAGGCGCTTGCGGCCTGACGGCGCGCTGGACACGGTAGGAGCCGGTGGCGGCGCGGCGGCATCAGGGAGAGGG
>NZ_VIFM01000840.1 GCF_006636215.1 Myxococcus llanfairpwllgwyngyllgogerychwyrndrobwllllantysiliogogogochensis | reverse complement strand
TTGTAGAACATCGCACCCTTGGCGATGCGGTCGGCGAACACCGCCAGCAGCAGCGACAGCACGATCCCTGAGCCGGCCACGAGCACCGAGAACATCGCCGTCGTCTTGAACGACTCGATGTAGCCCGGATCATCGAACAGGCGCTTGAAGTTCTCCAGCCCCACCCACTCCGTGGAGGTGCCGAAGGCGTCCTGCATCTGCATCGACTGCACGAGCGCCTGGCTGGCCGGCCAGAAGAAGAAGACCAGGATGATCGCCATCTGCGGGGCGATGAGCAGCCAGGGCAGCCAGGTGGATTGGAATCGGACGCGTTTTTCCATGGGGATGCGCGGGTTCCCGAGCATGCGCCCTCGGGGGCGCACCGCAGGGGGTGAAAAGGACGAAAAAACCCTCCCCGCTCAGCGGGGAGGGCCGGGTGCCAGGGG
>NZ_VIFM01000839.1 GCF_006636215.1 Myxococcus llanfairpwllgwyngyllgogerychwyrndrobwllllantysiliogogogochensis | reverse complement strand
TCATACTGCTGCGCCAGCGGTAGCAGCGCTGCATGCAGGGCCGGCCACATATTCTCATCATCAGGACGCGGGCGATATTGGCGGCGCGAAACTCGGTCGGGTTATCACGCAGCACATCCAGCAGCGGTAACTCGATTTCCACCGCCGCGGCGGTAACTCCGTGTTGACCGAGCGCGGCGGCGGCGAGATGCGGCTGAAAATCAGCAAAGCCGCTGATCCCCACCAGACAGGCGCCCTGCGACGGCAGGGGCGCGACAGGCACCTCAAGGGGCGACAGCCATGCCGGGCGCAACGTCCCCAGCGGCGTTACCCGCCGGTGCGGCCGGCGCGCATCGCCCTGCATCACCGCGCCGCAGGCGGCCAGCAGGGCTTCGGTCTGCGTCGCGTATTCGAGTACCGCCTCGGCGCCGAGCCGGGAATAAGGA
>NZ_VIFM01000838.1 GCF_006636215.1 Myxococcus llanfairpwllgwyngyllgogerychwyrndrobwllllantysiliogogogochensis | reverse complement strand
ACCGTGCCGTCGGCGCGTACCACCACGTTTTCCAGCAGGGCGTTGCGGCGGATGGCGTGATAGATATCTGGCTCGGCCGCTTCAGAGAGCTTGATGGTCTTGGCGTAGCAGCCCCCTTCGAAGTTAAACACGCCGTCGTCATCCCAGCCATGTTCGTCATCGCCAATCAGGCGGCGTTTCGGGTCGGTGGAGAGGGTGGTTTTGCCGGTGCCTGAGAGGCCGAAGAAAATGGCGACATCGCCTTTCTCGCCGACGTTGGCTGAGCAGTGCATGGAGGCGATGCCCTTCAGCGGCAGCAGGTAGTTCATGATCGAGAACATCCCTTTCTTCATCTCGCCGCCGTACCAGGTGCCGCCGATCAGCTGAATGCGCTCGGTGAGGTTGAAGGCGACGAAGTTTTCCGAATTGAGGCCCTGCTCTTTCCAC
>NZ_VIFM01000083.1 GCF_006636215.1 Myxococcus llanfairpwllgwyngyllgogerychwyrndrobwllllantysiliogogogochensis | reverse complement strand
GCAGATGTGTATAAGAGCCAGGGGTGTACCTCGTCTTCGGCGCCGTCATGGCGTACTCGGCGCTGGTGATGCTGCGGCGGATGCACGCGAGTGAGGAAGCGCCGGTGCCCGAGGACGCGCTGGCGGACCGGCTGGCGCTGCACGGCAGCTACTGGGATGAGTCCACCGGCCGCGAGGTGAGCTACCGCGTCACCCGTCCCCTTGCGGGGCTGGGGTTGATGTACGTGGCGGGCACGGTGAGCGGCATGCTGGGCATCGGCTCGGGCGCGCTGAAGGTGCCCGCCATGGACCTGACCATGCGGCTGCCGCTGAAGGTGTCCACGGCCACCAGCAACTTCATGATTGGCGTGACGGCGGCGGCCAGCGCGGGCGTCTACTTCGCGCGAGGCCACATCGACCCGTTCATCGCGGGCCCCGTCTGCGTGGGCGTCACGCTGGGCGCGTGGCTGGGCTCACGCCACCTGATGGCGAGGGTGAATGCGTCGTGGCTGCGCGCGCTCTTCGTGGGCGTGCTGCTGTGGGTGGCCTTCGAGATGCTGCGCAAGGGGTGGTCGTCATGAATGAAGCGCCGTCATCCGAGCCCGAGCCCCGCCCCTTGCCACCGTCCAGCGTGGCGCTGCCCGTGGGGCCAGAGGCCGTTCCGCTGGTGCCCGAGCTGCTCATCAGCGACCTGCTGCGCTACGGCGTCCTCGTCAGCATGTCGCTGGTGACGCTGGGCACGCTGGTGACGTTCTTCCGCCACCCCGACTACCTCGTGTCTTCCGAGGCCCTGGAGCGCCTCACCGCGCCGCACCCCGTGCCGCACGGGCTGGCGGACGTGGTGGCGGGCGCCATGGCCGCGCGAGGGCAGTCCTTCGTCATGGCGGGGCTCCTGGTGATGATGGCCGTGCCGGTGATGCGCGTGGCGCTGTCGCTGCTCATCTTCCGGCAGCAGAAGGACCGGCTCTACGTGGCCATCACCACCGTGGTGCTGACGCTGCTGCTGGTGTCCTTTCTCGTGGGCGCCGCGGAGGGCTGAGCGCCTCACCCCCCCGCGTCGTAGCGCTTGAGCGCGCGGCCCGGCGCGGCCCACCAGACGAGCTGGAAGCCCGCGTCGTCCCCGGTGGACTGGAGCGCCACCGCGGTGCCCTTGCGCAGCTTCTCCGGCGCCTGGGTGTCGTCGCCCAGCGCGAGCGCCAGCGCCTGCTCCAGCGAGGGGTTGTGGCCCACCAGCGCGAAGCCCGGCCCCAGCTCCCGCGCCAGCTTGAGGATGCGCCGGGGCGCGCTGTTGCGGGGCACCAGCGCGGGGTGGACCTCCACGCGCGACAGGCCCAGGGCCTCGGCGAGCAGCTCCGCCGTCTGGACGGCGCGCACCAGGGGACTGGTGACGATGCCTTGCAGCGGGGTGAGGCGGGCCAGCTTGCGCGCGTGTTGACGGAAGAGGGCGCGGCCCTCCGGGGTGAGGGCGCGGGCTTCATCCCCAAGAATATGCGTGTCTTCGGCTTCGGCGTGGCGGACGAGCAGCAGCGGCAGTTCGCGAGCGGACATGGTGGCCTGCCTCAACCACCCGCCACCGTCCCGGGCAAGCAACGTCCCGGCGACAAAGCTCAGCCGTCCAGGTCGTTCAACACATCCAGCGGCAGCGGTGTCGCGTCCGTCACGGTGCCATCCAGGTCCGTGGGCAGCGAGGTGGGGTCCACGTCCGGAGGAGCACGTCCCTCCAGGGGCACCGCCGCGTTGCGAATGGGGGCGCCCGGCGGAGGCCGCAGCACGGGGCCCGCGGGTGGCAGGCCGGAGTGGCGGCGCGCGGCCTCCATCAAGGCGTTGTGATGGCGGTAGCGCGCCTCCACGAGCTTGTGGATGAGCAGCGGACCGCCCGGGACGCGGCGCGCGGTGAGAGCCTGGGTGGCCTTGCGCACCGGGTAGCGCACCCGGCGAATCTGCACGCGCCAGCCCTTGGGCGTGTACGTGAAGACGCCGTAGGCGGGGCGCAGGTCTCCGTCGCGCGGAATCCCCGCGCTGGCCACGTCGGCGATGAGCATGCGGCCCACCCGCCGGCGGTAGGGGAAGTGCAGGTGGCCGAAGGCGCACGCCGCCGCGTCCAGGTGCGCGAAGTAGCGGCGCACCGCGACGTCATCCAGCGTGGGGTCCAGCGACTCCTCGAGGTTGCGCGGGTTGGCGTGGCAGACGAAGAGGTCCTGTCCCTTGCGCGGCGTGTAGCGCACGGAGAAGGGCAGGGCGCCCAACTGGCGCAGGTGCGCCTCGCCGAGCTGGTCTCTTGTCCAACGCAAGAGCTCCGTCTTCCAGTGGTCCCTCTCGCGGTACGCACCGCCCAGGTAGTTCCCGGCGAGGTAGCAGTCGGTGTTCCCCATCAGCACCGAGTCGCAGCGGTCGAAGAGCAGGTCCACCGTCTCGCGAGGGTGCGCTCCGCGCAGTGCGAGGTCGCCGGCGGCGACGATGTAGTCGGGCGCAACGGAGCGCGCGATGTCCTCGAGGACGGCCTCGCAGGCGGGGAGGTTGCCGTGAATGTCCGCGAGGATGGCGACCCGCATGGTCGTGCCATCCTACCCCGTCGCAGACCGAGCGGGAGCCGCCTGGGGCAGAAAAATGGTGAAGGTGCTGCCCTCGTTCGGTTGGCTCTCGACCTTGACCTCTCCGTCCATGGCCTGGAGCAGGTGCTTGACGATGGAAAGACCCAACCCGGTGCCTCCCATGTCCCGGCTCCGGCCCTTGTCCACCCGGTAGAAGCGCTCGAAGATGCGCGACAGGTGGCGCGGTTCGATGCCCACCCCGGTGTCCCGGACGCGCACCACGCACCGCCCGTCCTCGCACGCTCCGTCCACGTCCACCCGCCCACCCGCCGGGGTGTACTTCACCGCGTTGTCCAGGAGGTTGAGCAGCACCTGCTCCACCGCGCGCGGGTCTCCCACCGCCACCAGTCCCGCAGGGACATGGAGTGAAACCACCTGGCCCTTGCCCTCGGCCTTGGGTCGCACCGTGTCGGCGGCCCGGGCGGCGGCCTCGGCCAGGGGGACGTCGGTGAGTCTCAGGCTCACCTGTTGCGACTCCAGGCGAGACAGCTCCAGCAGGTCCTCCACCAGCTCGGACAGGCGCTCGGACTGCCGGTGGATGATTTCCACCATGCGTGGAGCCACCTGGGCGTCCCCGAGCGCTCCTCCCTGGAGCGTCTCCGCGTAGCCCCGGATGGCGGTAATCGGCGTGCGCAGCTCGTGGGAGACGTTGGCGACGAAGTCCTTGCGCACCTTCTCCAGCCGGCGCAGCTCGGTGACGTCGTGGAAGACGGCGGCGCTGCCCGGCAAGTCCCGTCCCAGCGGCGTCACGCGCACGGACAGGGTGCGGGGAAACAGCCCCTCGAGCGAGAGCTCCAGGTGACTGGAGTTCCCCTCGCGGCAGCCGCGCATGACGGCGTCGTGCAGCTGGTCATCGCGGATGACGGCCAGGGGGCGCTGGCCGACGATGGGCGCGCCCGTCTGGAGGATGTTCCGGAGCGCGTCGTTGTGGCGCACCACGGTGCCCTCCGCGTCCGTCACCCAGATGCCCTCGGCCATGCTGTCCAGCACGGCGGTGAGGGTGCGCGACTCCTGGGTGAGCTCCGTGTTTCGCGCGGACAGGCGGGTGTGCAGCGAGTCGATGGCCCCCTCGAGGCTGGCCACTTCCTCCAGCCGGTCCGGGTCCGGCGTCGGTCCGCCACCCCCCTCGGCGCGGCCCCGCGTGCTGCGCGCCAGCCTGTCCAGCTGTCGTTGCAGCGCGCCACGGCTCAGGCCCAGCGCCATGAGGGAGCCGGCCAGGGTGATGAGCGCCACGGGCACCGCGGCGCCGGGGGTGCCCAGCGCGGCCACGAGCAGGCCCACCAGGGTGGCGGGCATCAACAGGGGCAGGAGCGTGTAGCGCAGGGGCATGGAGCGGGCGGCCTAGGGAGGGCTGAGCTTGTAGCCGACGCCGCGCACCGTCTCGATGATGTCGCCCGCGGGGCCCAGCTTCTCCCTGAGGCGCTTGATGTGCGTGTCCACGGTGCGCGTGTGGATCTCCGCCTGGATGCCCCAGACGTCGGAGAGGAGGGTTTCGCGTGTCTGCACCCGGTCGCTTCGCTCCAGCAGCGTGCGCAGCAGGCGGAACTCCAGCGCGGTGAGGACGACCTCCACGTCCTTCACGCGCACCTGGTGGCGCGAGGTGTCCAGGAGGATGTCCCCGGCGGCGAGCACCTGCGCGGGCCCTTCGTCGGCGTCGCCCCGGCGCAGCACGGCCTTGACGCGCAGGAGCAGCTCGCGGACGGAGAAGGGCTTCACCACGTAGTCGTCCGCGCCCAGCTCCAGGCCCTGCACGCGGTCCGACTCCTGGCCCTTGGCGCTGACGATGATGACGGACGTCTTTCGCAGCTCCGGGTCCTGCTTGAGCATGCGCAGCACCTCGCCGCCCGCGATGTCCGGCAGCATCAGGTCCAGGAGCAGCAGGTCGGGTGGATGGGCCCGGGCCCGGGCAAGGCCTCCGGCGCCGGTGTTCGCCGACTCCGTCTCGAAGCCCGCGGCCCGGAGGTTGTATTCGACGAGCCCGGCGAGGTCCTGCTCGTCCTCGATGATCAGGATGCGCGTCATGGGGTCCTCTCGGAAGTCCTGTGGAAGCTCGACGGAAAAGGTGTAGCCGCGGGGGGCCGCGAGCGCGGGCGAGGAGCGCCGCCTTGCTCAGGGGCCGATGGAGGGGTCGCAGGACTGCTCGGTCAACACGAGCGGCGCGGCGACCACCGGGGCGTTGTCCCCGGAGTTGACGACCTTGAGGTAGTTGCAGGAGCTGCCGAGGAAGCGCGACGGCGCGCCCACGGCGATGGCCTCGATGACGAGCGCGTAGTCGCGGCCCACCGGCACGTCGACCTCGAGCGCCTGGCTGCCGCCGTTCTGCATGGCCGCCAGGTCCACGGTGAAGCGCAGCGCGCGGCCCTCGTTGCCGCGCGAGTCCTCCAGCACCACCAGCTCCTCGCGCTTCACCTGGGTGTTGAGGCAGGTGCGCTGCAGCTCGGTGCAACTGCGGCGCGAGCCGTCCTCGAGGACGCTGACCTGGAGCGCGTGGACCTCGGCGGCCACCGCGCGCGACATCGTCACGTCCAGGCCGAAGCGGCCGGCGGTGCCGGAGTCCGTGGGACCGCAGGCGCACAGCGCGAAGGCGAGCGGCAGGGACTTCAAGAGGCGGAGGCTCATGGCTGGGAAGGGTCCACGCGGATGGTGATGGGGACGCGGCCGCGGTCCTCGGAGGAGGAGAGGGCCACCACGCCCGCGGTACCGCCGATGGCCACCGCGCCCACGGCCACCCAGAGCCAGGGGCTCTTGTACCAGGGGCGTCCTTCGGAGACCTCGGCGGCGGCCGTCGAGCGCTGCGGTGCCACCTGGAAGAGCATGGGCTGGAAGGAGTCACCGCGTCCGGCGAGCCGGCGCTGCGCGGCGTCCACCACCTCGAAGTAGTACTCCACCTCGTAGGGCTCCGGCTCCACGGGCACGTCGTAGGCGGGGACGACGGCGCGGAAGCGCTCCTTCTCGCCCCGGTCCTTCACGAAGTCCACGGAGTTGTAGGCCTGGTCTCCGGCGCGCCGGTAGAACAGCCGCGCGCGGGCGCCCAGCGCCAGCTCCTGGATGGTGGCCTCCACGACGATGGGCTCGCCGCCCGGTGGATCCGGAATCGGATCCACGTCGAGCGTCACCGGGCGCACGCGCCTGCTGCGGATGTCCTCCTTGATGCGCGCGTAGAGCGAACGCAGCTTGGGCGGCGCCGTGCGGGGCAGCTCGTAGTCGGGACGGGCCTGGAGCAGCTTCTCGTAGGCCTCGCGCGCCTGGTTCTCGTCGCCCAGGTACAGGGCGGTGAGGCCGAGCAGGCGGTAGAGCTCCACGAGCTGGTCGTCGGTGACGTCCGGGGCGTCCAGGCCCGCCTGGAGCGTGCGCCGGGCCTCCTCGAACTCGCCATCGTCAATTTGCTCGCGGGCGCGGGTGATTTCTGGGCTTGCTGGCCCGAGCTGCGAGAGGGCAGGCGCGGGGAAGAGGGGACGGGCAAGCCCCGGTGGAGCCAGGAGGCCCACGACGAGGAAGAGTGCCCCCACGCGCAACGGCAAATCGTGCCTGTGCATCAAACCGACCCTATCAAAGCGTTGTCTGGAGAATCCACGAAGGCCACCCCACCGGTGGTGACGGCGCAGTGACATCTTCGCGGTGCTGTTGAACCCGGGCGTGTTGACGCTAGAGGGGCCGCCCTCTATGTTGCCCGCCCAATTTTACCTGGATGTCGCGTAAATGCTCGTAAAGGTTGAACAAATTCATGAGTCGGGGCTGAAGCTGGACGAGCCCATCTCGCCGGAGCTGCTGGGCGCCGCGCTGGAAGGGACGGCGTCCGGGTTGGACACCGGCTTCCGGGCCACGCAGGCATCCCAGCTCAAGGCCACGTTGCGGCGGGTGAGCGGCGGGGTGCTGCTGAACGGCAATTTCACCGTGCACGTCACCAGTCCCTGCAAGCGCTGCCTGAAGGACGTGGAGCTGGCGCTGCCCGTGGTCTTCTCGCTGAACCTGGTGCCCGAGTCGATGGCCCGGGGCGACGACTTCAAGGACGACGACGAGAAGTCCATGGAGAAGAAGGAGCGTCAGCAGGGGGAGACGGGCGGTTCGTTCGAAATCGATGGCGTGGACCAGGAGGTCTTCAATGGGAAGACCATCGACCTGGACCCCATCGTCCGCGAGCAGGTGCTGCTCGCCCTGCCGATGAACCTGGTCTGCAAGGACGACTGCAAGGGCCTGTGCTCGCAGTGCGGCACGAACTTCAACGAGGCCCAGTGCCAGTGTGACACGAAGCAGGTGGACCCCCGCCTGGCGTCGCTGAAGAACATCAAGCTCGGCAACTGACGTCCGCCGAGGACGCCGGCCCCGCTGGGATTCGGGGCCGGAAAAGAGCAAGGGCCGCGACCTCCGATTGGGGAGGCGCGGCCCTTCGTGCTGCTCGACGCCCCTCTTCAGGAGCGTCACTGGAAAGGCCTCAGGCCTCGGCTTGGGGCAGCAGCTCGCGCCCCTTGTACTGGCCACACGACGTGCAGGCGCGGTGAGGCATCACCGGCTCCTTGCAGTTGGGGCACTTGGTCACCTGCACGGCGGTGCGCAGGTTGTTGTTGCCAGCGCGACGAGTGTCACGACGCATCTTCGAAGTACGCTTCTTGGGGACGCCCACGGCTCACCTCTGTCTCACGCGCTGTGCCGGGGTCCCCGGCTGCCTGCGCAACATGTCGGTCAACACCGGCCTTGGAGCAGTCGCGACGAGCTCGCGTACTCCTGGTCCGGCTTGAAAGGCGGCGGACCCTAGCGGCTCATCCGGCCCGAGTCAATGCGCGTGTACTGCCCAGTCACACCGCGAAGTGCCTCGGGGCCGCCCGACCGCCAGATACCTCACGCGCCCCGCCGGGACAACGCTCGTGATGGGCTCATTTCCGCCCGCCCCGCGGATCATCCGGACCTGGCGCCCCCGCTCGACTCGGCGCTGCCCACCTGGACCCACCCCATGCCATGGGGCAAGCGAGTCGTTGCCCCCCTGGGAGGTTCCTGGTGTGCTGCGCGCCGCCCGGCGGGCCGGGTGGGTTTCGAGCTGACACGCACGCAGACACGGAGAGGGCGGGGATGAGGCTGGTCCTGGACGCGATGGGGGGAGATCACGCGCCGGGGGCGCCGGTGGAGGGCGGAGTGCTCTTCGCCCGGGCCCACCCCGAGCACGAGGTCGTCCTCGTGGGGGACACGGCCCGGGTGACGCCCCACCTGGGACGCGGGCTGCCTCCGCCCAACCTCCGCGTGCACCACGCGTCCGAGGTCGTGGAGATGGATGACCACGCCTCCACCGCCTTCCGGCGCAAGCGGGACTCGTCGCTCCGGGTGGGCTTCGAGCTGGTGCGCGACGGGCACGGGGATGCGCTCGTGTCCGCGGGCAACTCCGGCGCGGTCATGGCGGGCGGCTTGATGACGCTGGGCCGGCTGCCCGGCGTGGAGCGCCCCGCCATCGCCGCGCTCTTTCCCGCGCTCAAGGGCGGCGGGCGCTGCCTGCTGCTGGACGCGGGCGCCAACGTGGATTGCCGGCCGTCGCATCTGGCGCAGTTCGCCGTGCTGGGCGAGGCCTATGTCCGCCTGCTGCTGGGCGTGGCCCGTCCCCGCGTCGCGGTGCTGTCCAACGGAGAGGAGGCGTCCAAGGGGACGCTTCTGACGCGCGAGGCGAGCGACCTGTTGCGCCAGTCCGACCTGGACTTCGGCGGCTACGTGGAGGGCAAGGACCTCTTCTCCGGCGACGTGCAGGTGGTCGTGACGGACGGCTTCACCGGGAATGTCGTCCTCAAGACATCCGAGGGCGTGGGCATGGGCGTCATCGGCATGCTGCGTCAGGCCATTGAGAAGCGGGGTGGGCTGTCGGAGAAGCTGGGGGCGCTGCTGCTCCAGCCCGCCCTGAAGGGCCTGCGGAAGATGGTGGACTACGCCGAGTACGGAGGCGCTCCGCTGCTGGGCCTGCGAGGCGTGGGAATCGTGGCCCACGGGCGCTCCTCTCCTCGAGCCATCCACAACGCCCTGGGCGCCGCGCTGGCCACCGCGCAGGGGGGACTCCAGGAGGAACTGACGCGATGCATCGCCAGGGCCGCCGCCTGGCTCCCTACCCACCCGAGGGGAAAAAGAGGGACAGAAGAAGCCGTTTCCGATTAGAGACCGGCGCCTGGGCGTTGGGTTCGATGAAGCTCCTTTTCGGGAGAACCCTCGTGGCATGCACGCAGATCATCGGCACCGGCTCCTACGCTCCCTCCCGGGTCATCACCAACCAGGAGCTGGAGGCGTGCGTGGACACGTCCGATGCCTGGATTCGTGAGCGCACCGGCATCCACGCGCGAAGGCGCGCCGCGGACGACGAAGCCACCAGCGACCTGGCCGTCGCCGCCTCGCTGAAGGCCCTGGAGATGGCGGGCGTGGCGCCGGAGGAGCTGGACCTCATCGTGGTGGGGACCATCACCGCGGACATGCCCATGCCCTCGTGCGCGGCCTTCGTGCAGGCGCGGCTGGGCGCGCGCCGGGCCTTCGCCTTCGACGTGGCCGCCGCGTGCGCGGGCTCGCTGTACGCGATGAGCATCGCGGATCAATTCATGCGCTCCGGACAGGTGAAGCGGGCGCTGGTGGTGGGCGCGGAGCTCCTGACGCGGGTGGTGGACTGGACGGACCGGAACACCTGCGTGCTCTTCGGGGATGGGGCGGGGGCCATGGTGCTGGCGCCCTCGGAGAAGGAGGGGCGGGGCATCCTCTCCACCCACTTGTTCACCGATGGGACGCTCGCGGACGCGCTCACCATTCCGGGCGGTGGCTCGCGCACCCCGATGACGGACGAAGGGCTGCGGGCCCACCTCCACAAGCTGAAGATGAAGGGCCGGGAGGTGTTCCGCTTCGCGGTGCGCGCGCTCGTGGATTCCACGCGGGGTGCGCTGGCCTCTCACGGGTTGACGGCGCGGGGGGTGGACCACGTCATCGCGCACCAGGCCAATGTCCGCATCCTGGACGCGGCGCTGGAGCGGCTGGAGATTCCCCGCGACAAGTGCTGGCTGAACCTGCACAAGTACGGGAACACGTCGTCCGCGTCCCTGCCCATGACGTTGGACGAGGCCCACCGCGCCGGAAGACTCCGGCCCGGAGACGTCATCGCGATGATGGCGATTGGCGCGGGCATGACGTGGGGCAGCGCGGTGGTGCGCTGGTAGTCGGGCAACAGGACTGGACGTTTCAGGAGGCAGAGACCGCACATGGCGAAGGTCGCATTCGTGTTCCCCGGGCAGGGCAGCCAGGCCGTGGGGATGGGCAAGGACCTCTTCGAGAAGTTCCCCGAGGCCCGCGCCGTCTTCGAGGCCGCGGACGACGCGCTCGGAGAGAAGCTCTCCAAGCTCTGCTTCGAGGGGCCAGAAGATGCGCTGAAGCTCACGGCCAACACTCAGCCGGCCATCCTCACGGTGTCGGTGGCGGCGCACGCCGTCTTCTCGACGCGGGGCCCGGTGGCTTCGTTCGTCGCGGGCCACTCGCTGGGCGAGTACTCCGCGCTGGTGGCCGCGGGCGCCATGTCGTTGGGTGACGCGGCGAGGGCGGTGCGCGCGCGCGGCACCTTCATGCAGGAGGCGGTGCCCGCGGGCGTGGGCGCCATGGCCGCGATTCTGGGCCTGGAGCCGGCCAAGGTGAAGGCGGCCTGTGAGGCGGCGGCGGAGGGCCAGGTGGTGTCTCCGGCCAACTACAACTCGCCCGAGCAGACGGTGATTGCCGGCGACGCCGCGGCGGTGGAGCGCGCGGGCGTGAAGTGCAAGGAGGCCGGGGCCAAGCGGGTGATGCCGCTGCCAGTGTCCGCGCCCTTCCACTGCGCGCTGATGGAGCCGGTGAAGCCGAAGCTGGCGGCGGTGCTGGGCGGCGTGAGGCTGGTGGCGCCGTCGGTGCCGGTGGTGACGAACGTGGAGGCGCGGCCCAACTCGGACGTGGCCCGCGTGATTCCGCTGCTCCTGGAGCAGGTGAGCGCGCCGGTGCGGTGGATTGAATGCGTGGAGGCGCTGAAGGCCGAGGGCGTCACGCGCGTGGTGGAGCTGGGCCCGGGCAAGGTGCTGTGCGGCCTCATCAAGCGCATCACCAAGGACATCGAACTCTTCAACGTGGAAGACGCCGCGAGCCTCGAGAAGGTCCTCGCGGCGCTGGGGTGAGCGCATGAGCTTCAAGGACAAGGTGGTGTTGGTGACGGGTGGCTCGCGCGGCATCGGCCGGGCGTGCGCGGTGGCCTTCGCGAAGGCGGGCGCCTCCACGGTCATCATCAGCTATGCGGGCAACGAGGCGGCGGCCCAGGAGACGGTGGGCCTGCTCACCGCCGAGGGCGCGAAGGCGGAGTCGCTGCGCTTCGATGTGTCCGACACCGCCGCCTGCACGAGCGCCGTGGAGGGCATCGTCAAGGCCCACGGCCGGCTGGACGTGCTCGTCAACAACGCCGGCATGGCGGTGGATGGCCTGGTCATGCGGGTGAAGGACGAGGACTGGGACAAGCAGCTGGACACCAACCTGCGGGGGCCTTTCGCCCTCATCCGCGCGGCCAGCCGTCCCATGATGAAGCAGCGGGGCGGCGCCATCGTGAACATCACCTCCGTCGTGGGGGATATGGGCAATCCCGGACAGGCGGCCTACTCGGCGGCAAAGGCAGGACTCATCGGTCTGACGAAGACGGTGGCCCGAGAGCTTTCCAGCCGAGGCATCCGCGTCAATGCCGTCTCCCCGGGTTTCATCGGGACGGACATGACGGCCCACCTGAATGACGACCTGCGCCAGAAGATGACGGAGGGCATCCCGCTGGGACGACTGGGCAACCCGGAGGAGGTGGCCCAGGCCGTTCTCTTCCTCTCAGGTGACGCTTCGTCCTACATCACCGGCGAGGTCCTGAAGGTCAACGGCGGCATGTACATGTAACCCAAGGTTGGATTGCCGGCGTGCGTGGGATATACCGCGCCGGCTTTCGACAGGGCTCGGGAAGCCTTCCGGGCCTACATCTGGTTCCTGGAGGGTTCAGCACTTATGTCGACGTCCGCAATTGAGACCAAGGTCAAGGGCATCATCGCCGATCAGCTCGGGGTGGGAGAGGATGAGATCAAGCCCGAGTCTTCCTTCATCGAGGACCTTGGCGCCGACAGCCTCGACATCGTGGAGCTCGTGATGGCGATGGAAGAGGAGTTCGAGGTCGAGATCCCCGACGAGGAGGCCGAGAACATCAAGACCGTCGGCGACGCCATCAACTACATCACCACCCACAAGAAGTAGGCAGCACCACGGCGTGCCGGGGGGCGGGGAGACGCCGCGTCCAGCGCGGCGTCCCCGGCGTCCCAGGCGCCACCGGAGAGGACCGTGTCACACCGTCGAGTCGTCATCACCGGTACCGGGCTCATCTCGGCACTGGGTACAGGAACCGAGAAGAACTGGCAGGCGTTGCTTGCCGGCACTTCAGGCATTTCCCTCGTCACGCGCTTCGACCCCAAGAAGATCGACACGCGAATCGCCGGCGAGGTGAAGGACTTCGAGCCGGAGAAGTTCATCGACAGGCGCGAAGTGCGCCGAATGGACCTCTACGCGCAGTACGCCATGGCCGCGGCGGCGATGGCGGTGGAGGAGTCGGGGCTTCCCGTGGGCCCGGACGTGCCGCATGGCTACACGCCAGAGCGGGTGGGCGTCATCGTGGGTTCGGGCATTGGCGGCATCTCCTCCCTGGAGGAGCAGCACCGCAAGGGCCTGGAGAAGGGGTTTGACCGGCTGTCGCCCTTCTTCATCATCCAGATGATCGTCAACATGGCGCCTGGCCTCATCTCCATGCGCTACAACTGCAAGGGGCCCAACTGGGCTCCCGTGTCCGCTTGTGCCACCAGCGCCCACGCCATTGGCGAGGCCTGGAAGTCCATCAAGCTGGGCGAGACGGACGCGGCCATCGCCGGCGGCGCCGAGGCGGCCATCACCCCACTGGGGCTGGGTGGCTTCTCGGTGATGAAGGCGCTGTCCACGCGCAATGATGACCCGGCCGCGGCCAGCCGCCCGTTCGACAAGGACCGTGACGGCTTCGTCATGGGCGAGGGCGCGGGCATGCTCATCCTCGAGGAGCTGGAGGCCGCGAAGAAGCGCGGTGCCAGGATTCTCGCGGAGCTGGTGGGCTATGGCGCCAACTCGGATGCGTACCACGTGACGCAGCCGGCGCCGGAAGGCGAGGGTGCGGCGCGCTGCATGCGGCTGGCGCTCCAGTCGGCGGGGATGAACCCGGAGCAGGTGGGCTACATCAACGCCCACGGCACCTCCACTCCCTTCAACGACGCGAACGAGACGAAGGCCATCAAGGCCGTGTTCGGGGACCACGCCCGCAAGGTGGCGGTGTCGTCGACCAAGTCCATGACGGGCCACATGCTCGGCGCGGCGGGTGGATACGAGGGCGTGGTGAGCGCGCTGGCGCTGTCGCGCAACATCCTGCCGCCCACCATCAACCAGACGAGCCCGGATCCGGAGTGTGATCTGGACTACGTGCCCAACGCGGCCCGCGAGGCCAAGGTGGACGCGGTGATGAGCAACTCGTTTGGATTCGGTGGCACCAACGCGGTGCTGCTGTTCAAGCGCTTCTAGGTGGCCGAAGGAGACCCGCGTGAAAGTCATTCTTGCTTCGGACCACGCGGGCCTGGAGCTCCGCCAGGAACTGGTGGCGGCGCTCAAGGAGCGCGGCGTGGCCCACGAGGATGTGGGCCCGTTCGCGAGGGACTCCGTGGACTACCCGGACTTCGCGGCCCGGGTGTCCCGGGCGGTGACGTCCGGTGAGGCCACCCTGGGCGTGCTGGTGTGTGGCACCGGCATTGGCATGAGCATCGTCGCCAACAAGCACCGGGGCATCCGAGCGGCCCTGTGCACCACGGAGTTCGAGGCACGCATGGCGCGGGCCCACAATGACGCCAACGTGCTGTGCCTGGGCCAGCGCGTGGTGGGCTCCGGCGTGGGCCGGGCCATCCTGGAGGCGTTCCTCGGCACCGCGTTCGAGGGCGGTCGCCACGAGCGGCGCGTGCAGATGATTCGCGAGGCCGAGTCCCAGGGCTAGTGGCCGTCGCGGTACCCGTTGTCGAGAGGAAAGCCGCCATGGAGAACACCCGCACTCTGGCCGACGTGGACCCCGAGATTTTCCGGGCCGTCCACGACGAGACGCAGCGCCAGGAAGATGGTCTGGAGCTGATCGCCTCCGAGAACTTCGTCAGCCCCGCTGTCATGGAGGCGGTGGGCTCCGTGCTCACCAACAAGTACGCGGAGGGCTACCCCGGCAAGCGCTACTACGGCGGTTGCGAAGTGGTGGACGTGGTGGAGAACCTCGCCATCGACCGCGCGAAGCAGCTGTTCGGCGCGGACTTCGTCAACGTGCAGGCGCACTCCGGCAGCCAGGCGAACATGGGCGCGTACATGGCGCTGATGAAGCCGGGCGACACCATGCTATCGCTGGATTTGAACTCCGGCGGCCACCTCACGCACGGCGCCACGTTCAACTTCTCCGGCAAGCTCTACAAGGTCGTCCACTACGGCCTGACACGCGAGACGGAGACCATCGACTTCGCGCAGGTGCAGTCCCTGGCGCGCGAGCACAAGCCCAAGGTCATCGTCGTGGGCGCCAGCGCCTATCCGCGCACGTTGGACTTCGCGAAGTTCCGCGAGGTCGCCGACGAGGTTGGCGCGGCGATGATGGTGGACATGGCGCACATCGCGGGCCTGGTCGCCGCGGGCGTGCACCCCTCGCCGGTGCCCTTCGCGGACATCGTCACCAGCACCACGCACAAGACGCTGCGCGGTCCTCGCGGGGGCCTGGTCATGGGCCGCGAGCCCTACGCCAAGTCCATCAATAGCCAGATCTTCCCCGGCATCCAGGGCGGTCCGCTGATGCACGTCATCGCCGGCAAGGCGGTGGCCTTCCGCGAGGCGCTGACGCCTGAGTACAAGACGTACCAGCGCCAGATTGTCTCCAACGCGCAGGCGCTGGCGGAGGCGCTGAAGTCCGCCGGGCTGCGGCTGACCTCTGGCGGCACCGACAACCACCTGATGCTGGTGGACCTGCGGCCCAAGAAGCTCACGGGCAAGGTGGCCGAGGCGGTGCTCGACAAGGCGGGCATCACCGTGAACAAGAACATGATTCCGTTCGACCCGGAGAAGCCGATGGTGACGTCGGGCGTCCGGGTGGGCACTCCGGCCATCACCACGCGCGGCATGCGCGAGGCGCAGATGGCCACGGTGGGCAAGCTCATTGGCGCCGCGCTGGACTCGGCCCAGGACGACGCGGCGCTGGCCCGCATTCGCGGACAGGTGAAGGAACTCGCGCAGGGCTTCCCCCTGTACGCCTCGCGGCTCAAGTAATCGAAGGGACCAGGAGCCTCGCTCCGTCTCCATGCGCTGCCCGTTCTGCCAGGATGCCGAAAACAAGGTCATCGACTCTCGCGAGTCGCACGAGGGCTCCGTCATCCGGCGGCGCCGCGAGTGTCTGGCCTGCAAGCGCCGCTTCACCACGTATGAGCGGGTGGAGGAGCTCTACCCGCTCATCGTGAAGAAGGACGGCCGGCGCGAGGCGTTCGACCGTGAGAAGATCGTCTCCGGGCTGAAGAAGGCGTGTGAGAAGCGGCCGGTGTCCGTGGATCAGCTCGAGGAGACGGTGGTGGCCATCGAACGGCTGCTGCAGGGCATGGGCGAGAAGGAGATCAACTCGTCCGTCATCGGCGAGGAGGTCATGCGCCGGCTCCAGGAAATGGACGAGGTGGCCTACGTGCGCTTCGCGTCCGTGTACCGGAGCTTCCGGGACATCTCCGAGTTCATGCACGAGCTGAAGGACCTGCTCGAGGACCAGGAGCGCGAGCGCAAGGCGAAGCCGCCCCTCGCGCCGGGCCGGGGGAGCTGAGGGGACACACCATGCGGCTGCTCACGCGGGCCAGGTTGGAAGCCACCAGGGCGCCCCGGGCGAAACGGGCGGCGGACTTCGACCGCGCCGTGGCCGAGTTCTTCATGCGCATCGCCCTGGAGGAAGCCGCCAAGGGCCTGGGCCGCACCAGCCCCAATCCGGTGGTGGGCGCCGTCCTGGTGAAGGGCGGTCGCATCATCGCCCGCGGCTACCACAAGAAGGCGGGCACCGCGCACGCGGAGGTGGTGGCGCTGGAGGCCGCCGGCTCCCGCGCGAGGGGCGCGGACCTCTACTCCACGCTGGAGCCGTGCGACCACTACGGCCGCACGCCGCCGTGCAGCCTGGCCATCATCGAGGCCGGGGTGCGCCGCGTCTTCACCGGCTCCTCGGACCCGAACCCCAAGGTGAGCGGCAAGGGCGTGGCCCGGATGCGCCGCGCCGGGGTGAAGGTCGTCACGGGCGTGCTGCAGGAGGAGGCCGACAAGCTCAACCGGCCCTTCTTCAAGTCCATCCGCACGGGCATGCCCTGGGTGACGCTGAAGGCCGCGGCGACGCTGGACGGCAAGCTGGCCACGGCCACGGGGGACTCGCGCTGGGTGACGGGCGAGAAGGCGCGCGAGTGGGTGCACCGGCTGCGCGACAACGTGGACGTCATCCTCGTGGGCGCGAACACCGTGCGCCACGACGACCCCAAGCTCACCACACGGCTGCCCGGCGGCAAGGGCAAGGACCCGCTGCGCGTCGTGGTGGACAGCCACCTGCGCCTGTCGCCCGGCTACACCGTCTTCACCCAGAAGAGCCCCGCGCGCACCATCATCGCCACGCTGGAGGACCCGGAGGGGCGCAAGGCGAAGCGCTTCCTGGCCCAGGGCGTGGAGGTGTGGCAGCTGCGCAAGAAGGGCGACCGGGTGGACCTGAAGGCCCTGCTGCGGCGGCTGGGCAAGTCCGGCCTCAACCACGTGCTCGTGGAGGGCGGGGCGGAGATGTACGGCAGCTTCCTGCGCGAGCACCTGGCGGACGAGCTGGCCCTGTTCCTCGCCCCCAAGCTGCTGGGCCGCCAGGGCATGTCCTGGGCGGGCGACCTGGGCGTGAAGGAGATGACCCAGGCCCTCTCCGTCAAGGACCTCACCTTCGAGCAGCACGGGCAGGACATCCTGCTCCAGGCGCTGCTGTAGGCCCCCTCCGAGCTTCCGCCCGAGGCCTCATGCATGAGGCCCGGTAAAGGGGTCGTTGAATGGAGGACACGCCGGGGGCCCCGGTTGTCCGTGGGCGTCGAGACGGCGGGTCCGTTATAAGCCCCGTCATGTTCACCGGGCTCATTCAGGACATCGGCGGGGTGGAGCGCGTCATTCCGGGCGGGATGACGGACTTGTGGATTCGCACATCGCTGGGCGCGCGGGACTTCGCGCTGGGCGAGTCCATCGCCGTGGATGGCGCCTGCCTCACGGTGGTGGAGCGCACGGGCGAAGCCTTCCGCGTGCAGGCCGCGCCGGAGACGCTGCGGCGCACCACGCTGGACGCCGTGCGGCCGGGAGACCGCGTCAACCTGGAGCGGGCCCTGGCGCTGGGGGACCGGCTGGGCGGGCACCTGGTCTCCGGGCACGTGGACGGCGTCAGCACGGTGCTGGAGACCTACCCGGAGGGCGGCTCGTGGGTGATGGTCTTCGGGCTGCCGGAGGCGCTGGCGCCGTACTTCATCGAGAAGGGCTCGGTGGCCATCGACGGCATCAGTCTCACCGTCAACACCGTGGGCGTGGACCGCTTCAGCGTCCAGCTGATTCCGGAGACGCAGGAGCGCACCACCCTGCGGGCCAAGAAGGTGGGCGCCCGGGTCAACCTGGAGGCGGACCCCATTGGGAAGTACGTGGCGCGCCTGTACCTGCTCCAGAGGGGGCAGGCGGGCGCTCCAGGCCCGGGAGGGGTGTCCGAGGCGGCCGTCCGGGCGGCGGGCTTCGGGACGCCGTAGCAGGCGACGCCGGAGCCTGGGTGGTGTAGGAAGCCCCGCATGCCTCGCTACATCGAAGGTGATTTCCTCCCCCCCAAGGGCCGCTTCGCCATCTGCGTCGCCCGCTTCAACGGCTTCATCACCGAGGAGCTGGCCAAGGGCGCTGTCGACACCCTGGTGCGTCACGGCGTGGCCGACGCGGACGTGGACGTGTACCGCTGCCCCGGCACCTATGAGCTGCCCGGGCTGGTGCGCCGCGTCGCGGAGTCGCGTCAGTACGCGGGAGTCATCGTCCTGGGCGCCGTCATCCGGGGTGGAACGCCTCACTTCGACTACGTCGCGGGCGAGTGCGCCAAGGGCATTGGCGCGGTGGCCTTCAGCGCCGCGGCGGCAAGCCCCCCGGCGGCCGTCACGTTCGGCGTGCTCACGTGTGACACGGTGGAGCAGGCCATCGACCGGGCCGGCGTGAAGGCGGGCAACAAGGGCTCCGAGGCCACGCTGGCGTGCATCGAGATGGTGAACCTGTACGGCAAGCTGGCCACGCTCGACGCGTCGAGGAAGGGGTAGTCATGGGCGCGCGCAGAACGGGACGTGAGCGGGCGTTGCAGGCGCTCTACCAGTTGGAGATGGCGGCGGGCGCGTCCGTGAATGACGCCCTGGAGTCGGCCTGGACGGCGTCGGACGAGGAGAAGCGCGAGCCGGACGCGGTGAAGTTCGCCCGCGAGCTGGTGGAGGGCGTGCAGGCCCACCGCGCGGAAATCGACCGGCTCATCGAGTCGCACAGCCACAACTGGCGGCTGGACCGCATGTCGCGCATCGACCGCAACGTCCTGCGCGTGGGCATCTTCGAGCTGAAGTACCGTCCGGACATCCCTCGCAAGGTGACCATCAACGAGGCGGTGGAGCTGGGGAAGAACTTCGGGACGGAGGAGTCCAGCGCCTTCGTCAACGGCCTGTTGGACCGTGTCGCCGTGGCGCTGAACAAGGCCTGAGCTGCCGGAGCCTCGAGCGGAAGAAGGGACGCGCCGTGAGCCAGACGACGACGCACGACATCGGGATGGAAGGGCTGGACTCGCTTGGCGGCGTGGACGCCCTGTGTCTGTTCGTGGCCGAGGATGACCGGCCCCTGCCGGCCACCGCGGGCTACGTGGACTGGCGCCTGTGTGGCGTGCTGTCGCGCGTGCTCAAGGGCGGCTTCTTCTCCGGCGCGAAGGACGACTGGCTCCTGCTGCCCTCGGACGGGAAGCTGGAGGTGCCGCGCATCTTCGTCGTTGGCCTGGGGGCCCGTCGTCAGCTCGACGCGGAGGGACTCCGGGAGGCGCTCGCCGGAGCGGGCACGGTGCTCAGCCGGGCCAAGGTGGCGTCGGTGGCGCTGGAGATTCCCGCCGGAGGTTCGGTGGATGACGCGGCCCGAGTGGAGGGTTTCCAGAAGGGCTTCGTCCCAGCGTTCAAGGGCGGACGGGTGGCCCTCCTGATGGACAAGGCGCTCGTCCGGCTCCTACCAGGCAGGAAGGGCTGAAGCACAGCGACCGGGCAGGGCTTCTGTTAGCATGGGGGACCGTCCGGGGCGTGCGCACATGCGTGTCAAGGTGCTGATTGTCGAGGACTCCAAGGCGTCGCGCGAGTACATCGCGTCGACCGTGGAGGCCGTGGAGGGCATCGAGGCCGTCGTCACCTCGAGCGGCTTCGAGGCCCTGAAGCTGCTGCCGCGCCACCGCTTCGACCTCATCATCACCGACATCAACATGCCCGACATCAACGGGCTCGAGCTCATCAACTTCGTCAAGAAGAACCCCAACTACCGCGACGTCCCGCTCTTCATCATCACCACCGAGGGGCGCGACCAGGACCGCGACAGGGGCATGGCGTTGGGCGCCGCGGAGTACCTGGTCAAGCCGTTCCAACCGGGGAGCCTGGAAGGGCTTCTGCGCCGGTACCTGAAGCTGCCGTGAGTCCTCCGAGCAAGGCGCTGGCCGAGTTCGTGGCCGAGGCGACCGAGATTCTGGAGGCGCTGGGCAAGGACCTGCTCGTGCTGGACGAGCGGCGCGGCCAGGAGGCGGACCCCGAGCGCGTCAACGGCATCTTCCGCGCGGCGCACTCGCTCAAGGGGCTGGCGGGGCTGTTCGGTCAGGAGCGCATCTCCCGGCTGGCGCATGGCACGGAGGACCTGCTGGACAGGCTGCGGCTGGGCAAGCTGCACTTGAACGACGCGGTGCTCGACACGCTGATTGAAGCGCTGGACGCCTTCCAGGCGCTGCTGGCGGAGACGGCGCGGGGCACGGAGTCGGATGGCCTCACCCGTCGCGCGGATGGCATGGCGGAGCGGCTGGGGCAGCTGGGCGAGGTGCCCGTCGCGCAGGACGAGGACCCGCTGGAGCGGTTGGAGCTGGAGGCGCAGGTGCGCTCCGTCTTCACCGAGTACGAGGAGCACCGGCTCCGGGAGAACGTGCGCCGGGGCGTGGCGCTGTGGCGCGTGCGCGCAGCGTTTGACTTGTCCGACTTCGACAAGGGCCTGGCGGACCTGAACACGCGCCTCAAGCCCCTGGGGGAGGTGATCAGCACGCTGCCCTCGGCCCAGCCGGGCGGCGCGCATGGCATCGCCTTCGACCTCATCTTTGGCGCCCAGGTCTCCAGGATGGAGCTGGAGTCGGGGCTGAAGGGCACGCCCGCGGAGCTGTCACCGCTCGCCGTGCGGCCCGCGGCGCCCAGCGCGACGACCCGCTCCGCCGAGGCGCTGGTTCGTGCCACCGAGTCGCCCGCCATCGTCCTGGGGGCCATCGGCGTCGCCTCCGCGCCCGAGGCCTCCGTCGGGGGCTCGACTCCCGTGAAGACAGGCGGGTCGAAGCAGGGCGCGCGCGCCGCGATGGAAGACGGAGCGTCGCACCCCTTCACGGACCCGGACTCCGACACGGAGCTGGGGGAGACCGGGGGGAGCGCGGAGGCCACGGGCACGTCGGGCCCTTCGCTGGTGACGTATCTGCAGGGGCCGGGAGGGCGTGCGCCCGGCCGCGCGGTGACGCCCGTGGCGGCGCCTCCCGTCGCGACGGAGCCGTCGCTGCGCTCGTTGACGCAGACGGTGCGGGTGGACATCGGCAAGCTGGATGGCCTCATCAACATGGTGGGCGAGTTGCTGCTCATCAAGGCCAGCCTCCAGCGGCTCGCGGAGTCGGCGCGGCAGGAGGGCGTGGTGCCCCTGTCGAAGCTGTTCGGCCAGGAGCTGGCGCGCGAGACGCGGGGCCTGGAGCGCAAGCTGGAGGCCTTGCAGGAGGGCCTGCTGGAAGCGCGCATGGTGCCGGTGGGTCAGGTGTTCGACAAGCTGGCCCGGCTGGTGCGCCGCATCACTCGCGAAGCGGGCAAGGAAATCGACTTCGTCATCGGTGGCGGCGAGGTGGAGCTGGACAAGCTCATCGTCGAGGAGCTGAGCGACCCGCTGATGCACCTCATCCGCAACGCCATCGACCACGGCGTCGAGTCTCCAGACACGCGGCTGGCGGCGGGCAAGCCCCGGCGCGCGGTGGTGGCGCTGCGGGCGGAGCAGAAGGGCAACCACGTCGTCATCGAGGTGAGTGACGACGGGGCGGGCATCGACGAGCTGCGCGTGCGCGAGGTGGCGCTGACGCGGGGCCTCATCACCTTCGCCCAGGCGGAGGAGATGGGCCGCAGGGAGCTGCTCAACCTCATCTTCCTGCCCGGCTTCTCCACCGCGCGCAGCGTGTCCGAGCTGTCCGGCCGGGGCGTGGGCCTGGACGTGGTGAAGAACAACCTGGGCAACCTCTCCGGCATCATCGACGTGTGGAGCGAGCGCGGAAAGGGCACGGCCTTCCACCTGACGCTGCCCGTCACGCTCGCCATCATCCGCGCGCTGGTGGTGGGGGTGAGCGCCCGCACGTACGCGGTGCCGTTGAACAGCGTGCTGGAGATCCTCTCCGTCCAGCCCCGGGAAATCCGCACCCTGGAGCGGCGCGAGGTGCTGGACGTGCGAGGGCAGACGCTGCCCTTCGTGCGGCTGTCACGGCTGTTCGGCCTGCCGGAGCGCCCGGTGAGCCGCTACTTCGTGGTGGTGGTGGGGCTGGCGCAGGAGCGGCTGGGCATCGCCGTGGACGAACTGCACGGCCAGCAGGACATCGTCACCAAGCCCCTGGGCGGCAGGTTGCAGTCCGTCCGGGGCATCTCCGGTGCCACGGACCTGGGCAACCGGCGTCCGGTGCTGGTGCTGGACGTGGCGGACCTGCTGGAAGAGGGACTGGCCCTGGAGCGAAGGCGGGCCTGACGCTCGCCTTGGCCGGCTGCTATCCTCACCCACTGTGTCCCGGTTCGCCGAACTGCTCGACGACTTCTTCTTCCGTCCGGACGAGGACGTCAGCGGCCTGCAGGACTTCGCCGCCGGCAGTGACGGCGTCGCATCCTCCACGCCCGAGGAAGTCCCGGAGGAGTACCTGTCCTTCCTGCTGGAGGGAGAGTCCTACGCGGTGCCCATCCGCCTCGTGCGCGAAATCTCCAAGGTGCCCCCGCTGACGGAGATTCCCAGGGCGGAGCCCCACCTGCTCGGGGTGATGAACCTGCGCGGAGAGCTGCTGCCCGCGTACGACATCAAGGTCCGGTTGGGGCTGACGGAGCGTGTGCCCCTGGTCGCGGGGCCGGATGCGCCCGCGCCTCCCCGGGATGCGCGCGTCCTCGTGTTGCGCACGGAGACGGGGCCGGCGGGGGTGTGGGTGGACAGCGTGTCCGGCGTGGTGAAGCTCAAGCCCTCCATGCTGGAGCCGCCGCCGCCCGGCCTGCGCCTGGGAGACAAGGACTGTGTCGTGGGCATCGGTCGACGCGGGCCCTCGCTGTACATCCTGCTGGACCCTGAACAGGCGCTGACGCCATGAAGGACTCGGTCAACCTGTTGGCGCGCCACCCCTCGGGGGCACCGGATGCGCCCGGTGAGCAGTCGGACACCGTGGTTCAGCTGTGCGCGTTCTTCGTGGGTGAAGAGGAGTACGTGCTGGACATCCAGCGGGTGGAGGAAGTGCTGCCGCTCCAGCGCGTGACGCCCATTCCGCATGCCCCTTCGTTCGTGGAGGGCGTGCTCCACCTGCGGGGCGTCATCCTTCCCGTGGTGGACCTGCGCTTCAGGCTTCAGGGACAACCTTCGGTGCAGTCGCGCAAGGCACGGCTCCTGGTGTGTCGACTGGGCGCGCGGCGGGTGGCGGTGCGTGTGGAGCGGGTGGCCGAGGTGCTGCGGGTTCGCCGGGGTGACATCAAGCCCGCGCCCGCGCTGAGGGTGTCGGGGCGCTCGCCCTTCGTGGTGGGCGTGTGCGGCCCGCCGGACCGACTGCGGTTGCTGCTCGATTTGAAGGCGTTGCTGCGCATGGAGCTGGAGCGCGAAGCGGTGCGCCCGTCGAAGTGAGGAGGGTGACGATGGACCTGCAGCGCAGTGACTTGGACAACCACCGCCGCATCCTGGGCATCGCGTTCATCGCCATCAACGCACTGACGGTGCTCGTGGGCGTCGGCCTGGCCGTCTTCTTCGCGTTCGCCGGGGCGATGATGGTGAGCGAGTCGTCGCTGGCCGAGGACCGCGCGAGCTACTGGCTCTTCGGCGGCGGCATCAGCGCGTGCGTCCTGGCCTTCGGCCTGCCGGGCGTCATCGCCGGCATCGGCTTGTTGAAGCGGCGCGGATGGTCGCGGGTGCTCGCGCTGGTGTTGGGAATCGTCGGGCTGTTCAACTTCCCGCTGGGCACCTGCCTGGGCATCTACGCCATCTGGTTCTATGCGCAGGAAGGCTCCGACCGGGTCCTCGCCTCATGAGCCACCTGCCCGTCTTTCCCGCGGAGGAGGAGCGCTACCGCGCGCTCCAGGAGTTGGACCCGCGTGGCGAGGGCATCCTGGACGTGCTCCTCAAGGGGCTGCACGACGAGAGCTGGCGCGTGCGCCACGCGGCGGCGGAGGGGCTCCAGCGGTTGGCCGCGCCCGAGGACGTGGCCCTCCGTCTCGTGGGAGTCCTGGGCGAGCGTGGTGAGACAGGGGCTCGCAACGCGGCGGCGGAGGCGCTCGTGGGACTGGGCCTTCCAGCTTTGAGGCCCCTGGTGAAGCTGCTGGGACACGCGGATCCGGACCAGCGCAAGTTCGCGGCGGACATCCTCGGGCAGCTCGGACTTCACGTGGCGGAGGCGCCGCTGGTCCAGGCACTGGAGGACCCGGACCTGAACGTGCGCGTGGCCGTGTCGGAGGCGCTGGGCCGCGTGGGCAGTGAGCACGGCGCTCGCGCGCTGGAGCGACTGCTGGGGGACCCGGAGCCGCTCTTGCGCCTGTCCGCGCTGGAGGGACTGGTGCTGCTGCGCCGTCCGCCCCCGTTGCCGGTGGTCGTGGCGCTGCTGGACGACGCGCGGCTGCGGCGCAGTGCCTTCCGTGCGCTGGGCCTCATTCCGCAGGTGGCGGCCACGGAGCGGCTGTGCCTGGGGCTGGAGTCGGCCACCCGTTCGGTGCGCGAGGCCGCGCTGGCGGCGCTGGGCACGCAGGCGTCGCTCGTGGAGCCCGCGCGGCGCTGCGAACTGGAGGCCGTCATCCGCGCGGCGCTGCGGCGGTTGCCGGACGCGGTGGCTCGGCTGGCGCAGGCGCTGGAGTCGGAGGATGTGACGGTGCGCGCGGGCGCGCTGCTGGCGGTGGCGGCGCTGGGGGAGGCGTCCCTGGCCGTGCCCGTGGCCGAAGCGGCGCGCGAGGACCGCTTGCTGCGGGACGTGCTGAGCACGCTGGGGCGGCTGGGCGCGGAGGGTGGGCGCACGTTGCTCGCGGCGATGTCGGACCTGTCCGCGCCCGCGAGGGCGGCGGCGGCCGAGGCCTTGGTGGACCTGGTGGATGCGACGTCCGTCACGCCGCTGTGCGCGCTGCTGGAGTGGGCGGAGGACGACTTGCGCGGCGTGGTCGTGCGGGCGTTGGGGCGCACGCGCTCAGCGGAGGCGGCGGGCCCCCTGGTCGACTTGCTGAGGGACTCGGTGACGGCGGGCGCGGCGACGCGGGCGCTGGGCGTGCTCGCGGGGAGCTGTCGCGGGGCGGTGCTCGCGGCCCTGGAGGATGCGGTGGCTCGGAGGGCGACGCCGGTGGCGGTGGCCGCGCTGGGCCGGGTGGGGGGCGCCCCCGCGTTGCCTTCGCTGCGCAAGCTGGCGCGGGACGTGGACCCCCGGTGGCGCGCGGCGGCGGTGGAGGTCGCTGGCGAGGTGGACGGCGGGGTGGGACGCGAGCTGGCGCGTGCGGCGCTCGCGGACGAGGCCGCGCCGGTGCGAGCCGCGGGCGCGCGGGCCATGGGAAGACTGGGCGGCACCGAGGCGGGGGCGCTCTTGCGCTCCGCGCTCCAGGATGAGGAGTCCTCCGTGCGACGGGCGGCGGTGGAGGCGGTGGGTGAGAGTGGCGCGATGGACCGTGTCACCGAGCTGGAGCCGCTGGTCCGCCATCCCGACGGAGCGCTCGCGGTGGCGGCGGTGCGCGCGTTGTCGCGGCTGGGGCGGGTGGGTGAGCGGGTGTTGAGAGAGGCTTCGGGTCATCCGGACGCGGAGGTGGTGAAGGCGGTGCTGTCGGCGGGAGCGGTGTCTCGGGAGGGCGTGTCGTTGGCGGTGTCGCTGCTGGAGCATCCGCACTGGGACGTTCGCGCGGCGGCGGCGCGGGTGCTGGGAGATTCGGGAGGGCCGGAGTGTCTGGGCCCCACCCAGCGGGCGCTGGAGGCGGAGTCGGACGCCCTGGCCCGACAGGCGCTGTCGGACGCGGTGGAGCGCCTGGCTCGGCGCTGAGAGAGGGACACGGGGTGGCGCGCTTCGACGACAGCCGGCCGGAGATGACGGCGGAGGAGTTCCGGCTCCTGAGGGACCACGTGTACTCGCACTGCGGCATCCTGGTGCATGAGGACATGAAGTTCGTCATGGAGCGGCGGCTGTGGCCTCGGCTGGAGGCGCTGGGCGTGCCGGATTTCAGCGCGTATCACCGCTACCTTCGCTACGACGCGAACCGGCACGCGGAGCTGGAGGCCGCGGTCGAGTCGCTCACCACGCACGAGACGTACTTCTTCCGCGAGCCCTCGCAGCTCAAGGCGTTCCGCGAGGAGCTGTTGCCGCTGTTGGAGAAGCGCAACGGGCGCACGCGTCGGCTGCGGCTGTGGTCCGCGGGGTGCTCGTCCGGCGAGGAGGCGTACACGCTGGCGATGCTCCTCAAGGACGAGCGCCGCTTCGAGGACTGGGACGTGGAGGTGTACGGCAGCGACATCTCCCGGCGCGTGCTGTCGATGGCGCGGCGCGCGGAGTATGGGCCGTCCGCGCTGCGCGCCACGTCGGCGGACCTGCTCGAGCGCTTCTTCGTTCCGGCGGGCAACGCGAAGGTGCGGGTGCGCGACGACGTCCGGGCGATGGTGTCCTTCGGTCACCACAACCTGCTGGACGAGGCGGGCAGTCAGCTGGTGATGAAGATGGACGCGGTCTTCTGCCGCAACGTGATGATCTACTTCGACCAGTCCGCGCGCAGGCGGGTACTGCGCATCCTGAGAGACCGGCTGGTGCCGGGAGGCTATCTGCTGCTGGGGCACTCGGAGAATCTGCTCAACCTGGGCGCCGACTTCGAGCTGGTCCACCTGCGAGGAGACCTGGTGTACCGGCGGCCGGAGCTGCCAGGGCTGACGGGGGGCGAGGCGCGATGAGCGGGCAGAAGGGCGTCTCCGTGCTCGTCATCGACGACTCCGCGCACAACCGGCACACGCTGACCACGCTGCTGGAGTCCGCGCCGGACGTGAGGGTGTTGGACCGCGCGGCCGATGGTGAGGAGGGGCTGAAGAAGGTCCTGGAGCTGAAGCCCGACGTGGTGACGTTGGACCTGGAGATGCCGAAGCTGGGCGGCTACACGTTCCTCCGACTGCTGATGCGCACGGCGCCCACGCCGGTCATCGTCATCTCCAGCTATGCGCACCGCTCGGACGTCTTCAAGGCGCTGGAGCTTGGCGCGTTCGACTTCATCGCCAAGCCCGCCAAGGGCACACCGGCGGAGTTGGAAGTCCTTCGCCAGGAGCTGCTGGAGAAGGTGCGAGCGGCGCTGCATGTGCGGCCGGGGCAGCGTCACGCCTCGCCCGGGGCTCGGGCGCTCGCGGTGGCGGGCGAGCTTCCGCTGGTGGTGGCCATCGGCGCCTCGACGGGAGGACCTCCCGCGGTGCAGCGTGTGCTGGAGGGCCTGGCCGCGGAGCCCACGCCATGCGTGCTGGTGAGTCAGCACATGCCCGCGCAATTCACCCGGGCCTTCGCGGACCGGTTGGACCGCATTGGCCCCTTCACGGTGACGGAGGCGAATGAGGGCGACGTGGTGCAGCCGGGGCACGTGTACATCGCTCCGGGCGGGCGGCACCTCGTGGTGGTGGAGCGCGGCACTCGGCTGGAGCTGCAGACGCCGCCGCTCACGCACCTGGACAAATACGCGCCGAGCGTGGACCGGCTCTTCACCAGCGTGGCGCAGGTGTTGGGCAACCGCGCGCTGGCGGTGGTGCTGACGGGCATGGGCGCGGATGGGGCGGTGGGGGCGCGCGAGGTGCAGCGCGTGGGCGGAGAGGTGTGGGCCGAGTCGGAGGAGACGGCGGTCGTCTTCGGCATGCCAGGCGAGGCCATCGCCTCGGGGGCGGTGAAGCGGGTGCTGCGACTGGGGGAAATCGGACCCGCGCTGGCGGCCATCGCCCGGCGGCGGCGATGAGGGGACGCGGAACAGCGGGCGGTGGAAGAGGCCCGGGTGTTAGTCTGGGCGGGTCATGACGCAGCAGATTCGAGCACTGGTGGTGGACGACTCGCAGGCCATGCGACGCAGCATCATGTACGCGTTGCAACGCATCAGCGGGATGGTCTGCACCGAGGCGCAGGACGGCGCCGAGGGACTGAAGAAGTTGACCCAGGGACGCTTCGACCTGGTGCTCACGGACATCAACATGCCGTTGATGGATGGCCTCAAGCTCATCCACCACATCCGTCAGGCGACGGACCATCGCCATGTGCCCATCGTCGTCATCACGACGGAAGGCGCGGCGGCGGACCGCGAGCGGGCCCTGTCCCTGGGCGCGAGCGCGTACCTGGTGAAGCCCGTGCAGGCCAAGGTGGTGATGGACACCGTCCGGGACTTGCTGAAGCTGGACTGAGGGCGAGCGAGCGAATGGACTTCGTCCTGCGGGTGGCGGGCCTGGAGAAGCGCTACGGCGCGGTGAACGCCGTGCAGGGCCTCACCTTCGCGGTCGCACCCGGCGAGGTGCTCGGGCTGGTGGGCCCCAACGGCGCGGGCAAGACGTCCACGCTTCGATGCCTCGCGGGCATTCTTCCTCCCACGTCGGGCCGGGTGGTGGTGGCGGGCTACGATTTGGCGAAGGACGCGGTGGACGCCAAGCGTGAACTGGCCTTCCTGCCGGACGAGCCGCGCTTCTTCGACTACCTCACGGTGTGGGAGCACCTGAACTTCACCGCGCGCCTCTACGGCGTGGAGGACTGGGAGGAGCGGGGCAAGGCGCTCTTGGAGGAGATGGAGCTGACGGGCAAGGAGAAGGCGCTGCCGGGCGAGCTGTCGCGCGGCATGAAGCAGAAGCTGTCCATCGCCTGCGGCTTCCTGCACTCGCCCAAGCTCATCCTCCTGGATGAGCCCCTCACGGGGTTGGACCCGATTGGCATCCGCCGGATGAAGGCGTCCTTGCGGCGGCGCGCGGAGGAGGGCGCGGCGCTGGTGTTGTCCTCGCACCTGCTGCCGCTGGTGGAGGAGCTGTGCCACCGGCTCCTGGTGATTGCCGGAGGGCGGGCCATGGCGCTGGGCAGCCTGGAGGCGATTCGCGCGAGGCTGAGTGGACCCGAGGGTGAGAGCGCGTCGCTGGAGGACCTCTTCGTGCGCATCACCAGCGCGGCGGAGACGGAGAAGCCCCCGCCGTGAGCTTCTCGAGCGCCGTCGTGTTCCTGTGGCTGGCCTCCTCGCGCAACCGCCTGCGGCTCCAGCTCCAGCGATTGCGCAGGCCGCGCTACCTCGTCGGGGCCCTGGTGGGACTGGGCTACGTCTACTCCATCTTCCTGCGACGGCTGGAGTTCGGTGGGACGTTGAGCAACGTGCCTCCCGGGGTGCGGCTGTTCGCGGAGCTGTCACTGGTCGTCTCCGCGCTCGTCACCGTGTTCTCCGCGTGGGCACTGGGGCCGGACCGTCCCTCGCTGACCTTCACGGAGTCGGAGGTGGTGCAGCTGTTCCCCGCGCCCGTCACCCGGCGCTCGCTGCTGCACTACAAGCTGGCTCGCGGATTGATGGGTGCGGCGGCCGGCGCGTTGTTCGCCTCGCTGTTCGTCGGCCGGTTGGTGAGCCCGGCTCCGGGCTTCTTCTTCCTGGGCGCGTTCTTGTCCCTGGGGACGCTGTATCTGCACTCCACGGCCGCGTCCTTCATGCGCACGCGCTGGGGGGAGTGGGGCACTCGGGGACTGGTGGCGCGCTGGGTGGCGCTGGGGTGCGTGCTCGCGGCGGTGGGCCTGGCGGTGTACTCCTCGCTGGAGGCACACCCGTTCCCCAGGACGGTGGGGACACCCGGGGTGCTGCGCAACTGGGTGCAGTCGCTGGTGGAGTCGCCAGGGTTGAGCGCGGTGCTGTGGCCCGCGCGGCTGCTGGTGGCGCCCGCGTTGGCGCGGGACGCGAGCGACTTCCTGAGCGCGCTCCCCCCGGTGCTGGTGCTCGCGCTGGCGCACTACGTCTGGGTGCGGCTGGCGGAGGTCCCCTTCGAGGAGTCCGCGGTGACGCAGGCCGAGACGCGCACGCGCGAGCGGGCCCAGCGGGCCTCGGGAGGGAGCGCTCGGGGCGGAGCGCTCGCCTCGCGCAAGGCACCCTTCCGGCTGTCGGCGCGAGGGCGTCCGGAGGTGGCGCTCATCTGGAAGAACCTCATCACCCGGAGGCGGATGACGGGGGGCGTGGTGTCGGTGCTGGCCTCGCTGCTGCTGGGGTGCGCCATCGTCGCGATGATGGGCGAGTCGCGCTTCTTCACGGACACGCGCCGGGTGCTGGGGCCGCTGGGCGTGTCGCTCGCGGCGATGATGGCGGTGGTGGGGCCGAGCGTCTTCCGCATGGACCTGCGCATGGACCTGCCGAAGCTGGACCTGCTGCGCGCGCTGCCGCTGGCGGGGTGGCAGGTGGTGGGGGCGGAGCTGGCGGCATCGGCGCTGGTGGTGGGCGCGCTCCAGCTCGGGCTCCTGACGGTGGGACTGCTGTGTGGCCCGGGCGCCGAGGACCCGTGGCTTGCGACCTGGTGGTGGCCGGGTGGGGTGGCGCTCGCGGTGCTGCTGCCCACGGTGTCGCTGGCCGGGCTCTTCGTCCAGAACGCGGCGGTGGTGCTGTTTCCGGCGTGGGTGCCCGCGGACAGGACGGGGAGCGCGCGGGGCATCGAGGCGCTCGGGCAGCGCCTGCTGACGTTGGTGGGCTCGCTGGTGGTGTCGCTGGTGGGCTTGTTGCCGGCGGCGCTGGCGGGCGCGGTGGTGGGCTTCCCCTTGTGGTCCTCGCTGGAGGTGTGGGCGCTGCCTTTGGGGGCGGCGGCCGCGTCGGCCGTGCTGGCGGCGGAGGTGGGCCTGGGCGTGCTCACGCTAGGCCGCGCTTTCGAACACCTGGATGTCTCCGAGGACCGCCCGGAGTAGGCCCGGGCGTTTGCTCCTGGACGCGCGCTGACAGGGTGCTTGCGGCGTCCGGAAGCGGAGCGCAGGGTGGCTCGGACCGAAGGGACGGGAGCGCGACATGAAGCTGGGTTTCGTGGGACTGGGCAATATGGGGCTGCCCATGGCGAAGAGTCTGCTCTCCGCGGGGCACGAGGTGGCGGTGTGGAACCGCACTCCGGCGCGCGGCGAGCCCCTGGTGAAGCAGGGCGCCCGCGTGGTGGCGTCGCCCGCGGAGGCCGCAAAGGGCGCGGAGGTCGTCTTCAGCATGCTCGCGGACGACAGCGCGGCGGAAGCCGTGGCGCTGGGCCCACAGGGCATCATCACGGGGCTTTCGAAGGGCGCCGTGCATGTCTCCTCGAGCACCATCTCCGTGGCGCTCTCCCAGCGCCTCACGGACGCGCACGCGAGCGCGGACCAGGGCTACGTGGCCGCGCCGGTGTTCGGCCGTCCCGAGGCCGCGGAGTCGAAGCAGCTCTGGGTCGTGGCCGCGGGCACGAAGGCGGATGTGGAGCGCTGCCGGCCGCTCCTGGAGGCGCTGGGGCGGGGCCTCACGGTGCTGGGGGAGCAGGCCTCCATGGCCAACGTGGTGAAGCTCTCCGGCAACTTCCTCATCGCGTCGATGCTGGAGTCGCTCGCGGAGGCGTTCGCCTTCACGCGCAAGTCAGGCATCGAACCGAAGCAGTTCCTGGAGCTGTTCCAGGCCGTCTTCGCGCGCTCGCCCATCTTCGAGCGGTATGCGCAGGCCATCGCCGAGGAGAAGTACTCGCCTGCGGGCTTCGCCATGCGGCTGGGGCTCAAGGACGTGGGGCTGGTGCTGGAGGCGGCGCGCACGGCGGAGGTGCCCATGCCCCTGGCCAGTCTCGTGAGGGACCAGTACCTCGGTGGCGTGGCCCAGGGGCACGGAGACCTCGACTGGTCCGCGCTGGGGGCGCTCGTGGCGGAGCGCGCCGGGTTGCCGAAGGCCCGTTGATCCATCGGCGCTGACCACGACTCCAGGCGAGCGCAGTGCCGCGCGCCTGGAGCGGGAATGACGAGGGCCTCCAGGAATCAACCCTGGAGGCCCGGTGCGGCGGCCTACGGTCGCGCGTTGATTTCGGCGACGGGGATGGGGTAGCGCTCGTGCGGCCCGTAGCTGGCGTCCAGGTTGCGGGGCAGATCGTTCAGCCGGTTGTAACGACGCATGTCGATCCACCGGTGCCCGCCCTCGAACAGGAGCGAGTAGCGCTTCTGCACCAGCAGCTCGTCCAGGGCGTTCGCGGCGGTGATGTCCGCGCGAGGCGAGAGCCGGCCGGAGCGGGTGCGGATGTAGTTGAGGTCATCCGCCGCCGGGCCAATCTGGCCCAGGCCGATGTTGGCCTCCGCGCGAAGGAGGATGAGCTCCTCGTTGCGGATGATGGGCACCGGCGACTCCGCCGACGGGTACAGCGTGAAGCCCCGGTCCGCCGTCAGCCGGCCACCCGCGGCGCTCGCCGGCTCGTCCAGCTTGGCCGTCTTGCGAGTGACCCGGTCATCCAGCGCGTCGTTCGCCTGGCGCGGCGCATCGGTCTCGATGGAGGGGTGGGCGACGATGGTGAGGCTCAGGAGGTTGTTGTCCACGTCGCCCGAGGCCGCCCGGAACACGTGGTAGACGCCCACGTTGAGCGACGCGAGCGCCGCCGCCTTCGCGCCGTCTTCAGCGGGCGCGGTGGCGTCGATGAACGACTGGCTCAGCGCCGTCAGCGCGTCCTCGTTGCGGCCCATGTACACGGACACGCGTGCCTTGATGGCGCGGTTGAACTTCCGGAACGTCTCCGGCGTGTCGAAGCCCGCGAACCCGGTGCTCAACCGGAACGAGAACGAGCCACCCGCGTTGTCCAGGTGCGCCGCCGCCTCGTCGAGCAGCGTCGCGATGCGGGTGAACACCGCGTCCTTGCCGACGATGGGCGCCAGCTGACCCAGCGGCAGGTCCACGTCGATGGGCGCGCCGTTGGTGTCGTGGGTGTTGATGACCACCAGGAAGTCGAGCGCCTGGATGGTCTTCGTGAAGCCCCGGATGCCCTCCTTCTGCTCGTCCGAGAAGGCCGCGACCTTGTCCAGCGCCGCCAGCACCGTGTTGGCGTTGCGGATGTTGGAGTACGGGGCCGCCCAGAAGTTGCCGCCGAAGGCGCCAGCGCCCGGGTCCAGCGTCGGCCCGAGAATCTCCTCCACCGTGCGAGGATCCGCGGGGTCGAAGACGTACGCCTCGCGGCCGATGGTGCCCAGCTGCGCGACGTAGCCGTTCTGAATCGCCACGCCCGCGCGGTGTCCGAGCAGCAGGCCCGTGGACGCGCTGTTGACGGCGGAGCTGGTGGGGTTGTTCTTGAACTCGTCCAGGCTGGGGTTGTTCAGGTCACCGATGTCCAGGCTGCCGCAGCCGCCCAGGCCCAGTACGGCGCAGAGCGCCAACACGGTCTTCTTCGTCTGGTAGATATTCATGGCCTTAGAACCCGACGTCGAGCGACGTCCAGAAGCTGCGGCTGGGGGGGAAGGGAGCGACGTCGATGTTGCGAGCGATGGCCTGGTTGCCGAAGTTGCTCACCTCGGGGTCCAGACCCGAGTAGCTGGTGAACATCAGCAAGTTGCGGCCGCTCAGGCTGAGTCGCGCGTTCTGCAGCTTCGGAATCGCGGACACCCAGCTCTTGGGCAGGTTGTAGCTGAGCGTCACTTCGCGCAGCTTCACGAAGGACGCATCCTCCACGTAGATGCCCGCGTTGTTGCGGCGGTCCTGCAGGCGCTGACGACCCGCCGTCTCGTAGTCCACGGACGTGCCGGCGCCGTCATACAGGAAGCGCGTCAGGTTGATGACGTCGCTGCCCTGCTGCCAGTGCCACAGGAAGGACAGGGTGAGGTCCGAGTAGCGCAGGGTGTTGGCCCAGCCGAGCGTGAAGGTCGGCTCGGTGTCGCCAATCTTCTTCACGATGGGGACGTTGTTCTCGTCGCGGCCGACGTTGCCGACAATCTGCGTGGCGGACGAGCCCTCCTCGATGAAGAACGCGCCCAGGGAGTTGCCGAAGCCACCCGCCTGGAACGGCCCCGCCGGCAGGCTCGTCACCTTGCTGCGGTTGAGGGCGAACGTCGCGGAGCTCGTCCACTCGAGCGCCCCGCGCACCGGCGTCACCTGGAGCATGGCCTCGATGCCGCGGTTGCGCAGCGAGCCGCCGTTGACGAACTGGGTGGTGAAGCCCGTGGAGCTGGGCAGGGCGCGCTGCAGCAGCATGTCGCTGATGGCGCGCTGGTACACCGACAGCTCCACCATGACGTCGCCGCCGAACATCAGCGCGTCGACACCGGCCTCGATTTCGCGCTGGCGCTCCGGACGGATGTTCGGGTCACCGGCGACGCCCGTGCCGACGAGGCCCGGGGTGCCCTGCACGTTGCCCAGCGCGCTCATGCCGCTGAACTTCATGCCGTACAGCGGCTGGTTGCCCGTCTCGCCGTAGGCCGCGCGGACCTTGAGCTCGTTGATGACCGGGACGGCCAGGGGGATGCGGTAGGCGGACGCCAGCTTCGGGTAGAAGAACAGCTTGTTCGGATTGCCGTTGGCGCTGCTCTGCTCACCACGGATGGCGCCGACCAGGGTGAGCCGGTCGTCCAACGTGACGATTTCCTCCTGCACGTAGTAGCCGCGGTCCCGGATGTGCGTCGAGGTGTCGCGCACGCCAATCACGGTGCCGTTGTCCACGCCGGGCTGACCGGCGTTGAGGTTCTCGGAGACGACGTACGTGGAGTCGATGCGGCGCTCCTCGAACTGCACACCGCCGGACGTCGTGGCGGTGAGGAACTTCGAGGCGGGCTTGTACGAGTGCACCAGGTTGAGGCCACCGTTCAGGTTGCGCACCTGGCTGGTGCCGAACAGCGACGTGCCCGGGAAGGTGTCGTCCACCGGCTCGAAGTTGAGCTCTGGCGGGAACAGCAGCCGGTTCTCCTGCTGGAAGCGGTCCACACCCGCGTTGGCGAGCACGCGCAGGTGGTTCTCGTCGTTCTTCCACAGGTGGATGGTGGCATCACCGGACCCGATGAAGCGCCACACGTCCTCGTCGTTCTTCACCAGCGCGGACGTCTGCAGCGGGTTGGCGCCGTTGGCCAGGAACGGGTTGACGGGGTACACGCCTTGCGCGTTCGGTTCCATGTTGAGGAACTCGGGCACGTTCGGCAGCACCATGTAGTTGGTGATGGTCTGGTTGTCGTTGTTGGTGAGGCCGCGCCGGCCCAACGTGTGGATGAGGTTGGTGGCGACGTTGATGTCCACCGCATCGCCCAGCGACTGACCCAGGTTCAGGCGGAACGACTGCTTGTCGTAGCCCGTGTTGGCGATGATGCCCTCGTCGCTGCGGAGCATCGCGGAGGCGAAGTACTTCGTGTTGCCCGACGCGCCGCTCACGCTGGCGAGCGTCTCCGTGGACAGATCCCTGCGGCCCGCGAGCTTGGCCTCGTGGTCGTACGTCTTGCCCGTGTAGTACTGGGCCGCGTTCGCGCCGAACTGCTCGACGGCCTCTTCGACGGTCTCGAAGCGGCGGGTGCCGAGCTTGTTGGCCAGCGTGTACATGCCCACGCGCTGGGTGATTTCGAACTTCGGCTCACCGGCGCGACCGCGCTTGGTGTTGATGATGATGACGCCGTTGGCGGCCTTGGAGCCGTAGATGGCGGCGGCGGACGCTCCCTTGAGGACCTCGATGCTCTCGATGTCGTTGGGGTTGATGTCCGCGATGCGGTTGACCTGGTTGTCCTGCGTGGGGTTCGGGTTGGAGCCGCCCACGGAGTCCGTCACCACGTAGACGCCGGAGGCGATGGCCACGTCGCTGACGAGCACGCCGTCGATGACGTAGAGCGGCGCCGTGGAGCCGTTGATGGTGGACACGCCGCGCAGGCGCATCTGGATGCCGCCGCCCGGGGCGCCGGAGTTCTGCTGGATGTTGGCGCCGGCCACCTTGCCCTGGAGGGCCTGGTCGATGGTCTGCGCGGGGGCGCGGTTCATCTCCTCGGCGCTGACGGAGGCGACCGAGTTGGCCAGGTGCTTACGGGCGAGCTCGGAGGCTCGACCCACGACGACCATCTCCTCGGAGAAGATGTTGTCGAGCGCCACCGTCACGTCGCTCTGCGCGGCGCCGACGCGCACTTCCCGCTCGCCGTAGTCCTGGCTGGAGAAGAGCAGCGTCACCGAGCCCGCCGGGACGTTGGGCAGCGAGAAGGTGCCGTCCAGCTCCGTCTCCACACCCTGCGTGGTGCCCTTGATGATGACGCGAACCAGGGGCAGGCCCTCGTTCGTCAGACGGTCCGCGACGCGACCCTTCACGGTGCGACCCAGAGCGGGCGCGGCGGCCGGCGCGGGAGCCGTTGGAGCGGTGGTGGCCGGAGCCGCGGGCGCCGGTACCGCGGGAGCCTGAGCAGCGGGCGCCTGCGGTTCCGGAGCAGGCGGGCTCGCTTCCTGCGCCATTGTTTCCAACGAGAAGAGTGCGATCACGCACCCCGGAATCAACGCTCTCTTAAGCGTCATTCGGATCTTTCCTCGCAACGGTAGGGACGGCCCCCCCAGCAGGTGCCGTGGGCGCGAATCGTCACCGTCTGAACTGAACCAGTCAATGGCGAGCCTTGTTTTTCAAGAATGTTGGCCAAATCCATCCAAGCGGAAATATTCCGATCTCGTATCGAGTCGGGGGTGACGCGGGGCGCGATCTGCCTTACGCCAGGGGGAGAGCACGTCCCTACCTGGCTGGAGACATCGTGGATCTCCCCGAGGCCAACCCGTCGGGATGGGTGGTGCCTGGCCCGCGGAAGAGCCCGCACGTCGGCCCGTGGCGGCTCGCGTTGGCGCGAGGGGTCGCGGGCCCCCGGCGCGCGCGGCGAGCGCGTCGCGTGGAGGCGCGGGGCGGGCGGACGGGGGCTCGGACGGCGACAGAAGTGGCCTCGGTCGCGGGTTTACTCAGGTCAGCCGGAGAAATCCGGCCTCGTCGGCCTGAGGGGAGGGCTCCGTCCCCGCCGAGTGTCGGCGAGCACGAGGGCCCGGCGAGACTTGTTGCCCCCAGGGCCGGCCCTCCCATAAGAGGCGCAGCGGATATGGCGATGAACGAGCGTTACGAGCCGCAGTCGATTGAAGGCAAGTGGCAGGCCCGCTGGGACGAGGCCGGCATCTTCCGGGCAGGCAAGCGCCCGGGCGCACCGAAGAAATACGTGCTCGAGATGCTGCCGTACCCCAGTGGCAAGATGCACATGGGCCATGTGCGCAACTACCTCATCGGGGATGTGTACGCGCGCTACTTCCTGATGCGCGGCTTCGACGTGCTTCATCCCATGGGCTGGGACGCGTTCGGTCTGCCGGCGGAGAACGCGGCCATCAAGGACGGCGTGCACCCGGCCATCCGCACCGCGGAGAACATCGTCTCGTTCAAGCACGAGATGAAGAGCCTCGGCTACAGCTACGACTGGGAGCGCGAGGTCAACACCAGCCAGCCCGAGTACTACCGCTGGAACCAGTGGTTCTTCATCAAGATGCTGGAGCGCGGGCTCGTCTATCGCCGCTTCAGCAAGGTGAACTGGTGTACCGGCTGCCACACCGTCATCGCCAACGAGCAGGTGAAGGACGGCGTGTGCGAGCGCTGCTCGTCGCCCGTGGTGGACCGGGAGATGCCCGAGTGGGCGTTCCGAATCACCCGGTTCTCGCAGGACCTGTTGGACGCGCTGGACACGCTCAAGGAGTGGCCGGACCGCATCACCTCGATGCAGCGCAACTGGATTGGCCGCTCGGATGGCGCGGAGGCGGACTTCCGCATCCAGGGCCATGACGCCTCCCTGCGCGTCTTCACCACGCGCATCGACACCATCCACGGCTGCACCTACGTGGTGCTCGCGCCGGACCACAAGCTGGTGGCTCAGGTGACGACGCCCGAGCGCCGCGCGGACGTGGACGCCTTCGTCAAGCGCATGGCGGCCCAGTCCAAGACGGAGCGGACGGGAGAGGACACGGAGAAGGAGGGCATCTTCACGGGCGCCCATGCCGTCAATCCCTTCACGGGCCAGCAGGTGCCCATCTGGATCGCCAACTTCGTGTTGAGCGACTACGGCACGGGCGCGGTGATGAGCGTGCCCGCGCACGACGAGCGCGACTTCGCCTTCGCGCGCAAGTACGCGTTGCCGGTGAAGGTCGTCATCCAGCCGGCCACGGGCGACAAGCTCCCGGCGGGCGAGGCGCTGGAGGCGGCCTTTACCGACTACGGCGTGCTGGTGGACTCGGGTGACTACACCGGGATGACGTCCGAGGCGGCGCGCACGGCGATGGCCGCGAAGCTGGAGAAGGACGGCCAGGGCCGCGCCACGGTGACGTACCGCCAGAAGGACTGGGGCTTCAGCCGCCAGCGCTACTGGGGCACGCCCATCCCCATCGTCTACTGCGAGAAGTGCGACCCGGAGCGCCACGGCATCCCCGTGCCCGTGGAGCAGCTCCCGGTGAAGCTGCCGGAAATCGACGTCCAGGAGGTGCTCACCGGCAAGGGCGAGCCCCCGCTGGCGAAGGTCGCCTCGTGGGTGAACACCACGTGCCCGAAGTGCGGTGGCCCCGCTCGGCGCGAGGCGGAGACGATGGACACCTTCGTCGACTCCTGCTGGTACTTCGCCCGCTACCTGTCGCCGCACTACGACGCCGCGCCGTTCGACCCGAAGCAGGCCCAGCGCTTCCTGCCCGTGGACATCTACGTGGGCGGGCCAGAGCACGCGGTCATGCACCTGCTCTACTTCCGGTTCTGGACCCGGGTGATGAAGCTGCTGGACTTGAGCCCGGTGGACGAGCCCGTCAAGCGCTTGATTACGCAGGGCATCGTCAACGGCCCGGATGGACGGAAGATGTCCAAGCGCTGGGGCAACGTCGTCGCGCCGGCTGCCATCGTCCAAGAGTACGGCGCGGACACCGCGCGCGCGTACGTCATGTTCGCCGGCCCGCCGGAGCGCGACTTCGACTGGGCCGACGAGCAGGTGGACGGCGTGTTCCGCTTCCTCAAGCGCGTCTGGGTGCTGGCCTCCACCCACCACGCCTCCGTGGCGGGTGCCACGCATGACGGGCCCTTCGAGGGCAAGGCGCTGGAGATCCGCCGCGTGGCGCACAAGTGCCTGAAGCGGGTGGGGGAGGCCATCGAGCGGCTGTCCTTCAACACCGCCATCGCCGGCATCATGGAGGGCCTCAACGCGCTGTCCGCGACCGGGACGCCGGAGACGCCCGCGGAGAAGGCGGCCATGGCGGAGGCGGTGCGCCTGCTCGCGGTGGTGCTCACGCCCTTCGCGCCGCACATCGCGGACGAAATCGCGGAGGCCTACGGGAGCAAGGAGTTCACCGTCGCGCAGCCGTGGCCCGACTTCGACCCGGCGCTGGTGGTGGACGACGTCATCCCCTACGCCGTGCAGGTGAACGGCAAGCTGCGCGCGGAGATTCGCGTGGCGGCGGACGCGGGAGAGGCGGACGTGCGCGCGGCGGCCGAGGCGGATGAGCGGGTGCAATCCGCCATCACCGGCAAGACGCTGCGCAAGTTCGTCTTCGTGCCCAAGCGGCTGGTGAACTTCGTCGTCGGTTGAGCGGGGACCCTGGGTGCCCGCCGAGGTCCTCGTCATGTGCACCGCGTGCGGCCAGCCCCAACCGGCGGGCGGCGCGCGGTGCATCTCCTGCGGCGCCCCGCTCCCGGAGGCGCCCGTGCCATCACCGCTCGGGCCCTTCCTTTCGGCGGACCTGGGTGGAGGGCGCTCCCTCGTCGGAGAGGGCGGGCGCATCACCTACCGCGCGGCCGACGCTGTACCCCCGCTCATCGTGGAGCTCATCCAGCTCCGGACGTTGACGCTGGAGTCGCGTCCCTTCTTCGAGGCCCTGGTGCTGTGTGGCTTCGCGGTGTTGGGGTTCGTGGCCGTGGGGCTCCCGCTGAAGCTCGTGATGTTCGGCCTGGCGGCGCTGGGCGGCCTGCTGGCGGCGGTGTGTCGGGTGCACGCGCTGGTGCTGGAGACGTCCACTGGAGGGCGGCTGCGCTGGCCCCTGGGGCTGGCGCGGCGGGGCTCTGAGCGGGATGCGCGACTGCTGGGTGCCTGGAGCACGCTGGCGGGCGCGGTGAAGGCCCGAGGCGTCGTGGTGAGGGATGCGAGAGGGGCCGTGCTCACCGCGCCCTCATCGGAGCCGCCCGAGGGCCCTCGCGCTTGACGGAGTGCTTCGGGCGGGTAGGGTGCCGGCCATGTCGCTTCCCTTCAGGAGTGCCTCACGGCGTCTCCACCTGGCCGTGTTGCTGACGGGTTGCTCGGCGTTGTTTTCAGGGTGTGGCTATCGCCTGACGCCGCGCGGCTCGGGCCTGCCCGCGGGCGTCAACACCGTGTGCGCGCCCATCTTCGGCAACGACACGTCGGAGCCCGCGCTGGAGACGCTCTTCACGCGCTACTTCCGTCAGGAGCTGACGCGGGTGGGGCGACTGGGGAGCGGG
>NZ_VIFM01000837.1 GCF_006636215.1 Myxococcus llanfairpwllgwyngyllgogerychwyrndrobwllllantysiliogogogochensis | reverse complement strand
GATTGAAGCCAAGCCGGCCCTCTCTCCCGACGAGCTGCTGAAGGCCGTCGTGGCGGGCAAGGCGGTTCCGAAGCCCGAGCCCGTCGCCGCACCTGCGGCAGCGCGATTCGCGATGCCGTCCCTGGCAGGTCCAGAGGTCCGGCGCTACGCGATCGCTGGCACCGCCCTGGCGCTCGGTCTGGTTCTGGGCTTCGCCGCACGTCCCGGCTCCGGCGGCGCGCCGAGCGACGCCGTCCTGGCGCTGAGCACGACCGTCGATGCCGGCCGGACCGAAACCACCCGGCTCGGCGCCGACATCGCCCAGCTCCATCAGGTGCTCGCCGACCTGCGCGCCGCCACCGACACCGCCCGCAAGGAGGCCGGCAGCCGCAGCGGCGCCCTGGGCGAGCGCCTGACCCAGATCGATAAGAACCTGAATGCCAAGAC
>NZ_VIFM01000836.1 GCF_006636215.1 Myxococcus llanfairpwllgwyngyllgogerychwyrndrobwllllantysiliogogogochensis | reverse complement strand
CAACGGGAAAGGGTGAAGATCTTACGCCTGGCGCTTATCTTCCGTTTGGGTGTCAAAGTCGCGGGCGTCATGGCGCTCATGCAGCTGCTCATTGAGCGGGCCGTTGGTGCGGTTGACGATGCGTCCGCGCTTGACGGCCGGGCGGTTGCCGACATCCTGCGCCCAGCGCAGCACGTTTTTATAGCTCCCGGCGTCGAGGAACTCCGCCGCGTTATAGACATTGCCCAGCACTACGTTGCCATACCACGGCCAGACAGCCATATCGGCGATGGTGTACTCCTCGCCGGCCACATAGCGACCGCGGGCGAGCTGTTTGTCCAGCACGTCGAGCTGGCGTTTGGCTTCCATCGTAAAGCGGTCGATCGCGTACTCGATCTTCACTGGCGCATAGTTATAGAAGTGGCCGAAGCCGCCGCCGAGGAACGG
>NZ_VIFM01000835.1 GCF_006636215.1 Myxococcus llanfairpwllgwyngyllgogerychwyrndrobwllllantysiliogogogochensis | reverse complement strand
AGGTGAAGTTGACTAGCCTATCAGGTATAGTTTGTCTGGAATGTATATCCACCCCGACATCCGCGCCGTCGCCCTTCCGAAGGAGCCGGAGCCCTCCCGCCCCTTGTCCGCCATCATCGGCGACACCACGCGCATCGCCCGCATTCGTGCCAACCTGACACAGGCGGAGGTGGCCCAACTCATCAACATCTCTCCCACCACCTACTGCCGGCTCGAGCGAGGGCGAATGCTCCCCAGCGTCCAGACGCTGTACCGTCTGTGCCCCGCCCTCCGCACCACCCCCAACGAATTACTGGGCTACCGCGCCTCGCTGCCACCAGACGTCGTCGCTGCCGCCAAGGAGGCCCTGCTCCGACGTGTGCACGAGTTGGACGCGCACCAGGCCCTTGCCCTTATCCAGCTCCTGTCGGGCGTGCGCTGATGGAAT
>NZ_VIFM01000834.1 GCF_006636215.1 Myxococcus llanfairpwllgwyngyllgogerychwyrndrobwllllantysiliogogogochensis | reverse complement strand
GTATTGTCCTGCTCGCCATCATCATGGGCCTGATGCTGGCCTTCGACATGGGCGGCCCGGTGAATAAAGTGGCTTATGCCTTTATGCTGATTTGCGTCTCCCAGGGCATTTACAGCGTCGTGGCCATCGCCGCCGTCGGTATCGCCATTCCGCCGCTGGGCATGGGGCTGGCAACGCTTGTCGGCCGCAAATATTTCAGCGCCGAAGAGCGTGAAACCGGCAAAGCCGCGCTGGTAATGGGCTGCGTTGGCGTCTCCGAAGGGGCCATCCCCTTTGCCGCCGCCGACCCGCTGCGGGTGATCCCCTCAATTATGATTGGCGCCGCCAGCGGTTGCGTCACTACCGCCCTGCTCGGCGCGCAGTGCTATGCCGGCTGGGGCGGGCTAATCGTGCTGCCGGTCGTGCAGGGTAAGGGCGGATTTATCGC
>NZ_VIFM01000833.1 GCF_006636215.1 Myxococcus llanfairpwllgwyngyllgogerychwyrndrobwllllantysiliogogogochensis | reverse complement strand
GTCATATTCTCCTGTTGCGCATGCTGTTCGGTCAGCGTATCGAGCGTCACCGTCGAGGTCGCGGTCACGGCGATGGTGCAAAAATAGCCGTCATCTTCATAGCGCCCAACGCGCAGCACATCGCCGGGCTTAAAGTGCGACTCCGCTGCATCGCGAATGGTGATGGTTTTGCGCCCGGCGAGGATGTCGTCCTGAAAACGCTGAAAAAAGGTAATGTCATTGGCCTGCATGATATAATTCCGTCCTGGTCATTATGAATTGTGAGTTCGCCCTGTGAGTATGTTCTCCCACGCCGCTGTCGCCAGTCTCAATAATCTTGAGATGATGGTCTACCACTACGTCATTAAAAATCGTGACAAAGTGATGTACATGACCATCCGCGAACTGGCCGAGGCCGCCGGGGTCTCCACGACCACCGTGTTACGCT
>NZ_VIFM01000832.1 GCF_006636215.1 Myxococcus llanfairpwllgwyngyllgogerychwyrndrobwllllantysiliogogogochensis | reverse complement strand
GCTGCTGATGCTGGACATCGACCACTTCAAGCGGGTGAACGACACCTACGGCCACATGGCCGGGGACATCGTCCTGCAGTCGATCGCCCGCACGCTGAGCCGCTGCGTGCGCCCCATGGACACCCTCTCGCGTTACGGCGGCGAAGAATTCGCCGTCGTGCTGCCCGCCTGCCACGCCGGGTTCGGGCGCGTGGTGGCCGAGCGCATCCGCCGCGCGGTGGAGCGCACCCCGGTCCGCATCTCGCCCACCGTCGAGCTCAACGTCACCGTCAGCATCGGCGGCGCGTTCGCGCTCCAGTGGATCCGCAGCACGACGCTGCTGTGGACCGAGCGCGCCGACAGCCAGCTCTACAAGGCCAAGGTGGCGGGCCGCAACCGCGTCAGCATCGAGGAGCAGCCGGACAGCACCGTGACGGCGGAAGAGAAG
>NZ_VIFM01000831.1 GCF_006636215.1 Myxococcus llanfairpwllgwyngyllgogerychwyrndrobwllllantysiliogogogochensis | reverse complement strand
GGCGTCTTCGAAGCCGCCAATGACCGTGCCAACCACATCACCCATCTGCTGAGCTGCGTTGCTGGCCTGCTGCTGATAGTTCGCCCACGCCGCGCTCGCGCCAGCCAGCCAATTGCCCTCGGCCTGCCGCAGTTCGTCGTACCCGTCCTTGATCAACTGCAGGCGATCAAGCGTCTTGGACAGCAGCTGTGCCCTCTCCGCTTCGAACGTTTCCTGATCGATCTGGCCAGCGTTCATCTGTAGCTGCAGCTCACGCAGCTTGTCGGCCTGATCAGCATAGGCGTCGTTGATCCTCTGCTGAATCTCGTACTCTCGATCGCCCATCCCAACGCGCTGTGCTTGCGTCGACAGTTGCCGCTGAAGCGCCTGGTTGCTCGCATCGAGCGCGTTGGCGTACGACGCGATGACATTGGTCCTCGCCTTGGCC
>NZ_VIFM01000830.1 GCF_006636215.1 Myxococcus llanfairpwllgwyngyllgogerychwyrndrobwllllantysiliogogogochensis | reverse complement strand
AAGAGACAGGCAGCGCGTCGTCCAGCACGGCGCCCTCGCGCAGCGCCACGAAGAGCGGCATGTGGCTCTCGCGGCCCAGGTATTCCAGGTCCACCACGAGGCTGTCGAGCACTTCGGGCAGAGCCTCCACCGCGCGGTACAGCTCGCTGGTGCCCATGCGCAGGCCGTGGCGATTGATGGTGGCGTCGCTGCGGCCGTAGATCACGCAGCGGCCTTCCGGGCCGACGCGCAGCCAGTCGCCGTGGCGCCAGACGGCGCCCATGGACGCGGGGCCGTCGCCGCCGCCGGGCTGGCGGCCATGGCCGGGCGGGTACATGTCGAAGTAGCTCGCGAGGTAGCGCGGCCCCTGCGGGTCGCCCGGCAATGCCGGTGCGCCCGCGGGCGCGTCGCCCCAGAAATAGAGCGGCATCGAGGGGATGGGCTGGGT
>NZ_VIFM01000829.1 GCF_006636215.1 Myxococcus llanfairpwllgwyngyllgogerychwyrndrobwllllantysiliogogogochensis | reverse complement strand
CTACAGAACTTCTGCTCCATCTCCGCTGGCATGTTAAAAGGCAAGTAGCCATGATAGTGATTGTGTACCTGAGGGAGCCCACGCAGATCTCTATAGGCAGGCAGCTCAGCATCATCGGTGTAGCCTGAAAGCTCGGCCTTGATCCAAGCGGTGTCCTCACTGATCTTGAGCTTGGTTGACACCACCAACGCCTTTCGAAGCAGGTCACTGACGCCGGTCTTAGGGTCTAGCGCGTCGCGCTGGATTTCCTGCACCAAACTGGACATACATCTCCCAAAATTTGTCTAGTGGGCTCGTTTGCTAGCAGCCACGTCTACGATCAAACCAACACATGCAAAAAAAGGCTGAAAGCCTCCTGTACCGTAGCCATCCTCTACCCTGCACACATCTTCAGCACCACTGCGAACAATGCGCCGGCTATTACGAC
>NZ_VIFM01000828.1 GCF_006636215.1 Myxococcus llanfairpwllgwyngyllgogerychwyrndrobwllllantysiliogogogochensis | reverse complement strand
GTATTTCACTTCCGCGTCTTTATGGATGATGACTTCAACGACCGCGGCATGCAGCTGATAGCTGTCGCGCACCGGCGCCGAGCAGCCTTCAATATAGCTGACGTAGCTGCCTTCATCGGCCACCAGAATGGTGCGTTCAAACTGCCCGGTCTTTTCGGCGTTGATGCGGAAATAGGTCGACAGCTCCATCGGGCAGCGGACGCCCTTCGGCACATAGATAAAGGTGCCGTCCGAAGCCACTGCGGCGTTCAGCGCGGCAAAGAAGTTGTCATTCCCCGGCACTACGGTGCCCAGATACTTTTTCACCAGTTCCGGATGGTCGTGGATCGCCTCGCCGAAAGAACAGAAGATGATCCCCTGCTCGGCCAGCTTTTCTCGGTAGGTGGTCGCCACCGACACCGAGTCAAATATCGCGTCCACCGCCACCT